>JANNJM010000076.1:0-6673 GCA_031395645.1 Gammaproteobacteria bacterium | reverse complement strand
CATGTCCCCATTTCGCGCCTGAAGGCGCTCCTACGGGTCAGACGGAGGCTCTGTGACGAGCCGGGGGCTTGCGATACCTAACGCCGCTACTCGCAATGCCACGTCGTCGTAGGCTCCCGAACCCTCGAGGGGTCCGATTCGAACGCGGTATAGCCCCGGTAAAACCCCGTCATCGTAGCGGATGACAACGCCGTTGACACCATTCGACTCGAGGCTGGTCTTGAGCCGGGCGGCGTTGACCTCGTCGCTGAACGCGCCCACCTGCAGAAAGAGCCGCTGTGCCGTAACCTGGCGCGGGCTCTCTGGGGTAGTGCCGATGGCCTGGACCTCTACAGTACCCGTACCCGACTTGACGATGCCGAGCGCCTTCGCTGCCGCGTAGCTCAGGTCAATAATCCGGTCCTTGACGAACGGACCCCGGTCATTGACGGTCACGACCACGCTCTCCCCGGTGTCGATATTCGTGACCCGCACGACGGAAGGCAGTGGCAGTGTCTTGTGAGCGGCGGTGAGGGCGTGCATGTTGTATACCGCACCACTCGACGTGCGCCGGCCGTGGAACTGGGCGCCATACCAGGACGCTATGCCCTGCTCGCGGTAGCCGTCACTGCTTGGCATGACAAAGTACCGCTCGCCGAACACCTCGTAGAAGGGTGGATTGCCCGCGCGTGGTACCTGGGCGGCGCCGGGTGCCGGGCTGACAACACTGCCCTGGGGCCCCGGTCCTGGAGCTGGTGCGGGTGTCGGGGCGACGGCCGGGGGCCGCGGGCTGGACGATACTCTCGGGAGCGGGGCGGGCAGGGCCTCGGGCTGGCTTTCCGGCCCGGCCGGCCAGCGCGCCGGGATGCAGCCGGCCAGCAGCAAGCACGCCGCAAGCAGGACCACCCGCGCGCCTATTCGTCTGTTCATGCCAGCTTACTCACTGACCGCGCCGGCGACCGGTGGCAAGAGATCGCCCGTAGGCGCGTGGGTCCCGGCCTCAATGGCCTCGCTTAACTGGAAGACGGCGAGGGCGTACATGGTGCTGCGGTTGTAGCGCGTGATTGCATAGTAGTTCTGGAAACCCACCCAGTATTCGTTGCCGTCCCCAAGTGGAAGTGTCACCAGCAGGGCTGGTGCGGTGTCGGGGAGGTCCGTCGAGAACTGCACGTGCTGGCGTGTCAGTGAACCGACCGTATCCTTGAGTACCAGTTCCGTTGGCCCTGTCGGGCGAACCGCATTGCGCGCAAATTCCGCGCGGGTTGCAATTGGCTGGCCGGGCTGCCAGTTATGCACTGCGAAATAGTTGGCCACGCTGGCCATGATGTCGTCCCAGTTCCCGAACAGGTCCCGGCGACCGTCACCATTGCCATCCACCGCAAAGTTCCGGTAGCTGCTCGGGATAAACTGGGGCGGCCCGAGTGCGCCCGCGTAGGAGCCAAGGAGACCACCAATGTCCAGTTGCTCCTCCCTGGCCAGCAGGAACAGCTGCCGCAGCTCACTGCGGAAGAAGGTGCTGCGCGGTGGGTAGTCGAATGCCAGCGTTGCCAGTGCGTCGACGGCGCGGAAACTTCCCGTGCGGGTGCCGTAGAAGGTTTCGACGCCGAGGATGGCCGCAATGATTTCAGCAGGCACGCCGGTACGGGTGCTGATCTGCCGGAGCCGTACTTCGTGTTCGCGGAAGAAATCCACGCCCGCGCTGATCCGGCGCGGCGTAATGAAAATATTCCGGTAGTCGGGCCAGCTCTTGACCTTCTCCGCCGGCCGGCCCATGGCGTCGAGGATGCCCTGCTTCGATTCGATTTTGCCGAACACCGCTGTGACATAGGGCTGCTCGAAGCCGTCCTTCTTTACCAGCTCCCCAATGAAGGCCTGCACGTCGGGACGGCTCACGTCGAGGCTCCGGGCCGGCGGTGAGGTCAGCAGGCAGGCAACCGGGATGACGAACATCGCGGCAATATTGGCCGCTGCTCGCCTCCGGCCGAACGGGGTCGGGGTCATCGAGCCACTAGCTTTCGGTGGGTCTGGATGGACATCAGAATACCGAAACCTGCCATCAGGGTCACCATGGATGTGCCGCCGGCACTGACCAGCGGTAACGGGACGCCGACCACCGGGATCAAGCCCATGACCATCGCGGTATTAACGAAGACGTAAAAGAAGAAGGTAATGCTGAGGGTGCCTGCCAGCAGGCGCGAGAAGGTGTCCGGGGCACTGGCGGCGATGTACAGCCCGCGTCCCACGATCAGCAGGTAGAGCAATAGCAGGGCCGTGCCACCCATCAGGCCGAATTCTTCACCGATCACGGCGAAAATAAAATCGGTGTGACGCTCCGGCAGGAACTCAAGCTGGCCCTGAGTCCCGTTCAGCCAGCCCTTGCCAAATACCCCCCCCGAGCCGATGGCGATCTTCGACTGGATGATGTGATAGCCGGCACCCAGCGGATCACTGGCCGGGTCGAGGAGGGTCAGGATGCGTTTCCGCTGGTAGTCGTGCATGACGAGCCAGAGCGCCGGCATCGCTGCACCTGCGAGTGCGACGATGGACAGGATGTAGCGCCAACCGAGGCCTGCAAGAAAGATCGCAACAGCGCCAGAGAGCACGATCAGAATGGCAGTGCCGAGGTCAGGCTGTACGGCGATCATCCCGGTCGGCAGAAAGACGATCAGGACGACGAGCAGCAAGACACCGAAGGACGGTGGCAGCGGCCGTTCGTGCAGCAGCCAGCAGAGGGTCAGCGGCACGCCCAGCTTCATGATCTCGGAGGGCTGAAAGCGGATACCGAGGTCGAGCCAGCGCTGGGCGCCCTTGCCGATGTCCCCCGTGACCAGTACGAGGATGAGCAGCACGAGGCCCAGACCGTACACCAGTGGAGAACCACGCCGCAGCCAGCTGGGGCTGATCTGCGCCATGAAGAGCAGCGCGCCGAAGGCAATCAGCATGCGGACTACCTGATCGAACAGCTCTTTGAGCTGCTGGCCTTCGGCGCTGTAGAGGGCCAGGAGGCTGACCATCAGCACGCCGGCGATCCCGACCAGCAGCCAGCCGTCCAGATGGAGGAAACGCAGGACCCTGGCGAGCAGACCCTGCTCGACCCTGCTGCGGGGTCCCAGGCTGATGTTGAGTTGGGGAGTGTTCATGGCAGCGCTCAGGTGGTGGTCTTCAGGTAGGCATCGATGACGGCACGGGCGATGGGCGCGGCAGCCTTACTGCCGCTTTCACCGTTTTCAATGATTACTGCTACCGCAATACGGGGCTCGGCGATGGGCGCAAAGGCAATGAACAACGCGTGATCGCGACGACGTTCCGCGACGTCCTTCGCGACGTATTTTTCCTTCTGGCCAATGGTGAAGACCTGGGCCGTGCCGCTCTTGCCGGCCATCGGGTAGGGGGCGCTCAGACCGACACCCCGTGCGGTGCCGCGCGGCCCCTGCATGACACCGTGCATGCCTTCAATGATCGCATCCCACCACGCACTGTCCTGCTCGGGAACCGGGGGCAGGGGCGTCGGCGCCTCGTATTCGAGGGTTCCAGTGGCGGGATTCCGCAGCGCTTTGACCAGCATGGGCTGAAAGCGCTGGCCGCGCGCCGCAGTAGTCGCCGCCACGTGCGCCAGCTGGAGTGGGGTAACCAGCAGGTAGCCCTGACCGATGCCGGCGATCACCGTTTCACCAGGAAACCAGACCCGGGCGCCGGGCTGGCGGAAGGCCTTCTTCTTCCACGCCGGACTTGGGACCAGCCCTTGCCCTTCCCCGCCGATATCAACGCCGGTAACAGCCCCAAGACCAAAGGCCTCCAGGAAGCTTCCCATCCGTTCGATACCCAGCTCCCGCGCCATGGAATAGAAGTAGACGTCGCAGGACTGCTCGATCGCGTTGTACAGGTTGACCGAGCCATGGCCTTCCGGCCGCCAGTCACGGAAGCGATGGCTGCTGCCAGGGAGCGTGAAGAAGCCGCGGCAGCCGACGCGGCGCTCGGGCGTGGTCACGCCGTAGTGCAGGGCGGCAAGCGCCACGATCGGCTTGATGGTGGATCCCGGCGGGTACTGCCCGCGCAGTGCGCGATTGAACAGGGGGCGGTCGATATCCTCCTGGAGAGCCAGGTAGGCCCGGCGGCTCAGTCCGGCACTGAGGGCATTGGGGTCGTAGGCCGGGGTGCTGACAAAGGCCAGGACCTCGCCGTTGCGGGGGTCGATAGCCACTGCCGCGCCGCGCTTGCCCTCCAGTGCCTGGTAGCCAGCCAGCTGGGCGGCCATGTCGATGGTCAGAATCACGTCGCGGCCCGGTAGCGAGCGCACGCGATCGAGCACCTGCATTTTTCGGCCGTGCACGTTGACGACGACGTCTTCGTGCCCGGAAGTACCGTGCAAATTAGCCTCGAAGCTGCGTTCCACCGAGATTTTGCCCACGTGAGTGGTGCCCGCGTACTCGACCGCGTCGAGGGTTTTCTTATCGTCCGCGCTGATGCCGCCCACATAGCCCAGCAGGTGTGCAGTCGCTGCCCCATACGGATAGCTGCGTCCGAGGCGGGCACGAATCTCGAGGCCGGGGAAGTTGGGTCGGCGGACTGCGAAAGCCGCGAGTTCCTCGTCGGTCAGTCGCTCGGCGACGACCACCGTATCGAAGCTCCGCCGAGTGCCAATCACTTCCTTAAGCTCGGGAATATCAGCTGCCTCCAGGATGCCACTGGCGACGAGCCTGCGTAGCGTATCGACCATGTCCGGCACCTGCTCCGGGGTCATCTCCAGCTGGTAACCGGGCGTGTTCTCGGCCAGTACCTTGTCGTTACGATCGAGGATCAGGCCGCGAATGGGCGGGATCGGTTGCACGCGGATACGGTTGCCGCTGGATTGCGCGGAAAAGTACTCGTACTGCCCGACCTGCAGCTGTATGAGCCGCCCCATCACAAGCCCGAGCAGACCGAGAACCATGACACTGGATGCCAGCAGTCTTCCCGTAAAGAGCTGCTGCTCCCGCCAGTGATCCTTGATACGCAGGGCTCTTGCCATGGTTTGGGGTCCTCAGACGAAGCTCGAGTGACGCCGCTCGAGTCGTTCCCGCAGCCGATCCATGGCCGCCATGACCACGGGCCAGAGCAGGCCGGCCGTGACGACGGGACCCCAGCGGCCGGGACCAAATTCGCCCTGGCCGGTAGCGCCGTCGATCCAGAGCAGGACGAAGGCCTCGAGGATCATCAGCGCGAAAACGGACAGGCTGAGCTGCCAAAGCGGGAATACGCGCAACTGCAGGTGCAACCGGACAACCAGGTATGCCACCAGGGACAGTGACATGGCGTGCTGACCCAGCAAGCCCCCGTGGGCCACGTCGATGAGCAGCCCGATGAGGAACGCGCTGAGCACGCCAAAGCGCCCGGGCCACATCAGCGACCAGTAGATGACGACCATCGTGGTCCACGCCGGTCGCAGTGGTTGCATGGCCTCCGGGAGCGGCAGCAGCTCAGCGACCAGCGCGAGCAGCGTAAGCAGCCAGACCGGCCAGCGCGGTGCGCTCATTCCTGCTCTCCTTCCGGTGCGCTGGTTTCGGCGGTGGCATCCGGCGCTGCGGCCTGCGGCGCCGCAGGTAGCGCCTCCCCCGGCGGGGAAGTAGCGGCAGCGTCCTCGTCTGGCGCCGTTTCCACCACTGGCGCGGGCACAGCGGTCGGAGCTTCTGTCACTGCCGGCGCTGTTGCCGGTGCTGTTGCCGGTGCTGTTGTCGGGGTCGGCACCGGTGTCGTCTTTGATTTTGGGATCAGTACGGCGGACGGCGCCACCGCGGGGGCCTCTGCCGGCGTACTTGCTGCGACGCCTTGCTGCAGGAAGACCAGCAGCACTTCGTGCAGACGGTCCAGATCGGCGGTCGGGATAGCGGAGACTTCCAGGAATGCGTCTCCCGCAGACCCATCGACCTGCGTCACGCGGCCGACCGGATAGCCGGCTGGAAATGCCCCACCAAGCCCGGACGTGATCAGCAGATCGCCGATCTTGATATCGGCATTGCGGGTCAGGAACGGCAGCGACAGTCGCTTGAGGTCGCCAGTGCCTACGGCAATGCTTCGCAGGCCGTTGCGGACGATCTCGACGGGCAGTGCATGGTCGGGGTCCGTGATCAGGATGGCGGCCGAGCTGTCCCGCTGATCCCGCATAATCTGGCCAACCACTCCTCGCGCATCGATTAGGGCCTGGCCCTCATAGGCGCCGTCCCGCCCGCCTTTGTTGAGGATGACCCGGTGCCGCAGCGGATCCATGTCCACGGACAGAATCTCGCCGACCACGACCCGATCGGGCACCCGGGCTTTTGAGTCGAGCAGGGCGCGGAAGCGCTCGTTTTCAGCTTGCAGGGCGGCGAGTCGCTGCAGCTCGACGCCTGAGGTCAGGGACTCCCGGCGCAGCACTGCATTTTCTGCAATGAGCTGCCGTCGGAGCGCCAGGTTTTCGCGCATCCAGCGCATTCCGGCAGCCGGTGAATCAATCGCGATCTGCAGCGGGTAGAAGGCTTCGCCCAGGTACGCGCGGACCTGCTCGAGGTAGGTGCCCCGATGGTCGAGGAACATGAGGGCAAGGGAGAGGGCAGCCGTCAGAAAAAAGCGGAGCCCCGGGCTGACATTGCGGTAGGCCCGGCCCTCACTGTCCGCCGAAGAAGGAAATGGGGACATGCCTCATTTTCTCCCTGAAACGAGGGTAGGAGCGCCTTCAGGC
>JANNJM010000068.1:0-6065 GCA_031395645.1 Gammaproteobacteria bacterium | reverse complement strand
CCCTGCCGGTGACCCCGACCGGGAAGGTAGACCGCGCGGCACTGGCAGCACTCCCCCCCGGAGCGGCTGTAGGAGCGCCTTCAGGCGCGACACCCCTCCCGCGAGAATCGAGTCTGCGAGTCTCGAGCGGGAGGGGTGTCGCGCCTGAAGGCGCTCCTACAGCCGCTCCGGGGGGGAGTGCTGCCAGTGCCGCGCGGTCTACCTTCCCGTTCGGGGTCACCGGCAGGGTGCAGAGCTCGACGAAGATCGATGGCACGAAGTGCTCCGGGAGCTGGCGCCGCAAGGCTTGCTCCAGGTCGGAGTACTGCACGCCGGTGCCGCGGGGCACGACCCAGGCGACGAGCCGCGGCTCTGCGCCAGGTGGTGAGTGCAGACCCACTGCCGCTGCCGCGACCCCGGGCAGGGCCACGAGGCAGGCCTCGATCTCCGCGGGTTCGATGCGGAAACCCCGCAGCTTGAACTGGGCATCGCTGCGCCCGAGCAGTTCGAGCTGCCCGGCACGATTCCACCGCGCACGATCACCGGTTCGGCAGATGCGCGCCCCGGGCATGCCGCCCAGGGTATCGGGCGCAAACTTTTGCGCCGTCAGCCCGGGATCGTTCCAGTAGGCCGTCGCGACGCCACCGCCGCCGATACAGAGTTCTCCAGGCACGCCCGGCGGCTTAAGCTCCCCGTGCTCGTCCTGCACATAGACCGCCACGCCGGGGAACGGTCTGCCAATTGGGACCGGACCGTCGCTACACGCAGCGCCGGCCTCGAACCAGCAGCTGTCGATGGTCGCCTCGGCAACGCCGTAGGAGTTGATAAGGCGCGTGCCGGATGCGCTGACTGCGCGCAGTGCCTCAAGCTCGCTGCCATACCAGGTGTCGGAGCCGACGATCAGCAACCGCAACTCCGGCAGACGCTCATTGCGCTGGCGGCAGTGTTCGAGCAGCTGGCGCATGACGGCCGGGACGAACTCCGCGACGCGGATCCGTGCCCCGCGCAGCAGTGCCAGCAAGGCGGGTGGATCCAGCAATACGTCACGCGGGCACAGTACGAGACGACCACCTGAGCCCAGGGCACGCACCCAGTCGCCAGTGAACACGTCGAAGGCGGCGCTCGCCATCTGCAGGTGTGCCTCGTCTGGCTCAAGGTTGTAGGCGGATTGCCAGCCGGCGAGCGCGAGCGCGAGGTTCGCATGACTGACGACGACGCCCTTCGGCCGTCCGGTGGATCCGGAGGTGAAGAGCACGTAGGCGGGATCTGTGCCTTGTACTTCGACGAGCGGAGGAGAAGTGCTCTGGCGCGCGATACTCACGCGGTCCGCGTCCAGGTCCGCAAAGCAGGTCATGCCGGCAATGCAATCGCGCGTTTCCGCATTGACGACCAGGCAGGACAACGCGGCGTCGGCCACCATCCCGGCCAGACGGTCCCGGGGATAGGCGGGGTCGAGCGGCACGTAGGCCGCGCCCACTTTCAGTACCGCCAGCACGGCGACCAGGTAGTCCGGCGTGCGCGGCAGGCAGATCCCAACGCGGGTGCCGCCCTCCACAGCGTGCGCCCTGAGGTGGTGGGCCAGCCGACTGGCCCGCGCGTCCAGCTCGCCATAAGTCAGTAGCCGGTCGCCAAGGGCGACGGCGACGGCAGCCGGCGTGCGCTCCGCGTGCCCGGCAACCCGTGCATGTACCAGCAGGCCATCGGGCGCCACCGGAGCGCCACGCCCCATCGCAAGCACCCGCCCGCGCGCGCTGGCATCCTGGAGCGGCAGGCGTGACAACACCTGCCCGGGCTCCTGCAGCGCGCCCTCGAGCAACGTCAGGTAGGAATCTGCCAGCTGCTCAATCGTGGCAGCGTCGAAGAGATCGGTGGCGTACTCGAAGGTGAGCGCGAGTCCGCCCGCATCCACCGTGCCGGTCTCAATCGCGACGGTCAGGGTCAGATCGAAACTGGACACGCCCTGGTCCAGCAACCGGTCGACATGCAGTTCCAGGGGACTGACCCTCCGCGTGCGCTCGGGCACGTGCACCAGGTTGAACAGCACCTGGAAGACCGGGCTTCGGCTCAGTGACCGCTCGGGGGCAAGCGCCTCGACGAGTCGCTCGAAGGGCACGTCCTGATGAGCCTGCGCATCGAGCGTCGTGTCCCGGACCCGGGCGAGTAGCGTCGTGAAGGTCGGATCGCCGGCCAGGTCCGTGCGCAGCACCAGCGTGTTGATGAACAAACCGACGACCTGCTCGATATCTGCGTCCCGGCGCCCTTCGACGGGCGTGCCAAGCACCACGTCAACGGCGCCCGAGTAGCGGTGGAGCAATGCCTTGAAGGCAGCCAGCAGCACCATGAACGGCGTACACTTTTCCCGCCGCGCAACCGCGGCGACCAGGTCTGCCAGCGGTCGGGGTACGTTCCGCTGCACCCATGCGCCGACAAAGCGTTGCTCTGCAGGACGGGGCCTGTCGGTCGGCAGGGAGAGCGCCGGTGGCGCGCCCTTGAGGCGTTCACACCACCAGTGGAGATCCCCCTGCTGCCCGGGTGCCGCGCCCTGCGCGCGCTGTCTCCGGGCAAAGTCGGAGTACGTGGCCGGGAGCGCCGGCCAGACTGGCACATCGCCGCGGATCGCCGCTTCCCAGGCGAGCACGAGGTCGGCGAAGAGCACGTGATTCGACGTCGCATCCGTGACGATGTGGTGGGCCACGAGCAGCAGGTGATGCTCGTGCGTGGCGGTCTTCAGCAGAATCGCGCGGGACAACGGACCGCGGGCCAGTGCAAAGGACTCGCGGGCGAGATGCCGTAACTCCGTCGCCAGCAGAGTTGCCTGCATGGAGGCCGGCGCACTAGCAAGGTCCCGGACCTCAAGCAACAGCGTGGTGACGGGATCGATCACGGGCTCCGGACGGCCCGCCACGGCAGGGAAACGCGTACGCAGGGCGTCGTGCCGGGCCTTGAGCGCGTCCAGGGCAATCTGCAGCGCCGGCACGTGCAACGGGCCCGTACAGCGGATCGTCCACGCCACGTTGTAGGCGGGGCTGCCCGGATCGAGCTGCTCGAGGAACCAGAGGCGTTCCTGGCCGTAGGAGAGCGGCGCCGGCAGGCCCGGCGACGGCAGCGGAACCACTGGCCCTGGCTGTGCATCGCGGCCCCGTCGAGCGGCGATCTCAACCGCCAGACCGGCAATCGTCGGCGTCGCAAACAACGCACGCAGTTCCAGCGACACGCCCAGGGTCGCGCGAATGCGATTCAGCAGTCGTGCCGCCAGCAGCGAGTGCCCGCCCAATTCGAAGAAATTGTCGTGCACGCCAACGGCAGGGCAGCCGAGCAGGCCCGACCAGAGACCTGCCAGCTGCTGCTCAGTCTCCGTTCGCGGCGCGATGGGCTCTGACGCCGCACTGCGTATCAGCAGCGCTCCGGCGCCGTCGGCGAGCCAGCCAAGCCGGTCGACCTTTCCCGAGGGGGTGCGTGGCAGGGCAGCGAGTTCCCGCCATTCGGTCGGTACCATCCAGGCGGGGAGCCGGGCCAGCAGGTGCTCACGCAATTGGCTGGCGAGAGTGGCCGCGTCACCATTCGTCGCCGCCGGCGACTTCACCACTAAAGCCACCAGCACGGCGTCAGTGCCCTCGCCCGCCATTCCGACCAGCGCGGCCGCGACGAGCCGGTGCGTCGTGAGCGCCTGCTCGATCTCGACAGGTTCGATACGCTGCCCCCGCAACTTGAGTTGCGCATCGAGACGGCCAAGGGTCTCCAGATTACCGTCGGCCAAAAAACGGGCACGGTCCCCGGTTCGATACGCCCGCTCCTCCGCAACTTCGGGGAACGCGAGCCGCACAAACTTTTCGGCCGTCAGCTCTGGCCGCCGCCAGTAACCGGCCTGCACGCCAAGACCGGCTATCAGCAGTTCGCCGGGAATTCCCGGCGGTAGCACTTCCCCGGTAGCGTCTACGACATACACCCGGGCATTGGCGACGGGTCGACCGACAGGCACACGCGCAGCTCCGGCCGCCAGCTGCCGGGTGTCGCAGGCGGTAGCGTCCCAGGTCTCCGAAGTCCCGTAGGTATTCAACAAAGTCATGCCAGGCAGCAGCCTGCTGCACTCGGCGACGACTTCGGGTAGCAGCGGCTCGCCACTGACCACGCAACAGCGGAGGTCTGGCAGCACGGCGCAGTCTGCCGCCACTTGCTCCAGCACTGCAGTCAGAAGTGACGGGACGAGCGTAAGCTGCGTCACGCCACTCGCCCCCAGGAATTCCGGGAGCCTCCGCGGGTCAGTTGCAATGTCGTCGGGCACGATCTGCAGGGGCACACCATGCCCCAGCGCTCCGAAGACTTCCCACCAGGCATCGATGAAGTTGAAGGTGGTACGGAATGCAAAGACCTCGTCGTCGCCCAGGCCGAAGGTCGCCCACTGCCAGTGACAGCGGTTCACTGCAGACTCGTGCGTCGTGAGCGCGCCCTTCGGCTGGCCAGTTGAGCCGGACGTGTAGAGCAGCATCGCCAGCGCGTTCGCCGTAGGAGCGCCTTCAGGCGCGGCCTCGTCTTTACCGATAGCGGCTGGGATCGCGCCTGAAGGCGCTCCTATGTGCGCGATGTCCAGAATGCGGCCACGAAACTCCGGGAGTCGTGCCGTCACCACCGGCAGCACGGCAGTGCTGACGAGGACCAGCGCCAATTCAGCGTCGCGGGCCATGAACTCGAGCCGTGCTGCCGGAAACTCCGGATCCAGCGGCACGACGATGCCCCCGGCACGCAACACGGAGAGTCCGGCGAGGACGAGTTCCGGCGACCGTCCAAGGGCAACACCAACGGTGCGGCCGCTGACGCCGCGCCGGGTCAGCTCCGCGGCGAGCACCGCGCTGCGTGCCGCCAGCTCTCCATAGCTCCACGCGCCGCTCTCCGCCCGCAGAGCCACGGCGTCGGGAGTCCGCGCGGCCTGGGCCAGAAACCACTCGTGCAGCGTGCGTTCGGGCGGCAGCGTCGCGTCGGTCGCATTCCACTCATTAAGCACGCGGTGGCGCTCAACCGGGTCGAGGAGAGCCAGCCGCGCCACTGGCGCATCGGGTCGGGCCACCAGATCAGTCAGCAGTGTCCGCCACCGAACTGGCAGCTCCCGGGTTACCCAATCCTCAAGCGCCGCGCCCGACCAGGCAAAGTGGCCGCCGAGCGCTTCGCCCTCGCCCGCATCCCGCAGTGAACACTCGAGGTCGTAGTAGGACGCCCGGGCTGCCGGTACCGCCACGATGTCGAATGCCACACCGGTGCTCGCGGTCATCGCCGGCGTGGCCGGCTCCCAGGAGAACAGGATCTGGAACAGCGGGTGCACGCCGAGCTCGCGTTCCGGAGCGAGGGCTTCGACCACCCGTGAAAACGGCACGGCTCTGTGCTCGAATGTCTCGAGCGCGGCCGCGCGTTCTGCCTTGAGGTGCGCCCGAAACGACTGCTGCAGGTCGACGGGCACGCGCAACACGACGGGATTGACGAGGCAACCGACGACATTGCGCAGGTCCGGCGAATCGCGCAGCGTCATCGGCGTGCCGATGCAGACGTCTGGCTGACCGGTCAGCCGTACGAGCAGTATCCGGAACGCCGCCAGCAGCACCATGTAGGGCGTCGCGTTCGCAGCGCGCGCGAGGCGGCGCAGGCCATCGGCCAGCTCCGCGTCGAGGGTGAACGGCACGCGACGGGAGCGACGGTCTTCAGTCACCGGCCGGACCAGGGCGCGCAGCGCTGGCGGTGGCAGATCGCGCAGCCGCTCGCGCCACCAGTCCAGCGCGGCCGGCGTCGCGACGCCGTCCTGCCAGACGGCCTGGCGCGCGAGATCGGCGTAGGCCAGCGGCGCCTCGGCACTCGCGCCACCTCCATACAACCGTGCCAGGTCAGCCATGAAGATCGGTACCGACATGCCGTCCGCCACGATGTGGTGTGCCGTAACCAACAGGACATGGAATTCCGCTGAGGTCCGGCAGAGCAAGGCACGCACCAGTGGCCCCGTGGCAAGGTCGAAGGGCTTCCACAGCTCAGCTTCGGCAATCTCAATCAGTTGAGCGTCCCGGGAAATGGGGACAGCCGGGGAAATGGGGACATGCCTCATTTCC
>JANNJM010000046.1:0-5453 GCA_031395645.1 Gammaproteobacteria bacterium | reverse complement strand
CGGACAGGACACCCGCCGTGGGTCCGCTGTGCCGGCGACGCTGCGGGATCGCGCCTGAAGGCGCTCCCACTGGGCGCTCGTGCGGCCTCGTGTCGCGTTATGACCACAATGCTGCGGGCTGCCTGTGACAGACCTCACAGATCGTCGCTCCCGACTTTGACCGGAGCTCCGTGGCCCCTATAGTTTGGCGTCTTAGATCTTGATTGCACGTTGGTTTTTCGCCCCGGTCTGCGGGGCGGGGCGTGCCGAACAAGACGTTGTACTGACGCGACGACCAAGAAGAAAAGAGGGTTCCATGTGTCACATTGCCGACAAGTTCTACGCTGCTGTCCGGGCACTCACCACGGACGCGCCATTGAAACAGCGGCTGATCAGCGCCTATGTGGACCATCTGGAGACGTTGTCGGAAGACGACCTTCCCGAGGCGCTCCGGCCCCGCTTCGAGGCCCTGCGCGCGGCGATGCACGCCGTGCCGCCCACCGAGAAGGAGACGGCGGTTCAGGTGTCGGTCCGGAAGATGTCCCCGGCTGACGCCGCGCGCTTTACGCGCTCGATCCTGGTCTTGTTTGCCGAGCAGCTGCGGGTGAAGGCCACCGGCGAGCGCATCAACGGAGGGGAAGCCGGCAGGCCGCCTGTCTTCCACCACCCCGACGCCAGCGTGCGCGTGCCGGCCTTTCTCGCGCGCTAGGGAAATGGGGCCATGCCTCATTTCCTGATTAGCCGCTGACGGCCAAAAAAAAGCGCCGGCTAGTGCCGGCGCCTTTGAGTATCCGGAAATGAGGCATGGCCCCATTTCCTGTCGCGCCTGAAGGCGCTCCTACAAGTCAGAACTTCAGCGTGGCCTCCAGACCGATCCGGCGCTCGGTGCCTGGGTGGATGAAGGAACCGCCGAACTCCGGCGCCGGAATCACTTCCTCCAGATAGCTCTCGTCCATGGCATTCTTGATGAAGGCGACAAGAGACAAGTTGTCGGTCGAGATTCCCGCCCGCAGGTTAACGAGCGAGTAGGCGTCGCGCTGGGCTACAGAGTAGTTGGCAGCGTCAAGTGGGAATGCCAGTGAGAAAATCGTCGGACGGTCCTGAGCCTGCACGACGTGGAACCAGGTGTCACCCACGCCTGACACGTCCACACTGCCGACGAAGTCGAAGTCCGCCGACAGCGGGTACTGCACCTGGGCACCCGCGCTCCACGTGTTGTCCGGCGTGTAGGGCGACTCGTTGCCGACCGTATCCGGACGGGCGGAGTTCTTCTTGATTTCCGTATTGTTGAAGTTGGCACCGGCATACAGCGAGAGCCAGTCCGTGGCGGCGAAGTTGGCCGACACCTCAAAGCCACTGATATCCACGCTGTCGATGTTGGAGACGACGCGCAACAGGCCGAAGCCACCCACGATGAACTCGAAGAACTGCATGTCGTCGACATCGACGTAGTAGGCAGCGGCTTCCATACGTAACCGGTCGTCCATCCACTGGGTCTTTATGCCGGCCTCGTAGGCCGTGGAGGTCTCTTCCCGATACGAGTCATCGATATTGACCGGTGCGAATTCGCCCTCGAAGGGGCCACCGGTGCCGACCAGCGGATCGTTGATGAACAGGTCGATCGTCGCCGCCGATCCCTGGTTGTTGAAGCCGCCGCTCTTGAAGCCGACGCCCGCTGTCAGAAAGCCCGTGACGCTGTCTGTCGCGTCCCAGGTCAACGAGACTTTGGGCTCAAACGCATCAAAGGTTTCGCTCTTCGAAGCGATGCTCCCCGTGGCGCAGAGTCCGGTGTTGATCGGGGCGCCACCGGTGCCGGGAGGTGCTGCCGGGTTGCAGGTATTGATGTACTGGGTGGTCGCCGACACTGGCACCAGGTTGTCCACGGTCCGCTCCTCCCGGTCGTACCGGACGGCCAGCGAGGCCTCGATCGTGTCGGTTAAATCGTAGGCAAGCTGGCCAAACACGGCATACACATCCGTACCGAACTGGTCGTGCGCGAGCTGCTCGGTCGGGTTTCTGGCGTCCGTGGTAAACAGGGTGGGGATGATGCCGAACCCACGGTCGATACCGGTGTTGACGCCGACTTCCCGGTCGATATTCAGGTAGTACAGGCCGCCCAGCCAGCGCAGTGGCTGGTCGCCCTTGGAGGCGAGCCGAACCTCGAAGGAGTAGTCCTCCTGGTTACGCACCTGATACTGGGTGCCGTCGCAGGCCGTGGGCGTGTAGGCGCCGAACAGGGAACCGGCGGGCCCGCCTGAGCCAGGGCCGAAGGCTCCGGCGGGAACGATCAACTGCGGCGGGGCAACCGGATAGAAGCCAAATTCATCGGTGGTGTCGATGCACTGCTGGTCACCCCAGAAGAAGCCGAAGGCGCCGCTGGTGCCGTCCGCGCCGAGGTCGTTCTCGATGTCGCTATAGAGGCCCCAGGCGGTCAGGTCCGCCCAGCCCAGGTCGTAGTCCACCTTCACGGAGGCTTCGAGTGAATCCTGATTGTTGAAGGGAATGATGTTGTTGTCGAACTGGAAGTTGTGGCCATTGACATTCTCATTGCCAAACGCCGCAACTTCAGGAGCGTAGAAGAAGGCGGTCTCCAGGAAACCTACCAGGCTCGGGATATGAAACACCGAGTTGAAGCTGATCGAGCCGGCATCCACTTCGCCGACGCGGACCTTGCCATCAACGGTCAGGTTGTCGGACGGCTCCCAAACGGCGCGGGCAGCCACGTCCCAGCTCTTGAAGTTGTCCACCACCGAGGAATTGCCATCGGGCTGCGTGCTCGCGACATAGCTGTTCTTGTAGAAGCCATCGCTGTCCCTGAAGTCGCCCGAAACGCTCAGGCCAAAGGTGTCTGACACCGGGCCGCC
The DNA here is from genome assembly GCA_031395645.1 of Gammaproteobacteria bacterium. Classification (GTDB taxonomy): domain Bacteria; phylum Pseudomonadota; class Gammaproteobacteria; order Steroidobacterales; genus SHZI01. The sequence goes on along the minus strand of JANNJM010000046.1, from coordinate 2,610 downwards.
GACCAGCGCGGATAGTGTGCGACTTGCGTCCTGCGCCACGCTGGCCTTGACGCTGCCGCCCCACTCGTCACCGGGTTTTGCCGTGGTGATGACGATGGCGCCGGCCGCGGCGTTGCGGCCGTACAGGGCGCCCTGCGGGCCCTTCAGGATTTCGATCTGCTGGAGATTGGAGTATTCCCGGTTCAGCGCGGCGGGGTTGGTCATCAACACGCCGTCGATGATCAGCGCGTAGTTGGTCTCGGCGTCCCGCGTGCCGTTGATGCCGCGGATGTTGACCTGGGTGTCGCCGACTTCAGCGGCATTGACGAGCGACACGCCCGGCGTCTGGGCGATGAAGTCCTCGGCCCGCTGGATGCCCGAGGCCTCGATCTGCGCCGCCGAGAAGGCGGTCACCGAGCCCGGCACGTCCTGGATCGATTCCGCCCGCTGCCGGACCGTGACGATGATCTCGGTGACTTCCTCCGCCGCCACCGCGGGTTGACCCGCCAGCAGCGTCGCGCCAAGCGCGGTCAGCAGGAGCCCCGCGCGCGTCTTTACGAACAATATTGAGTTGGACATTAATGAAGGCTCCTCGCCCCAGAGAATTTGCCCGCGACCAACCCAAAGTGGCCTGCAGGTCAAGCCGGGAAACTATAGCTTTCAACCACTACAGTCAATTCGTCGTGACTTCGCAACAGATTGCCCGTAACCCTATCCGGCTGGCAGCCGCCGAATGGACAGCCTGGGCGGCGATCCTTTAAGGTCGCGGCCTTGACGCCGGGGGCCAACCGCATGCACAGCATCCTGATCACGGGCAGTCCCCGGGCCATCGGCACGGGGCCCACCCCGATTTGCAGGTGCGGTCAGCGATGAGCGACGCTCCGCCCGAGACCCGGGACTTCATCCGCCAGATTGTCGCCGACGATCTGGCCGCGGGCCGACATGCGGTCATCGTTACCCGCTTTCCCCCCGAGCCAAACGGCTACCTGCACGTGGGCCACGCCAAGTCGATCTGCCTGAACTTCGGCGTGGCGACCGAGAACGGGGGGCGGTGCTTCCTGCGCCTCGACGACACCAATCCGCTGAAGGAGGACCAGGCCTTCGTCGACGCCATCCTCGACCACGTGCGTTGGCTGGGCTTCGACTGGGCCGACCGCCTGACGCACGCGTCGGACTATTTCCCGCGCATCCATGCTGCCGCGCTGGAGCTCATCCAGGCCGGCAAGGCCTACGTGGACAGCCTCACCCCGGGAGAGATGCGCGAATACCGGGGGACGCTGACGGCGCCCGGGCGCGAGAGTCCTCATCGCCGCCGCACGGTCGCGGAGAACCTTGACCTGTTTGCCCGCATGCGGGCCGGCGAGTTTGCCGACGGCCTGCACGTGTTGCGGGCGAAGATCGACATGGCCTCGCCCAATATTAATTTGCGCGATCCGGTGTTGTACCGGATCCGTCGGGCGACGCATCAGCGGACTGGCGATGCCTGGTGTATCTACCCGCTGTACGACTTTGCGCACACGATTTCCGACGCCATTGAGGGCATCACCCACTCCCTCTGCACCCTGGAATTCGAGGATCACCGGCCGCTCTACGAGTGGTTTCTCGACAATCTGAACCTGCCTGCGCGCCCGCGCCAGATCGAATTTTCGCGGCTCAACCTGGCGTTCACCATCACCAGCAAGCGCAAGCTGGCTGAGCTGATTGATCTGCAGCACGTGGCCGGCTGGGATGATCCGCGCCTGCCGACCATTGCCGGCATGCGCCGGCGGGGTTACCCGGCGGAGGCGTTGCGGGATTTTGTCAGCCGCGTCGGGGTCACCAAGAAGGAGCACGTGATCCAGATGAGCCTGCTGGAAAACTGCGTGCGTGAAGACCTCAACGTGCGTTCCGCCCGGGCCATGGCGGTGCTGAACCCGTTAAAGGTCGTGTTGACGAACTATCCGGCGGACCGGACCGAGTCGCTACCGGCGGCCAACCACCCGGACCGGCCCGAGCTTGGCGAGCGGCAGCTGCCGTTTGGCCGTGAGCTGTGGATCGAGCAGGACGATTTCATGGAGCACGCGCCGAAGAAGTTCTTCCGGCTGCAGCCCGGCGGCGAGGTCCGCCTCCGGTACGGCTACATCATCCGGTGCGTGGACCTGCGCAAGGATGCGGATGGCCGCGTTACCGAGGTGCACTGCACCTACGATCCCGAAACCCGCAGCGGCATGAGCGGCGCCGAGCGCAAGGTGAAGGGCACCATTCACTGGGTTAGCGTGGCGCACGCGGTGCGGGCGGAAGTCAGGCTCTACGACCGGCTGTTCGCCGTCGGCCGCCCGGACGGCGAGGACGCGGACTTCAAGACCTTCCTGAATCCAGAGTCATTGCGCGTCGAGCCCGAAGCCCGGCTGGAACCGTCCCTGGCCGCCGCCACTCAGGGCACCGTCCTGCAGTTCGAACGACTCGGCTATTTCGTCGCCGACCGGGTAGAGCATCGCGCAGGCCAGCCCGTGTTCAACCGCGTGGTCACGCTACGCGACTCCTGGGCCAAGCTGGAAGTGTAGGAGCGCCTTCAGGCGCGAAAATGGGGACAGCGAAAATGGGGACATGCCACATTTAGCCGGAGCGAAATGAGGCATGTCCCCAATTTCG
>JANNJM010000021.1:0-60259 GCA_031395645.1 Gammaproteobacteria bacterium | reverse complement strand
ACCTGCGCACGACCGGGCGGATCCGCGCAAGTCTTGCCGAGACGGAGCGCACTTACAGACTGGACGCGCTGGATCCGATGGCCGCGAACAATGTCGCGCTCGCACGCATGGCCGCCGGGCGCATCGAGGAGGCGGTGCCCGTCTATGAGGACCTCATGGAACGCGTTCCCGACATGAGCTTCCCCTTTTCGAGCCTGCTGCGTGCGAAAGCTTTCCTCAAGGACTGGGCGGCGGTCGACCGCTTGCTGGACCTGGCCGCCACGCGCCCGCTGCGCGAGTTCCAGGACGGTCTTATGTTCATTCGAACCAAGCGCGATCCGACGCCGGCGAACATCGGCGCCATGCGCACCGCGCTCGAAGCCCACGTCGGCAGGACAGGATCCGTCGACGTCGCGCGCCTGGTATATGCCGCGCATTTGGGCCTGGTCGACGACGCCTACCGGGCCGCGGAGTCCGCTCGCCTCGGACCCATGGGCACGCCCGACGACATCATGGGCCCGGATCGCTACCGCACGGCGCTGTTGTTCCAGGCGGGAATGCCGGAGTTGCGGATCGACCCCCGCTTCCCGCGCCTGTGCGCGCGGCTGGGGCTCGTCGAGTTCTGGCTGGCGACGGACCAGTGGCCGGATTGCGCGGACGAGGTTCCTTACGATTTCAAAGGCGCGTGCACAGCCGTGCGCCACATTGCCAAGGAAGAGTTCGGGTTCTGACCGTCCAGTCCGTGCTGCCTGGCCCTGCCGGTGGCACCATCACGACCGACGTGGTCGAGTACGAACTGCGGGAGGTCCGGGCTAGCCACGGCGATGAGCCGCCAGGGGGCCGCCTTAGACGACGTGGCCTCGTCCCTCGACCTGACAAGTTTCACGGTCAACGCGGACACCATCTTCGGACTGACGGACCTGAAGTTTCAGTACCGGCTGGAACTCCAGGACAGTGCCCACAATCCGCTGGCTCTCACCGGGCTCCAGTCCACAGACTACAACCTGACCTATGACGGCAGTGGCCTGCTTGCGGACCTTGGCTGCTTCCTCCAGAGCACGGCTGCAGGGAACACTCCGGCGAGCGTCATCTTTGTTGGCGGCAGTGGTCACGACGCGGGCGGGTTCTATGTGCACTCGGGTTTGTGCACATTCACGAACCTGCCCGTAGAAACGAAGTTCATCGATATCCTTCTCGCCGGGACTGCCTCGACAGTGGTCCCTGTTCCCGCCACCGCGCCGCTGCTTGGCACTGCGGTTGCATTCGTGCTGGCACGGGCGCGACGGCGCAGAGTGCTGGGCGCATAACCGGGCTGGCCTGAGTGCCGGTAAAGCAGAGGACTTCTGTGCCGAGCAGCGAACTCCGGCAGGGCATCACCAGTACAGGAGTCGTTGCCGGGTCAATTCGGGATAGACGTCAACACCCAAAGCGAAAAGTCCCGCCGAAGCGGGGCTTTCCTGAGTCATGGTTGGTCGTGACAGCGTAGTGCGCCGCGCGGCCTCGCAGTAGCAAGCGACGAGCCTTGACTTTAGGGCTTCTTGCAATTCGCCGGCGTGATCGGCGGCGTGCAGAAAACGCCACCCTCCCTGATGGTCTGGTTACCACCCTTCTCGGTGGCCAGGATCTCCAATTCATAGATCCTGTTCGGCTCAAGGTACTGCTTCGGCACCACGAAAGATGTTTCTGCCTTCGAGACGTCAGCGTCAAATGCTGTCTTCGTTTTCCCGGGCGGCAATACCGGCGAGGTAATGTCGACGACCAGAACGTGATAGCCCACGACCTCGACCGGCCCGAGCCTGGGGAGGATGGGGCGAGTCACTTTCGTCCACGTTACGAGGAGCGGCGCATCGTGAGGAACTACGTCGCCATCGTGCGGCGCCGTGATCTCAGGGGCGGCGGGCACCTTGTGCGTGAGCCTCGCTTTGCCTTCAAATTCCACTCCGCCGCTCTGACCCTCGAATTCGTATCTCCCGGCAGGCCAGTTGGCGAGTAGTTCAGTCAGCGGGATCGCGTCCTGGGAAAGCTCGCAGCCAAGTGCACTCTCCAGGTCGATGATTGGGGGCTCCACGCGTTCCTGAAAGACTTCGGTCACGTCTTTGGTGCCCTCAAGACCATCCACGGACCGGAAACTGAAGACGACCTGCTCATTCGGATCTTCAACAGAGCCCTCCGAAATACCGTCCGTATCGAAGCTGATCTGAATGCCCATGTCGCAAGCCGACGCGTTTGTCTCGAAGTGGATGTTCGTAATCTTGAACGGCTCGGGCAGGGCCGCCGTGGCCGGGGTCGTTGCCGCCGCCAGCGCTACACCGGCCGCCGCCGTCCATATTCCAATGTGCTTTTTCATGGTCCTTAGCTCCTTGATGTTGTCCAGATTCGCAGTCGTGGCAATGTCTCACAGTGATTTAGACGCCGGGTCGACTGGAATCCTTCGCGTCCAGACACATATGTCGCCCGTGTCCCGCAGGGGTGTTGACGGCGTCTTTAAGGTGCAGGGAGGCGAATCCGGGTTTCGGTTGGCTGGTTGCCACTCCCCCGCCACCGGCTATGCGGCGTGAACTCTCCGTGATAGCTCGGCAGATGCACCTGCGGTCGGTGAACTCGCCGGCGCAGAGGATGCGGCGCTGACCACATCGGTCTCGGTGAAATTACCGCCCTTGTACTGGAGCGGCAGACCGCGCACCCAGCAATTTTGCCGATTCATCCGGCATGCCGGGGACTACAGCCAATCAGCCCAGGCGCTCGTGCAAGGTTGCCGCCAGAATGGCGCCCAGCAGACAAACCATCCACGAGACATAGACCCACAGCATGAAGAGCGGCAAGGCCGCAATCGCACCGTAAATGGCCTGGTAAGCAACCGCCGAAACGATGAAGCGCTCGAAGAGCCGCTTGGCTATCTCGAAGAGCACCGTGGAGAACACGGCGCCCGCGGCGGCGTGCGCCGCCCGAACCCGGACATTCGGCAGGGCAACGAACAGCAGGACAAAGGCCACGAACTCCACCGCGACCGATATCACACCAGCCGTCACCGGTCCCAGGTCGCCACCAACCCAGGTGAGCGTCCCGACCCAGGTGAGCGTCCCGACCCGTGCGCCCAGCGCCAGGGCCACGCCAATCATCGCCGGCGCGAGTATGAGCAGCGCCCAGTAGGTGAGCAGGCGCTGAACAAGCGGACGTGGTCGTGGCGCGCGCCACAGCACATTGAAGGTGCGTTCGATGGTCGCCATCAGCACCAGGGCGGATATCATCAGCAGTGCAGCGCTGATGGCGGTCAGACTGCCCGCATTGCGACTGAGTGCCTCAATTCGATCGCCAACCATGGCACCGGAGGCTGGCAGGAGATGACTGAACAGAAAGTCCTGAGCGGGCTGCAGCCATTCGTCTGAACCTGGCAGCCGGACCATAGTTCCGAAGACGACAGCCGCAAGCGGCACGGTGGCGAGGACGGAGGTAAATGCCAGCGAACCCGCGACATGTGCCAGCTGGTCACTGCGGAAGCGCCGCGCGCAGTGGCGCACAAGGTCGAAGATGCCACGCGCTTTGCCTCGAATATCGTGGAGCGACGTGCTCAGCATTGGATCGCGCGTCGCCTCAACGCAGGTTTTTCGCAAGAATCTCGAAGCGGAGATCGGGGCGACGGGGCAACCCAAACCGCGCATCCCCGTACGGAAAAGGCTCGAACCGGCCGGTTCGCCGGTAGCCACGCCGTTCGTACCAGGCGATCAGTTCCGTGCGTTGCACGATCACCGACATCGACATGCAAGTAGCACCGAACTTGTCCTGCGCGTAACGCTCAGCCGCCGCCAGCACGCGGCGGCCGAGCCCGGCTGACTGGCGCGCTGGCCTGACCGTGAGCATGCCGAGGTGGCAATCAGCCGCCCGCCTCTCGAGCGCAACGCAGGCAGCTATCTCACCTGCCGGTTCGTAGAGCAGCACGACGCTGCCCTGCTTGCCGATCGCATCCCGCAGCCCATCAGCATCGACCCGCTGACCACCGAGCAGGTCTGCCTCCGTGGTCCAGCCCGCCTTGCTGGTTTCGCCGCGATAACCTGCGTTGACGAAGCTGGCCAGCGACGCGCAGTCCGCCTCAAGTGCGGGACGCAGAGACAGCGCGCTGGTGTCGCAGTCTTGACTCATACGCTTCCTGCCACCGGCCCGGCTCTAGTTCGCAACGGCGATCACGATCTTACCGCGCGCATGACCCTCTTCCAGGTACTGGATGGCGGCTGCTGTCTCGGCGAGCGGATAGCGGCGGTCGATGACTGGCGTCAGCTTGCCCAACTGCATCAGCTGGCGCAGAGCATCCAGGTCCTTGTGATTCTCGTCGGCCAGCACGGAAAGGAACTTCTGGCTGACAAACGGCGAATACAGCACGGCCTTGATCGACCTGGTCAGCGGGCCGAGAAAGTCTTCATCACTGGGCCCGCCAACGACCACCAGCGTGCCGTCAGGGGTCATGGCGCGCCGCAGATCAGACAAGGCGTGATTGCCCACGTTGTCGATGATCAGATGGTACCGTTCCGAGCCCCGCGTAAAGTCTTCCTGGCGGTAGTCGATGACGCGATCGGCGCCGAGCGCCCGAACCAGTGCCACATTGCGCGTGCTGCAGACGCCCGTGACCTCGGCACCCATCGATTTGGCAATCTGCACGGCAAACGTACCGACACCACCGGAGGCGCCATTGATCAAGACCTTCTGCCCGGACTGCAGCTCCCCGCTGTCGCGGAGCGCCTGAAGCGCCGTGATCGCGGCGACGGGCACCGCGGCCGCCTGCTCGAACGACATGTTGGTTGGCTTCAGGGCCAGCGCCCGGGTCTCGCGCACTGTCACGTACTCTGCTAAAGCGCCATTGCGACCGCCAAAGACTTCGTCGCCCGGCTTGTATTGCGTGACGTTCCTGCCGATCGCTTCCACCGTACCCGCAAAGTCGCTACCCATGCGGATCTGCTCAGGCGCGCCCACCCCGGATGAGAAGCGCATGATGTAAGGCAGGCCCCGCAGGTAGTGCCAGTCAAGCGGATTCACAGCCGCCGCGCGCACCTTGACCAGCACCTCATCGTCAGCGGGACTGGGTTTGGTGATGTCCTCGACCTTCAGTGCCTCGGGACCCCCGTAGCAGCGGTACACCACCGCTTTCATCGTTACTGCGTTGGCAGCCACCGATTCGGTCGGCCGGCACTCACCGTCATGGCTGACATAGGCGGCGGTAGCCAGCAGCATCGCGCCGAGCAACGTCAGCAGCACCGCTGGAATTTTGTATCGTCGTTTCATCGTCATCGACCCATTACGGGCAAGGGATCGTACCCGCACAGGCCAACCCCGAAGGTCCCGGTGCGACGCCGAGCCTGGCGCGCAGCAGGCCGAAGTCAGCGGTCGTTACAGTCCCGCTCCCGTTCAGGTCGGCGGCGGCGGCGGCGGCGCTGAAAGAAGCGGGCCGGCCGAGCACGGACCGCAGCAGGCCGAAATCAGCTGTCGTCACTGTGCCGCTGTTATTCAGGTCTGGATCGCAGATATTGCCGTAACCATCGCTATCGCTATCCAGCTGGGTCTGGTTCGCGATCAACGTGCAGTTGTCGCTCACGTCGGGCACTCCGTCGCCATCGGCATCGGGCATCATGCTGACTTTCTGGAATTCGAACGAGCCGGACCAACTGCCAATCCCACCTCCGGAAGCAACCATGTTGAACAGTCGGAAATTCACTGTAGCCCCCGACAGGCTATTGGTATAGGCGCCGGCCAGCTCCGGTCTGTTAACAGTTGTGGGGGTCTGCAGGGTAAACGTGACGTCCGGGTCTTCTGGCGAGCCATCGATGCCGGAACGGAAGGCGATATTGTCAGGCTCAAACGGCACCGAGGACCGATAGACGTACAGCTCGCTCCCACCCGGCAGGTGGGCAAAAATGGCGGGCGAGGCAGACGTGAAATCTATTGATCCGGGCCCATTGCCCATTGCCAGGAACGTGCCTTGAAGCAAGGTGGGTGTGTCGGTAGTAAAGGTGATTATTGCCGCGTTGACCGAACTGCTGGCACCTAGCAGCAGAATACTCACCCAGAGAGTACGTTGCATGTTCGTCCCCAATCGCGCTCAGGCGCGTGGCTTGTTATGGTGGTCGTCTGTCAGAGTGAGGTTGTCGGCACAGGAAAGGTTCCACGCGCTGCTGGAACTGCCTGAGAAATATCGCACTTCAATCAGCACATTGCAAAGTCCCGCCGGCTCCCGACACTGCTGACGGCCATCAACGCCGCACGGGATGGCTGTGCGCATAGCGCCCGAACCACGCGAGAAATGCATAGCAGGCAATCGGCACGAGGAAGGCGACGTGCAGCGACAGACCATCCGCGATGCCACCCAGCAACAGCGGGACAATCGCTCCACCGACGATGGCGGTGCACAATATCCCCGACGCCTTTGGTGCCCCATCAGTCAACCCTTCGCAGGCGATACCGAAGATGGTGGCGAACATCAGACTGTTGCAGTAGCCGACCAGCACGAGCGACCATCCGGCGAGCGCTCCGCTCGAAGCAAGCGAGATCAGGATCAGCGCGATAGCGACGATGGCATAGGTGGTGAGCACTGGGCCTGCAGCAAAGCGTCGCAGGACGAAGCCGCCAACCAGCCTCCCGACCATCGCGCCACCCCAGTAAAAGGCGACCATGCGGCCCCCTTGCAGCGGACTGAGGCCCATCACGCCTGGTTCCCCCAGATAGGCGATCATGTTGCTGGCGATGGCGACTTCAGCGCCAACGTAGACGAAAATCCCAAGCGCACCGAGCCGGACGCGCGCGTTGTTGAGGAACAGGTCAAGCGTGCCTGCAACCTCAAGCTGCTCGGTCCTGGTGCCGTCAAGCGCACTGCGCCAGAACCAGAACAGCAGCGCGATGACCCCCATCGCCACAGCGACGCCCAGATAAGCCTGTCCAATGACAGCGGATTCGGTAATCCGGAACCTGGTCAGCGCCGCACCCGATAGCGTCGCCGGATCAACCGTGCTGCCCTTGCCCAGCAACAGCTCCGCGCCGCCATAGACCATGATGAACACGCCAATCGAGTTGAACAGTTGCGCAAATGTCAGGCGGCTGTGCGCCGTTTCCGGCGAACCTAGCGCAATCGCGACTGGGTTCATGCCAACCTGGAGCATGGTTATCCCCCCGCCGATCACGAACAGCGCAACCAGGAAACTGGCATACATGCCAGAACTGGCCGCAGGGATAAACAGCAACGCCCCCGCCGCGACGCTCAGAAAGCCAACAATGAAGCCGCGGATATAGCCAAGTCGCGCCATCAGGAGGCCGGCCGGAATCGAAAACAGCGCATAGCTCATGAAAAAGGCGAACTGGACGAGGTTCCCTTCGAAATTACTGAGCTGATAGAGGCCGCGCAGCTTTGGGATCAGGACATCATTGATATTGGTGACCCCGCCAAGGATGAAGAACACCGCGAAGATCAGGAACAGCACACCGCGGATGTTGCCATTCGATGCACCGGCTTTGGCGCTGGTGGATGGGACAACCCCAGGTGCTCGTGCGGCGATACTATTTCTCCCCGTGCTGTGTTCTGCGCTGTTCATACAGCAGAATGTTTCGCGGATTATAGGCCTATCTGGATTCTCCGCTAACACCCGCTGTCCGGTTACCACAATCGCCATAACAAAACGGACCTGCAGATGGTGCGGCAGGAATTGATCTCGAGCCTGGCGTCTTGAGATGCGCTGACCGGCGTCAAGACAGGTATAGCGACGCGTTGAAACTCTCGGGCTAAGGCCCGCGGTCGCGCAGGAGCGCCTTCAGGCGCGATCGGCCCCATTTTCAACAGCGAGGGTCGCGCCTGAAGGCGCTCCTACGGGCGCTCCTGCTGGCGTTCCGACCAGCCGTCCGTCGCGGATGCGGATCACGCGGTCAGCCTCGAGGGCGAAGTTGTCGTCGTGGGTCACCATCACGAACGCGGTCCCGGATTCGCGGCTCAAGCGCTTCATCAGGTCGAAGACCATCCGCCCGCTCTTGCTGTCGAGATTGCCGGTGGGCTCGTCCGCAAAGACCACCGCCGGGTCGTTGGCGAGCGAGCGCACGACGGCCACCCGCTGCTGCTGCCCGCCGGACAACTGTGGTGGCCGGACCTTCAGCTTGTCCTCCAGGCCGACCGCCTTCAGCAATTCCCGCATGCGCGGCTCCCGGGACTTTTCGAACTCACGACCGCGCATCCGGCAGGGCATCAGCGCATTTTCGAGCACCGTGAACTCGGGCAGCAGGTAGTGGAACTGGAAGATGAAGCCCAGCCGGTCGCGCCGGGCCCTGGCGCGACTCAGTTCATCGATCTGGCTGACTTCCTGGTTCTCGACCCGAATCACGCCCGCCGTGGGCCGATCCAGCAGGCCCATCAGATTCAGCAGGGTGGTCTTGCCGGAGCCGCTGCTGCCGACGATCGCCACGAACTCGCCCGGCACGATGGCGAAAGAAATATCGAAGAGCACCGGCGTCTCCACGGCACCGCTGTAGTAGGTCTTGCCGACGCGCTCCAGCTCGACGACCGGTTGCATCATCAGCTGCCCCGGATAACCTGCATCGGATCGATTTGTCCCGCCCGCCGCGCCGGAAAGAACGAGGCCACCGCGCCGGTGGCGATGGCGACAAGGGAGGCGCCGAGTAGCAGCAGCGGATCGATCTCGATCAGGAATGGCGCGTCGACCCGACCGTCCGGGCCCACCGACCGGATCGCGGCCAGCGCCTTCAGCAGCACGACCCCGAGCGGCACACCAACCAGGCAGCCCACAAAGGCGAGCAACAGGCCCTCGAGCACGAAGATGCTCTGGATCTCGCCAGGAGTCGCCCCCATCGCCTTGAGGATACCGATTTCACGGTACTTGCTCGTGACGACCATGACCAGAATGCTGCCGATACCGAAGCCGGAGGCGATGGTCGTCATGATCAGGATCAAATCCCGGGTCTGGCTCTGTGCATCCAGCGTGCGGAACAGATTGGGATTCTGCACGACCCAGGACTGCACCTTGAACGGCAGTGTGGGCGCGATTCGTCTGGCAATGTTCTCGGCGTCGTAAAGATCCGCCACCCGCATACCGAAGGAAGTGATGGAACCACCGAGCGCAAGGAGTGACTGCCCATCGCGCAGCGTCACGAAGACCTGCCCGTCGTCCACCTGCCCGAAGCCGGTGTTGTAGATGCCGGCGACCGCGAAGTTCAGCGTGAGCCCCTCCGGACCCACCAGTCGGATTTTGTCCCGGAGCTTCAGGCCGAAATCCGTGGCGAGCTTCTGGCCGAGCACGGCGTCGCCCGCAGCCATGCCGATGAAGCGCCCTGCTACGAGGTTCTTGTCGATCTCGACGATGCCGTTGTGGCGCTCGGGAATCACCCCCACGATCCGCACAGACTGCCGCCGCGATCCCCGGTTCATGAAGGCCTGGCCAGACACGACCGGAGAGACCGTTGTCACGGTTGGATCCGCCTGGTCGAGGGACGGCAGCCACAGCCGCCAGTCCTCAATCCGTTCGCGCGCCTTCGGCAGGTTCACGACTTCTCCGACGTAGAGGGTATCTCCGTCAATGCCAAGGTTTGACAGCTGCCACGCGCCGACCGGCGTCCGCTCCGGCGGCTCGAGGGTGATGTGCGGGATCGCCCCGGTCGTGTTTTGCACGATACGGTTCTGGGTGCCCCCGATGATGGTGCGCAGGTAGATGATCAGCAGCACACTGATCGCCACCACGCCGATGGTGAGGAACGACTGTCCTACGCTGTAGCGCAGGTGCCGGAAGGCGACGGAGCGGATGAAGTAGCTCAGCATCAGCGGGTGGCGACGGCGCTCTTCGGGGGGCCACCAGCCTCGGGGATGGTGGGCTCACTGACCGGGCGAATCTTCCGGCCGGGCGACATGCCCGCCATCCGTCTCACGACGGAGGTGCCCTCGGGCAAATCAAGAATGGCGACCCAGTCCGGGTTGCGGCCGATCACGCGCACGGGCTTGCGCTCCAGCACGCCACCCTCGCCCAGCGCCAGCACAAAGGGCGGGCTCGCCTGCAGGGCGACCGCGCTCACCGGCAATGCCAGCGCCTGATCAGCGCGCCGGACTTCGATACTGACGTCCACCGTCATGTTCGGCAGCACGAACTCGGGCAACTCCTGCGGCGTGATCTTGAGGCGTACCACGCCGCGCTCACTGTCCACGAACGGACCGACCTGGGTCAGCGTGCCGCGGAACGGTCGGTCAGGGTAGGCCGGGACAAAGGCCACCACGGGCTGACCGACCTTGAGCTTGCCGAGATTGTTTTCGTCGGTCTCCACCTCGATCTCTGTCGCCGCCATTTCGGAGATCCGGAACCAGCCCTGGGCCGCGGCTACCGGCGTGCCCGGCTCGACCAGCCGGTCCGTGATGACGCCATTGAAAGGCGCCCGTACTTCACGCCGGTCGAACTCGGGACCCACCCGCTCGACTTCCGCCGACGCCTCCCGGCGCCTCGCCTTCGCGGCGTCGGTGCGCGCGGCCTGCACACGGGCATCCGCCACTGCGCGCTCAAGTTCAGACGTGGAGACCTGCCTGCGCTCCGCGAGTACCTGGAAGCGGGCGAGTTCCTGTTGCGCCTTGTCCAGAGCCGCTTGTTCAGCCCGGACGTTCTTGTCTGCCACATCGAGCGAGGCCCGCGCACCGGCCAGCCTGGAGCCGGTATCGCCGGCCGTCAGCTGGCCGAGCAGATCCCCCTTGCGCACGATGGCGCCCTCGTTCACCGCCAGGCTCTCGACGATCCCCGACGACTCAGCGCCAACCTGGGTTTCCCGAACGGCCTGCAGCTTGCCGCTGGCAACCACCAGTTCAACGATATCGCGGCGGATCGGCTCGGTAACGACCACGGGACCCGGACGCCGGACGAACCAGAACAATCCGCCGGCGACGACGATTGCAGCAACCCACGCCAGGCGGGTTCGGGACATTTTCATGGAGTTCTCATCCGGAGCAGTGCCAGTTTGTCCAGAAATGAAGTCAGATCACTGATCTTCACGATACCAGCCGGCAACGGGTCGCGAGCCAGCAGCGTCGCGGCCTGCCCGGCCACCCAGATCTCGATCCCGGCGGGGACCGCCAGCCGGAGTTCCAGCAATTGCCCGTGGGCATCGTTCACGTCGGGCTGCGTGACCAGGCTCAGCGCGAGCGCGCCCACGGGCCTGCGCGTACAGAACAGGCCGATTTCGGCGGCCGGCAGATCGGGGCCCAGATAAATGCAGCGGAAGCCGCGGCTCGCCGCCAGCACCGCACCCATCAGCCCGCCCAGTTCGTGACGCTCGCCACTCAAGGTCGCAAACAGCACGGTCGGCCCGTCCGCCTGGTTAAGATGCTGGTCCAGTGCTGTGGAGAGTCGCCGGCGCACCACGCCGGACAGCATGCGCTCCTGGACCACCGACCATTCGCCGCGATGCCAGCGATTCCCAGCCTCGCGCAGGGCCGGCGACACGACGTCGCGCACCAGCACCAGTGGGTCCAGTTCAGCGACGGCCGACGCAAACCGGAGGTCACAGGCGACGAAGTCGTAGTCCTCGGTCGCCCCCAACAGGGCTTCGACGATGCGTCCGGGGGCCGGGGGCGATTGCGGATCCATGCGGGTGATTGTGCCCGAGCGGCCGGGCCGAACCGAAGCTTTGATCCTCTGTAGTTCGGCAAAAGCCGGCCCGAGGATTCAGGCGCGGTGGTCACCGGGGCACTATTCCGGCGTCACGTCCTCGTAAAACTCGTGGGAGTGCTGGGGCAGGAGGTGCGGAAACAGGTCCTTGTTCCGGGCCTTGGACAGGCCCCGGGAAAACGCCACCCGGTCAGCGACGGTGTCCCATTGCTCCACCATCAGCAGGTGCACGCCCTGGGGGCCGTCCTCGTGGGCGTGACCCTTGAGTTCATCCGGCGGCGTCACCCGGCGGACCTCCGCCTCCATGGTGCCCGGACGGGCGCGCAGGATCTTGCGGCCCCGGAAGCCGCGCGCCGCCCGCATCAGCGGCTCCAGATCCTGGTAGAACGTGGTGACGGCCAGCTCATGTCCCGGCTTGGCGAACAGGCTGGCGACGTAGGTGATCATCCCGACGACTCCCATTGCAACGTTTGACGCGCAGGATTATGCACCGGTTCGTTGCCGCCTCAGACTGGCGTAGGCGTCCAGCGCCCGTTGCCTCGCCGCCCGGTGCTCGATGATCGGCGCCGGATAGTCGGTGCCCAGCCGGATGCCGGCAGCGGCAAGCACGTTGGCCGGTGCCTCCCACGGGGCATGCAGGTGCACGTCGGGTAGCGCTGACAGTTCCGGAATCCAGCGCCTGAGATAGCTGCCTTCCGGATCAAACTTCTGTGACTGGAGCACCGGATTGAAAACCCGGAAGTACGGCGCCGCATCGGCACCGCAGCCGGCAACCCATTGCCAGCTGGCTGCGTTGTTTGCAAGGTCTGCGTCCACCAGCGTGTCCCAGAACCAGGCCGCGCCGTCCTGCCAGGGCACCAGCAGGTCCTTCACCAGGAAAGACGCGACGATCATGCGCACACGATTGTGCATCCAGCCGCAGGACCACAACTCGCGCATCCCGGCATCGATCAGCGGGTAGCCTGTCCGGCCCCGGCACCAGGCTTCGAAGAGGGCGGGCTCCGGAGCCCAGGGAAAGTCGGCAAACTCCTGGCGCAGCGGCTGCTCCGGCAGATCAGGCCAGTGAAACAGCAGGTGTGCCGAAAATTCCCGCCACCCCAGCTCGCGCAGAAAGCCCGCCCCCTCTCCTTCGGGCGCCACCCCGGCTGCCATGCTCGCCTGTACCGTATGCCAGACCTGCCGTGGGCTGATTTCGCCGAAGTGCAGGTGGGGCGAGATTCGGGAGGTGCCCGCGGTGCCCGGCTTGTCGCGCGCTGAGCGGTAGTTGTGCACGGCGCTGTCAAGAAATCCCCCGAGTCTGGCTGTGGCCGCTGCTTCTCCGGGCGTGAAGGCCGCGTGCAGCCCACCGCTCCAGTCCGGGTGGGTTGGCCGCAGTTGCCAGTCGGCAAGTATCTCGCTCGCCGGCCATGCAGCCGGCGCTGCGAGTGTCTTCGGCGCAGGAACCGGGGGGCGCGGAGCCGGTTGCGCCTGGCAGAATTTCCAGAACGGCGTAAAGAACTGAAACGGCCGGTCAGCGCCCGTACGGACGGCTTCGGGTTCAAACAGCAGCCGGCCAGTAAAGCGCCGCAGGCTGGCTGCGTCTCCCAGCTGGTCGCGCAGTTGCGCCTCGAGGGCTGGTTCGCCAGGCTCGTAGCAGCGATGCCAGTGGATGGCCTCTGCCCCGGTCTCCCGGATGAGACTGGCGAGCACCTCAAGCGAACTGCCAGTCCGTAGCGTCAGGCGGGAACCGATGCGCCGGAGATCCGCGTCGAGTCGCTCGAGACTGCCGTGCAACCACCAGCGACTTGCCCCGCCGTTTGCCCAGCGCCCGGCGGCCGCGTCGTCGCGGATAAATACCGGTAGTACCGGCTGGCCCGCGCCGCAGGCCGCAGATAACGCCGCATTGTCGCCGAGGCGGAGATCCTGGCGAAACCACACAATAATAGGGACTGGCATGTTCACGCTTTCGCCCAAGACCAGGTTATGGATTAATGGTCGCGGACATCAGGAGGCCAACCGTGACTCAAGACCAGCTGTTTCTCCTCAAGCCGGACTTCCGCGATGGCGAGCAAGGCCCGTGCTATTGCCCGGCCTGCGCCACGCTGGAGGGCGTGCTCTCCTTTTACCCGCGGCTGCGAAATGTCTTGAGTGTGCAGTATGTGGATTTTCCGCGGCCGCGGGCCATGGTGATCGCACTGCTGGGCGCCGGCAATCAGGGCTTGCCGGCACTCGTGATCGCTGCGGACCTTGGCACTCACGAGGCGCTGGCCGGCCTGGACGTGCGCACGTTCGGGGGCCGGCGCTTCCTGCAAAGCCCCAGTGATATCGGTCGCTACCTCGCGCGACGCCACGGCATTGGCGAACCGCACTGAGAAATGGGGACATGCCTAATTTCCCAAGGGGGAAATTAGGCATGTCTCCCTTGGGAAATTAGGCATGTCCCCATTTCTCAGTCGATGAAGCGGCGGGTCAGGTCTTCGTAGGCGTCGATCCGGCGGTCACGCAGGAACGGCCAACCGATGCGAAAGGCCTCGATGGCGCTTAAGTCGAGTTCCAGTTCAAGGATCGCTTCCGCTTCCACCGGACCGCGCACGAGGATTCGACCGTCCGGAGCGACGGCAAAGCTCTGGCCCCAGAACTCGATGCCACCGCTGCCTGAGGGATCAGGCTCAAATCCGATACGGTTAATCGCCAGCACGTAACAGCCATTGGCGATGGCGTGCGCGCGCTGCGCCAGTTCCCACGCCTCGTGTTGCCGCTCCCCTACTCCCGCCTTTTCTTCCGGGTGCCAACCGATGGCGGTGGGATAAATCAGAATTTCCGCGCCCTTAAGCGCGGTCAATCGGGCGGCTTCCGGGTACCACTGGTCCCAGCAGACCAGCACACCAAGCTTGCCAGCGCCCGTGGTGAAGGCACGGAAGCCTAAGTCACCCGGCGTGAAGTAGTACTTCTCGTAGTACCGGGGATCGTCCGGGATGTGCATCTTCCGGTACTTCCCGGCGTAGCCCTTGCGGCCATCCAGCACGGCGGCCGTGTTGTGAAAGAGTCCAGCCGCGCGCCGCTCGAACAGGCTGATGACGATGGTGGCATCGAACTCGGCGGCGACCTGGGCGAAAGCCTCCGTGCTCGGTCCGGGAACGGCTTCCGCGAGCGCAAACTGGGTACTGTCCTCACTCTGACAGAAATAGCGGCTGCCGAAGAGCTCCGGCAGGCAGATCAGCTTCGCGCCACTCCGCGCCGCCTGGCGCGCAAAACCGAGCGCGCGCTCCAGGTTTTCGGCCGGGTTGGCCGAGCAGCGCATCTGGATCAACGCGGTCGGTAACACGGCCCCGCTCATCACGCACGCTCTGCCGGGGCCGGTCGCGCATCACAGTAGGTCGTATCATTGAAACAGGCAACATACTGGCCAAGGATGTCCATCGCCAGCGTGGGGCGGATCACGCCGGCATCGATCTTGCGTTTGACGATCTCGCTCATCCGACGATTCAGGTCGTTGGGAAAATACTGAACCTGCGCAAGCATTTCGTGGATGGCTGCGCCCGGAATCACCCGCTCGATCCAGAAGTTGTCCTGCTCCTCGGCATCGGCATACACGTGCACCTCAGCCACGCGACCAAACAGGTTATGGGTGTCGCCCATGATGTCCTGGTACGCGCCCATCAGGAAGAAACCCAGGTAGTAGGGACGATCACCTTCCAGTGAATGCACGGGCAGAAAACTCTTGTCGTCCAGCGACGATATGTAGTGATTAACCTTGCCGTCCGAGTCACAGGTGAGATCCACGACCACCGCGCGGCGATCCGGCCTTTCGTCGAGCCGGTCGATGGGAATGATCGGAAATGACTGGTCAATGGCCCAGTGATCGAGGATGGACTGAAAGACCGAGAAATCGCACAGGTAGCGGTCCGTCAGCTTTTCCTCGAGCTCCAGCACCTCGGGTGGCGTCGGGTCGATTTCGGCAGACCGCAGCCGGCCGAGCAGATCCCGCGCGATGCACCAGTACAGCTCCTCGACCGTGGCGAGCTGGCCGAGCTCCAGATAGCCAAGACTGAACAACGTCCGCGCCTCGATCCGGATCTCCTCGATGTCGTGGTAGGCCTCGATCAACTCCTCGGGCTCCCGCTCGGGATTGCGCACGTTGTCCAGAATCTTGGACAGCGCCTCCACGGAGGCATGCGGCTCGGCCGGCAGCGCGACCTGGTCGGGACCGCTGCGCCGGTGCCCTTCGAGGACCGGCACGAGCAGCACGGAATGGTGTGCCGTGATGGCACGGCCACTTTCCGACACGATGATCGGCGTCGGCACTTCCTGGACGTCGCACACTTCCTTGATCGCGTAGACCACGGCATTGGCGTATTCCTGCAGACCGTAGTTCACGCCCGCCTCGCCCCGCGCATGCCCGGCGCCATAGCTGACGCCCAGGCCGCCACCGATGTCGATGTAGCGCACCGGCACGCCACGCTGATGCAGCGACGCGTAAATCTGCGTCATTTCCTTGAGCGCACGCTTGAGAACCTGGATGTCGATGATCTGGCTGCCAATGTGAAAATGCAGCAGGGCCAGGGCTTCAGGCTTGCCCCGGCGCTCCAGCTCGCCAACCAGCCGGACGAGCTCGGGCACCGACAGGCCGAATTTGGAACGCGCCCCGCCGGACTCGGACCAGCGGCCGGAGCCGCGGGTGGCAAGCCGCACGCGAACGCCCAGCATTGGTGAGACGCCCTGCGCGTCGGCAAGGGCCAGCAGTGCCTCAAACTCCGAATACTTTTCCATCACCGGCACGACGTTCAGGCCAAGCCGCTGAGCTGACAGGATCAGCGACAGCATCGAGCGATCCTTGACGCCATTGCAGACGAGCAGCATCCCGTCTTCAGTCAGGTGCGGGAGGCAGGCGATGAGTTCGCCCTTCGAGCCGCACTCGAGGCCCATACCGTACTTGCGGCCGGCGTCGAGCACCTCCTCGACCACCTCGTGCAGCTGGTTCACCTTGATCGGGTAAACACCGTTGTAGCGGTTGCCATAACTGGCCTCCTCGATCGCCGCGGCAAAAGCCTCGTTGAGCATGCGCACACGCGACTGCAGCACGTCCTGGAAACGAATCAGTACGGGCGACGAGATGGCCCGGCGCTCCAGCTCGGCGATGAGCTTCACGAAGTCGATGGCCAGACGATCGTCCCCGAACGGCCGTACGGCGGCGTGGCCCTGCTCGTTGATGAAGAAGAAGGAGTCGCCCCAGGACTCGACGCGATACAGCTCCGCAGAGTCTTCTGGGGTCCAGGCGGCATCGCGGGGAGCAACGGGAGCTACAACGGCATCATGGGCAATGGAGACAGCGCTCTTGGCCAACGGCGTTCCTTCTGTGTGGAATCAGTCGTGTGAAATCAGGTCGGGCGGCTTGAAAGCGGAACTACTGGTCGAGGACACAGGCGAAGATCAGGGGGGCGACGATCGTCGCATCCGACTCAATCATGAACTTCGGCGTGTCCGCGGACAGTTTTCCCCAGGTGATCTTTTCGTTCGGTACCGCGCCCGAGTACGAACCGTAGCTGGTCGTCGAATCGCTGATCTGGCAAAAGTAGCCCCAGCGCGGAATGTCACGGATCTGCAGGTCCTGCTCCAGCATGGGCACGACGCAGATCGGAAAATCGCCGGCTATACCCCCGCCGATCTGGAAGAAGCCTATCGAGTGCTGCCGGCAATGGGCCTGATACCAGGCGGCGAGCTCCACCATGTATTCGATACCCGTTCTTACGGTATGCACGTTCTTCACGTCGCCCGTGATCACGTGCGAGCTGTAAATGTTGCCGAGGGTGGAGTCTTCCCAGCCCGGCACGAATATCGGCAGGTTCTTCTCGCAGGCGGCCACGAGCCAGCTGTCCTTCGGGTCGATCTGGTAGTGCTGCTTCAGAACACCAGAACGCAGGATCCGGTAGAAGAACTCGTGGGGAAAGTACCGTTCGCCCTTGCCGTCGGCCCGGGTCCACTCGTCGAGCACAGCCCGCTCAATCCGGCGGATGGCCTCCTCTTCCGGAATGCAGGTGTCGGTCACCCGGTTCAGGTGGCGGGCCAGCAGGGCTTCCTCGTCCGCCGCGGTAAGGTGCCGGTACCCCGGAATCCGCACGTAGTGATCGTGGGCCACCAGGTTGAAGACGTCCTCCTCCAGGTTGGCACCGGTGCAGCAGATCCCGTGCACTTTACCCCGGCGGATCATCTCGGCGAGGGACAGGCCCAGCTCGCCGGTGCTCATGGCGCCGGCCAGGGTCACGAACATGTACCCGCCGGCCTCCAGGTGGCGGATATAGCCGTCGGCGGCATCCACGAGGGCAGCACTATTAAAGTGCCTGAAATGGTGGTGAACGAATCTGCTGATTTCGGCCATGGGGTTTCACTACGGAGGGCTTTGGAAAGCTTAGGGAATACCGACCCCGGGAACAACAGCTAGTTTTGCTCCCGGGCGCAGCGCGCCCTACTCTGGTGAAACGGGCACCTGCTGGGTGAGGCAGTGAAACGTGCCCAGCCCGACCACCACGTCGCGGCAGTCGAGGCTCACGATGCGTCGGCCGGGGAAACAGCGGGCCAGGGTTGCCGCCGCTTCCTCGTCGGCCGGGCAGTTGAAAGTCGGCAGCAGGACCACCCGGTTACCGACATAGAAATTGGCGTAGCTGGCGGGCAGCCGGTTGCCGGCCCGGAAAAGCGGCGCCGGCATGGGCAGCTCCAGCACGCGCAAAGGCCGGCCGTCGGGTAGCTGCACGCCGGCGAGCCGCTCGCGGTTTTCCTTCAGGGGGGCGTAATTCTGATCGGCGGGATCCTGTTCCACGGCGGTTACCACGAGATCCTCGGCCACGAAACGCGTGAGGTCATCGATGTGCCCGTCGGTGTCGTCGCCCACGATTCCGTCACCGAGCCAGACGATCTGGGTGATGCCCAGCAAGTCCCTGAGCTGGGCCTCGATCTGCTCGCGGCTTAAGGAAGGATTCCGATTGGGATTGAGGAGGCACTGTTCGGTGGTCAGGAGCATGCCCCGGCCGTTGACCTCTATCGATCCACCCTCGAGCACCATGGGTATGGACTGGCACGGCACGCCGAGTGCAGTTGCCATCCGCTGCGGAATCGCATTGTCGAGGTCGAATGGCGGGTACTTGCCGCCCCAGGCGTTGTACTGAAAATCCAGCGCCTTGAGGGTTGGTGCCGGCGGGCTGTCGGCCTGGCCTGCTGGCCGCGTGACGAAGATCGCACCGTGGTCCCGGCACCAGGCGTCATTCGTCGGGAACTGGTGCAGGATGACCCGCTCGGCCGGCACTTTGCCCGCCAGCAACTTCTGCACGTGGTAGCCGTGCCCGGCGTCGCGGACATTGATACGGACCACTTCACCGATGGCCAGGGCGGCTACGGCGTCGGCCAGCACCCGTTCGACCGCGGGCAGGTACTCCATCCAGGTGTCCGCGTTGTGCGGCCAGGAAAACCAGGTGGCCTGGTGCGGGCTCCACTCGGCGGGCAGGCCGTAGCCACCTGTAACTTTCGAACTCCCTTGCATGGGAGCGCAGTGTACCCGCCCGTGCGGTCAGTCGTCCCAGTGTTGATCATGGTGATGATGACGGTGCTTGCGGTGGCCACGGCCACGGCCACGCCCTTCACCGCGCCGTTCAACCCGGTAGTCCGAGCGATAGGGCTCGTAGTAGGGCCGCGACGGATACCAGACCACGGGCGGCCGCGGCGGCGCGTAGGCGTACCCTCCCCAGATCAGATCGACGCCCAGACGAATCTGCGGTTCGGAACGGTAGTACCCGCGGTCATCGGCTCGTGCCGCGGTGCTGGCCGCGGCGGTGGCCAGCAAGCCCAGCAGGGCAGCTGTAGCCCGAAGTTTTGGTTGCAACATGCGAAGAGTCCCTGGGTGATGACGACGATCCAAGGGTACCGGCGGGCGCATGAATCGCCAGTGAAGCGCTGGTGAACAGCCAGTGAAGCGCTACGGATCAGACGTGCGGCACAGCCTCAGGTTCAAGGCCGGCTAGTACGACGCGAGGGGCGTCTTCGGGCCACGCCGGGGACGCGTCTCTCCATCCCGGCCGTAGGTATCCGGCGCGGATGTCCCGCCACGCAGCACGTTCAGCGATCCTTCGACGCGACGGCGCTGGCCGCGGATGAGCAGGCCATTCGCTTCATTCTGCCGGCGGCATTCGCCGGCAAGGCGCTTCAGTTCATTCAGCAGCTGATTAACGGGTGCGGGCTGCGCGCCCGGATTGGCGGCGAGAAATTCCCGGCGGTCCTGCTCAAGTCGAGCCGCTCGCGCCACCGCTTCCCCCTTCGCATTGCTGGCAGCGATTAGCGCGTCGGGAGCACGTTCCTGTAGCGCCGCCTGCTCCGTCTGCAGCGTCGCGAGCACCGCTCGCAGCGCTTCAACCTCCTCGCCGAGAAGGATGTGCAGCGGCGTCACGCCAGATCCCGCTCGAAGGCCAGCAGGCGATCCGCGAGCCGCCCCGCATTCACCTGATAGGCGCCCGCTTCCACCCGCTGGCGAACAGCGTCCACGCGGGCCCTGTCGACGTCCGGGAAGCCGGCGATCCGGGCTTCAATCTGTTTGAGGTTTACCGCCGTGTCGGTCAGTTTTACCTGACTCGATGCGGAAGCTGCGTCGGCGCGGCTGCCCTCTTCCGCCTTGTCACCACGGGCTGCCCGCTCGTTGCGGCTGGCCGCACGGGAACGCGTGGACGCTATTTCAACGCCACTGCCGCCGTTGCCTGTGATCTTGTCCGTCATTTTCCGTTCTCCACACCGTGCAGCCCACGCCTGAACCAGAACCTGAAGGGGCCCTGCGGTTCCTGTCGGCACGCCCGCCTGGAACTTGAGGGCTCGAATATAGGTGTGCTAGCGCAGCAAAACCTCGACCGACTTCGCAGAACGAACCACCGCCTCGACAATCCGTCCCGAAGTCCCGCTTTCCACCTCAATAGTGTCGCCGAGAGCCCCGTCCCGGCGGGCCACGCCGGCCACGCTCACGGTCAGACCACCGGTCCGCGCCTCGACGCTGACCTGCTGGCCGCGCCGCACTACAGCAGGAGCGGCCAGCAGCGGGACCACGATCGCCTGGCCCTCGTCCACGGGGCGGCGGAGCAACCTGCCGACCGCCAGGCCGGGATCGTGGAGCGCACCGGCCGGCACCGAGCCGGTTGACGCATTCGCCAACCGGACGTCACTAGCCGCCAAAACCGTGTCACGGGCCAGCGCGCGGCTCGCCACGACCAATGGCCGCGTGCTCGTCATCCGGACCGGCAGGTACAGACGCCACGGTTGCGCACCGACGCAGCGAACCTCGGCCGTCAGCCGTGCCGACGGCACGCCGTTGGCAGCGACGGTCGCCGTCAGTGGCGCGCTGCATTCAACCAGGCGCAAACGCGGGTCCAGGCCGTCGGCGACGGCCACCGCACCGCTCTGCGATGCCTTGAGTGCGGCGGCTTCCGCCGCGCCGCGGATGGCTTCGTGCGATTGCCAGGCCGAGGCCGTTCCGGTCGAACCCGAGCCCAGCAACAAGGCGAGCAATGCGAACGGGAAACCCAGCCGGCAAGTTGTCGTGGTGCTGTCCATGGCTCGGGAATTGCAAGAAGCATGCCCACGGTCCTGTCGGTGCGGAACGACCGCATTCGGCGACGAACTGCCGGTCCAGCGGCCAGACGTTGCCGCTGGCCGCCGCTGTTGGAGCGGCCACGGGACTGCCGCCAGAGCTGGCACGTCACTTGCATAGACCTGCCTGGGAGAAAACCTATGGCACTCGACATCTACAAACAGTTCGATTTGCACACCCGGGCGCTCGGGATCGCCAATCAGCGCCTGGAGTTGCTCGCCGATAACGTGGCGAACGCCGACACGCCCCAGTACAAGGCGCGGGACATTGATTTCCGTACTGCCATGCAGAGCGCCGGCAGCCTCGACGGTGACCTGCCGATGGCGACGACGCGCACGGGCCACCTGCAGGCCGGCGGTGCCGGCCCGAATACCACGACGCCTCTATACAGGGTGCCCGACCAGCCGAGCCTCGATGGCAATACCGTGGACTCCCAGAAGGAGAACGCCGCCATCGCCGAAACGTCCGTGCGCTACCAGGCGAGCCTGACCTTCATCTCAAGCAACATTCGCGGGCTGCGCGATGCCATCACCGGAGGTCGCTGATCATGAGCCTCTTCAAGATTTTTGATATTGCCGGTTCGGCCATGAGCGCCCAGTCGGCACGCTTAAGCACTACGGCCAGCAACCTGGCCAATGCCAATACGGTGGCAGGCAGTGCCGCAACCGCCTATCGCTCCCGGCAGCCGGTCTTCCAGACCGTCATGAGCACCTCGGAGGGCATGGATCCGTCGAGTGCAGGCGTGCGGGTGGCAGGCATCGTCGAGAGCACGGCCGAGCCTGCGAAGGTGCAGGAGCCGGGCAATCCGCTCGCCGACGAGAACGGCTACATCTATATGTCGAACGTCAATCCCGTGGACGAACTCGTCAACATGATTTCCGCCTCGCGCTCGTACCAGAACAGCGTCGAGGTGTTAAGCACGTCCAAGGAACTGCTGCTGCGGACCTTGTCCATCGGCCAGTAAGGAGTAAACCGTGACTGCAATTACCTCGACCAATACTGACCTGGATATCGCCAACCTCCAGCTGGCCTCGTCCGGCACGAAGAAGGCGAACAAGGAGCTTGGCCAGGAAGACTTCCTGGCGCTGATGATTCAGCAGCTCCGCAATCAGGACCCGCTGAAGCCGATGGAGAATGGCGAGTTCATCGGCCAGATGGCGCAGTTCAGTACCGTCAGCGGCATCGCCGACATGACCAAGTCGGTGGCGGCCCTCGCCGATTCCTTCAACTCCGGGCAAGCACTGCAGGCGGCCACGATGGTCGGCAGGACCGTGCTCACTGAGGCCAGTGCGGGCAACTTCTCGGGTACGAAGCCGCTCAGCGGCGCTGTCGAACTCCCCTACAGCACCTCCTCGGCCGTGGTCCGCGTCTATAGCAATGCCGGCGAACTCGTGCGCGAGTTGCCACTCGGGACGCAGGAGAAGGGCCTAAGCAACTTCAGCTGGGACGGCACCCTGGCCAATGGCCAGCTGGCGCCAGCCGGGCGCTACAAGCTGACGGCAACGATCGAAAGCCCGGCCGGCGACACCGCACTCACCACCTATCTCGCGTCGAAGGTCGAGAGCGTCACGCTAGCGGGCGACGGCAGCGGTTCACAAATCCGGACCGACAGTGGCGCCAGTCTGCGCCTCTCGCAGGTCAAGGCAGTCATGTAAGGAGAATCACGATGTCATTTCAAATCGCACTCAGCGGCCTCAATGCAGCCTCCACCGACCTGCAGATCACGTCGAACAACATTGCCAACGCCAACACGATCGGCTTCAAGAGCTCGCGCGGCGAGTTCTCCGACGTGTTCTCGGGCGATTCCGTGGGCATCGGCAACGGCGTGCGCCTGACGGATGTCCGGCAGGAGTTCACCCAGGGCAACGTGGAGATCACGGCCCGCCAGCTCGATCTGGCCATCAGCGGCAATGGCTTCTTCATTACCGAAGACAACGGCAGCCTGCTCTACTCCCGGGTTGGCGCCTTCGGCCTGGACGCGGACGGCGTCGTCCTGAACGCCGAGGGCGAGCGCCTGCAGATCTACGCGCCGGTGCCCGGCACCAACAGCTTCAACCAGGGTCAGCTGAGCCCGCTCGTCGTCACCGCCGAGACCGCACCGCCCGAGGCGAGCACCTCGGTGGCCATGAACATCAACCTGCCGGCCAATGCAACGATCCCGACCGTCCCATTCAGTCCGACTGACCCGCTGTCCTACAACCACAGCACGTCCACGGTCCTGTTCGACTCGCTCGGTGTATCGCATACCGCCACCTACTTCTTCACGAAGTCGTTAGCCGGCTGGAACGTGGATCAGACTGTGGACGGCAACCCAGTAGGCGTCACCCAGCCCTTCACGTTCAACTCAACCGGCACGATAGCGACGCCCGCGGGCGGGAACATACCGGCCTTCACGCTGCCTCTTACCAATGGCGCGGATCCCATAACCGTCAGCCTGCAGCTCGGTGACACCACCCAGTACGGCGCCGATTTCACCGTGAACAACATCAACCCGGATGGCCAGGCTGAAGGGCGCCTGCGTGGCCTCGAGATCAGTCAGACCGGGGTCGTCTTCGCGCGCTTCTCCAACGGCGAATCGCTCACGCTAGGCAAAGTGGCGCTGGCCAACTTCTCGAACGTGGAAGGCTTGCAGAAGGTCAGTGACACGTCCTTCCAGGAGACTTTCAGTTCCGGCGTGGCCCAGCGCGGTGAGGCGACCGAGTCCAACTTCGGGCTCCTGCAGTCGGGCGCACTCGAGACCTCCAACGTGGACCTGACCGCACAGCTGGTGCGACTGATTACGGCGCAGCGGCTCTTTCAGGCCAATGCCCAGGTGATCTCGACGCAGGACACCATCACGCAGACGATCATCAACATCCGCTGA
Organism: Gammaproteobacteria bacterium; assembly: GCA_031395645.1. GTDB lineage: Bacteria > Pseudomonadota > Gammaproteobacteria > Steroidobacterales > SHZI01. The sequence goes on along the minus strand of JANNJM010000021.1, from coordinate 36,204 downwards.
TCAACCGATAACTGACCCAGGACTTAAGGTGAGCACACCATGGACAAACTTATCTATGTGGCGATGTCCGGCGCCCGTGAAGCCATGCGCGCCCAGACCACGACCAGCCACAACCTGGCGAACCTCTCGACCACGGGGTTCCGTGCGCTGCGCAACGTCCTGGACAGTGCGCCCATCTACGGCACCGGACTACCCTCCCGCGTGAACACCGTGCGCCTCCCAGAGCTTTGGAATTTAAACCAGGGCCAGTCCCAGCCCACGGGTCGCGACCTCGATGTCTCGGTCCAGGGCCAGGGCTGGCTGGTGGTCCAGGACGCGGAAGGCAACGACGCCTTTACGCGCAACGGCAACCTGCGGGTGACTGCCAACGGGATCCTCGAGACCGCTGCGGGCCAGCCGGTGCGCGGCAACGGCGGTCCGGTGAGCATTCCACCGTACGAGAAGCTGTTCATCGGCGACGACGGCCAGATCTCCATCGTGCCCCAGGGTCAGTCAGCGGAGTCCCTGGTGCAGGTCGACAGGATCAGGCTGGTCAACCCGCCACCGCTGGACCTCGTCCGCAGCGGCAACGGATTGTTCAATCTCCGCGATGGCAGCAGCGCGGAACCGGACGCGAACGTACGGATCGCGAGCGGGCAACTGGAATCCAGCAATGTGAATCCCGCCGCCGCCCTCGCCGAGATGATCGAGATGTCCCGCCACTACGAGATGCAGGTGCGAGCAATGAACACCGCCGACGAACTCGATTCCGCGAGCGCGCGACTCATCCGCTTGAACGGCTAGCACGCCAACGACTGATTCAGGAGTACAGCGAACATGGAAGCACTCTGGGTAGCCAAGACGGGACTGGACGCGCAACAGACGCGCATCTCCGTCATTTCGAACAACCTGGCCAACGTCAATACCACCGGCTTCAAACGGGGCCGGGCGGTATTTGAGGATCTGCTGTACCAGAATGTCACGCAGGCGGGTGGCGCCACCTCGCAGAACACGGAAAGTCCGACCGGCCTGTCGGTTGGCACGGGCGTGCGCGTGGTAGCCACGGAAAAGACCTTTACCCAGGGCTCGGCCCTGCCGACCGGTAATTCACTGGACGTGCTGATTCAGGGCCGTGGCTTCCTCCAGGTCCTGCAGCCCGATGGCAGCCTCGCCTACACCCGCGATGGCTCCTTCAAGCTCGACTCGGAAGGTCGCGTCGTCACCGCGAACGGCTACGAAATTCAACCGTCGCTGACGATCCCGAGCAACGCCCAGTCCATCACGATCGGACTGGACGGCACGGTGCAGGCCACGCTGGCCGGTGAGACGGCGCCGACCAGCCTCGGCACGCTGCAACTGGCGGATTTCGTCAATCCGGCCGGCCTGCAGCCGAAGGGCCAGAACCTCTACCTGGAAACCGCAGCCAGCGGCTCCCCGCAGGTGGCCAATCCGGGCCTGGAAGGCCTCGGCACGCTCGTCCAGGGCTCCCTTGAGGGTTCCAACGTGAACGTCGTCGAGGAACTGGTGAGCATGATCGAGACCCAGCGCGCCTACGAGATGAACTCGAAGGCCATCTCGACGAGCGACCAGATGCTTCAGTACCTGAACAACAACCTGTGATGAGCATGGTCACGCGAACTTTCCTGATGGCCATCGCCCTGCTCGCGCTGGCCGCCTGCTCGGCACTACCCATGGGTACCCGGCCTGGCGAGTATCCGTCGGCACCGGCCCCGTTGTACGCGCCGGCGGCTGCCCAGAGCGGCACCATCTACCAGCCCGCCCGCGCACTGACCCTGTTCGAGGATGTCAAGGCGCGCCAGGTTGGCGACACCGTGACCATCCGGCTGGCCGAAAGCACGCAGGCCTCCAAGAGCGCCAGCACCGATGCCAAGAAGGACAGCACGATCAATACCGGTGCGCCGAAGCTGCTGGACGGCCTGATCACCGAGGACGGTGCGCAGAGCCTGCTGACCGAGTGGACGACGGAGCAGCAGTTCGGCGGCAAGGGCAGCAGCAGCCAGAGCAACAGCCTGAACGGCAACATCACCGTGACGGTTGCGGAGGTCTACCCGAATGGCAACCTGCTCGTGCGCGGTGAGAAATGGCTGACGCTGAACCAGGGCGAAGAATACGTACAGATCGCCGGCATCGTCCGGCCGTCGGACATTGGCCCGGACAATTCCGTCGCCTCCTTCAAGGTGGCCGATGCCCGTATCACCTACAGCGGCACCGGTGCCGTGGCGGATTCGAACCGGCCCGGCATCCTGACCCGCCTCTTCCTGAAACTGTGGCCGTTCTGATCACTTACTGAGAGCAACAGCTGACCCCATGCGCAAACAACGTGAACTGATCCGCCGCCACACAAGTTTCCTGCTGGCAGGCGCCCTGCTGGCCCTCGCCCTGCAGTTGCAACCGGCCCACGCGGACCGCATCAAGGACCTTGCGACCGTCGCCGGGGTGCGTCAGAACCAGCTGGTGGGCTACGGCCTCGTGGTTGGCCTCGACGGCACGGGCGATCAGACGACGCAGGCGCCGTTCACCACGCAGAGTCTGGTGAGCATGCTGGAGCGACTCGGCGTCACCATTCCGGCAGGTACCAGCCTGCAGTTGAAGAACGTCGCGGCCGTGGTCGTCCATGCCGACCTGCCCGCGTTCTCCAAGGCTGGCCAGACGATCGATATCACGGTGTCTTCCATCGCCAACGCGAAGAGCCTCCGTGGCGGCACGCTGCTGCTGGCGCCGCTGAAGGGTCTCGATGGCCAGATCTACGCCATGGCCCAGGGCAATCTCGCCGTCGGCGGACTGGGGCTGTCCGGTGAAGACGGCTCGAAGATTTCGATCAACGTGCCGAGCGTGGGCCGGATCCCGAACGGCGCCACTGTGGAACGGGAAGTCGCGACCGTGCTCGGCGACGCGGATCTGCTCACCTTGAATCTCCATCGCCCGGACTTCACCACGTCCATTCGGGTGGCGGAGAGCATCAATGGACTGCTCGGCGCCGGGATTGCGGAAGCACGGGATCCGATGTCCGTGCAGGTGCGCGCACCGGCGACCCAGGCGGCCCGGATGTCCCTGATCTCGACGCTCGAGAATCTCGAAGTCACACCCGGGGACGCGGCAGCGCGCGTCATCGTCAATTCGCGCACCGGCACGGTGGTCATCAACGCCAGCGTTCACGTGGCCCCGGCGGCGGTCTCCCACGGCTCGCTGGTCGTATCCATCACCGAGGACTTCGACGTGAGCCAGCCCCAGCCGTTCAGCGAGAACGGCGAAACCGTGGTCACGCCCCAGTCCAACCTGAGCGTCACGCAGGGCGAAAACAAGATGTTCCTGTTCCGGCCGGGCGTGGAACTGAATGACATCGTGCAGGCCGTGAATCAGGTGGGCGCGGCGCCGGGTGACCTGGTGGCCATTCTCGAGGCGCTGCACGAAGCCGGCGCCCTGCGGGCGGAACTGATCATCATCTAGCCCCGGCCCATGACCGCTAATATCAATACATACAACGACTTTCAGGGCCTTTCTAAGCTCAAATCTGAGGCGTCCGCGCGCTCACCGGAAGCCACGCGCGAGGCCGCGCGACAGTTCGAGGCCCTGTTTGTGCAGATGATGCTGAAGAGCATGCGAGATGCGAACGCCGTGCTCGGCGAGGAGCGCGACACCACCTACGACGAAATGTTCGACAAGCAGATCAGCCTGGAAATGACCCGCGGCAAGGGTCTCGGCATGGGCGACATGCTGGTCCGCCAGCTGGGCGGCGCGGAGACCGCAGAGACCCCGACGACGGCAACCGTCGGCCTCAACCCGCTCGCGCTGCTCCTGCAGCGGGTGCCCGCCGCGCTGCGCGCATCAATGCCCGAGCTCCCGGCAATCGTTGCACCGCGACTCTCGATTCCGGACCCCACCGAATTGCGGGCCAACCTCAACCTGCAGTTGCCCGCCCTCCCGGACCTCGGGTCGCCGGTACCAGCAGCCGGAAGTCGCGGCGACTTCCGGCCGGCAACGCGGGCGGACTTCGTGCGTGAGGTCTGGCCGCTGGCAGTCCGGGCAGGCAAGCAGCTCGGTGTAGACCCCAGAGCGATCGTCGCCCAGGCCGCACTCGAGACCGGCTGGGGCAGCCGGTTGATCCGCGACGACGCAGGCGTGAGCGGCAACAACCTTTTCGGCATCAAGGCGGATCGCGCCTGGAGCGGTGAGCGTGTGACCGTCACGACCCTTGAGTACGAAGGCGGTTTACCAAAACCCCAGCGTGCGCAGTTTCGGGCCTACCCGGATCTTGCGACCGGGTTCCAGGATTATGTCGACTTTCTGAGCAGCAATCCGCGCTACAGCGAGGCGCTGCGCGCCGGCGGCAGCGCTGACACTTACGCCGAGCGACTGCAGTCGGCAGGCTATGCCACCGATCCGCGTTATGCAGAAAAGATCCGCAGCATCATCGCGAGCCCGGTCCTTGGTTCGGCCGCCCTGGCACTCAAGGGCACCGGCGACGTGCCGACCTATCTCCAGGGTGACAACACATGAGCGGAACCATCTCCAACGGACTCTCGGCACTGCTGGCGGCACAACGGGCGCTGCAGACGACGAGCAACAATATCGCGAACGCGAACACCGCAGGCTACGTACGCCAGCGCATCGATTTTGTCGAGCGGCCGGGCACGCCACTCGGGCGTATCACGATTGGCGCGGGCGTGGCCGTCGCCGATGTCTCCCGCGTCTACGACCAGTTCCTGACCGACAACCTGCGCAGCTCCACCTCGCTGGAGCAGCGCTATGTCGCCTACGGCGACTTCGCCACGCGACTCGACACGATCCTCGGCAATCCGGACACAGGGGTCAGCGCGGCCGTGCAGCGCTTCTTCAACCAGGTCGAGGTCGTTGGCAGGGATCCCACGTCCATCGCACAGCGCCAGCAGCTGCTGCTGGAAGGCGAGAGCCTCGCCACCCGCTTCAAGCAGCTCGATGCCCGCCTGAGTGGCCTCGGCAACGAAATCGATGGGCGACTGGAGAAGGCCGCCGACACGATCAACCAGCTGGCTGGCCAGATCGCGGACGTCAACGACCAGATCCTGGCCAGCGGCAGTGCGCCCGCGCCCAGCCTGCTCGACAAGCGTGACGAGCTGCTGAAGGCGCTGGGCACCCAGATCGATATCACCACCATCCGGCAGGGTAATGGCACCGTCAACGTCCTGGTGGGCAGCGGCCAGTCACTGGTACTCGGCAGTCAGGAGGCGCGGCTCACCACCATTCCGGACCCCCTGGATGGCAGACGGCTGCAGCTCGCCGTGGAAACCGGCGGCATTGCGCAGAATATTTCCAGCAAGGTGAATGGCGGCATCGTGGGTGGCCTGCTGGCCTTCCGCAATGACGTGCTGGACGGTGCGCAGCGCGACCTTGGTCAGCTGGCCGTCGGCGTCGCAGACGTCTTCAACACGCAACATCGCCAGGGCGCCGACCTGAATGGCAACCTGGGTACGGACTTCTTTGGCACGACGTCGCCGCTGGTCTCCGGCGCCTCGACCAATTCCGGCACCGCTACGGCAATCTTCACCAACGCCGGCGACCTCACCGGTCGCGACTACGAACTCCGGTTCAACGGCGCATCGTGGTCGGTCCTCGATCGGCAGACGGGGGCCGCGGTTACCAGTAGTGGGGCGGGAACGGCGGCCAGCCCCCTCGTTTTCGAGGGCGTGGCATTTACCGCGACAGTCGCCTCCGCCGCAGGTGACCGCTACCTCGTCCGGCCGGTGGCGAACGCCACTGTCGATTTCGGCGTTGTCCTGGACAGCCCGACGGAGATTGCGGCGGCCGCGCCGCTGGTCTCGCGAATCGGCACAGGCAACCTGTCCCAGGCCACCATCGGGCCGCCGACGGTTACTGACATCAGCAATCTGGGGCCGCCGCCGGTCACGCTCGCGTTCGACACGCCAACGTCGTACTTCGTGAGCGGCGTTGCCGGGGGCCCGTTTGCCTACACGAGCGGCGCCACCATCTCTGTCGCCGGCTGGACGGTACAGATCAGTGGCCAGCCCGCGACCAATGACGTTTTCTTCATTGAAGGAACGGCTGCCGGCAGCGGCGACAACCGCAATGCCGTCGCGCTGGCGACCGTCGCTCAGCAGGGACTCTTTGCGGGTGGCACACAATCCGTGAGCGATCTGGGTGCCGACATCATCGCTACGGTGGGCTCCACAGCCAATCGCGCCCGGAACGAAATCAAGGTGCAGGAAGTCCTGCGCGAACAGGCCGAGATCGACGTGGAAAACATCTCGGGCGTCAACCTGGATGAGGAGGCAGCCAACATGCTGCGCTACCAGCAGGCCTATCTGGCCGCGAGCAAGGTCATCGGCGTCGCGGACAGCCTGTTCCAGAACCTTCTGAACATCGTGGCGCGCTAGTCATGCGGGTTTCATCCAGCACCTATCAACTCCAGTGGCTGTCTGCCCTCCGCCGCCAGCAGGCGGAGCTCAGCGCCATCCAGCAGCAGGTGAGTTCCGGCAAGCGCATCAGCACGGCCGCAGACGATCCGGCTGGCGCTGCGCAGGGACTGCTGCTCCAGCAGGGACTGGACCGTCTGCAGAACTATGCCGGCAACGCGCAGACGGCCTCGCGCCGCCTGGGCCTCGAGGAAGACTCGCTCTCGCAGGCCACCGATGCCCTGAACCGAATTCGCGAACTGGCCATCCAGGCAGCCAACGGCACGCAGACGCAGGAGAGCCGGACTGCCATCGCCGCCGAGGCCACCGAGCTTCTGACCGGGCTGATCAGCACGGCCAATGCGCAGGATGGTGAGGGTCGCTACTTGTTCGCCGGCAATGCGGTCCAGACCCGCCCATTCACACTCGCGGGCAGTGTGCAGTACAACGGCGACAGCGGCACGCGCGTTCAGCGGGTGGCCGACGGACGGACGGTCCAGGAAAATGACCCGGGGTCCGCGGTATTCGTGCAGATTCCAACCGGTAACGGGTCTTACACCGTTCGCGCGGGCGCGGGCAATCAGGGCACGGCGTCCTGGTCCTCAGCAACCGTCTCTGATCCGGCTACCTTCGTTCCTGGCACCTACACGGTGACCCTTACTCCTGATCCGACACCGCCCCCTACTCCCGCACTTCCCGATCCTCCCACCTGGGTGGCGAGCAACGGCGCCATCGTGACGGGCAACCTGACGTCGATCACGTCCCAGGGCGCGACCATCACGCTGGACGGAACGCCAGCGGTTGGCGACACCTTTACCGTGGACTCGTCCCGGTATCAGGACGTCTTCAAGACCGTACAGGATTTCATCACCACGCTCGGCCAGACCACCGGCTCGGCTTCCGGTCGGGCGAGCTTCCAGAATCAACTGAACTCTAACCTGCAGAACCTGGACCAGGCCCTGGAGCACCTCACCAACGTCCGCAGCCAGGTCGGGGCGCGGCTCGCCACGATCGACCAGCAGACCGAGAGCAATGCGGACGTGCAGCTCGAGCTCACGAGCTCACTGTCCGGGATTCGCGACATCGACTACGCCACCGCGATTTCCCAGCTGGAGCTGCGGCTTACGAGCCTTGAAGCCGCCCAGAAGGCCTACGCCCGCACGCAGTCGTTCTCGCTCTTCGACGTGCTGTAGGAGCGCCCGTAGGAGCGCCTTAGGCGCGATCAGATTTTGGTGTCGCGCCTGAAGGCGCTCCTACGACGAAACTGCGACAGGCGTCACACCTCGCGGATCAAGTAGCCCCCTCCCACGCCGATAACCGGGCTGCACAGCTACCAGGTACAAGCGCCCGCTTCGCGCCCACCTTGGAAAGCCGGCGAACTCGGTTATTCATCTCAGGAGGGCATCATGCCTAGTGTAGTAAATACCAACGTGCTGTCGCTGAACGCTCAGCGCAACCTGTCCCGCTCCGACAGCAGCCTCGCCACCGCGTTGCAGCGGCTTTCTTCTGGTCTGCGAATCAACAGCGCCAAGGATGACGCTGCCGGTCTCGCGATCGCCAGCCGCTTCACGACCCAGATCCGCGGCCTGAACCAGGCCGTCCGGAACGCCAACGACGGTATCTCGCTCGCCCAGACGGCCGAGTCGGCCCTCGACGAGCTTGGCAACAACCTGCAGCGCATCCGCGAACTGGCAGTGCAGTCGGCCAACGCCACGAACTCGGCGTCCGACCGTGCCGCCCTCGACCAGGAAGTGCAACAGCGCATCGCGGAAATCAACCGTATCGCCACGCAGACCTCGTTCAACGGCCAGAAGGTTCTCGACGGCAGCTTCGGCTCCGCCCTGTTCCAGGTCGGCGCGAACGTTGGCGAAACGATCGCCGTGAACCTGACCACGGGCGTGCGTGCTGACCAGCTCGGTCAGATCGCCACGGCCTCTGGCACAGCGGTGACTGCCAACGCACTGACGGATGGCGGTCTCACGATCGCTGTCGGGCAGGCTGCGGCGGTTGCGATTGGTGCCAGCACGGCCGGCAGCCAGGCGGGTCAGACGGCTGACAGCGCCTACGCCAAGGCCAACGCGATCAACGCCGGTGGTGTTTCCGGCCTCACGGCTACCACCACCAACGTCACGTCGGGCACCTTCTCAACAGTTTCAGCCGGCGCTGCCGTCTCCACGTACAACCTGACCGTCAACGGCACTGCGATCTATGCCGGTGCCGACAACCTGGCCATCGGCGCTTCGCTGACGGCCTCGGATGTCGCGGCGCAGGTCAACCTGTTCTCTGCTCAGACCGGCGTTTCCGCTGCCGTGTCCGGCACCTCGCTGACGCTGACCGCGTCGGATGGCCGGAACGTAGTGGTTGCCGAAACGCTGGCAGGGGCCACGCAGACCGGTACCGGCATCGCGGCTGCCCAGGAAGGCACACTGCGCGGCACGATCACGCTGGCGGCCTCCCAGAACATCACTCTGGGTGGTTCGAACGCGGACATCGGCTTCGCTGGCACGTCCATCGCCGTCGACACCACGACCCTCTCTACGGTCAGCGTGACGTCGGTGGCGAACGCCAACACGGCGATTCAGCGCTCGGATGCGGCACTCACCGCCGTGTCCTCGCTGCGCAGCCAGCTCGGCGCCATCCAGAACCGCTTCGAGTCCACGATTTCGAACCTGTCCGCTGTTTCCGAGAACCTCACGGCTTCCCGGAGCCGCATTCAGGACGCCGATTTCGCGGCCGAGACGGCGGCTCTGACCCGCGCCCAGATCCTGCAGCAGGCCGGTGTTGCGGTGTTGGCCCAGGCCAACGCCGCGCCCCAGACGGTGCTGGGTCTGTTCCGATAAGAGGCTAAAAGTTAAGGGCGGGTGGCGGGCGCTATCCCGCCCACCTTCCTGCTTCCGCGTGATCAGCGTGCCGTAAGAACTGAGCCTGACCTGACCTCGAATGAGGTGACCCGTTGGACAGCAGTGTAAACATCCGGAGTGCCACGGCACTCCCCACCGGTAGGCCAGACCGTCAGGCTGCCGGCAAGGCGTTGCCTGCCAGCGGCCAGAAGTTGCCGCCCGAACCCGCCAAGGAGCCGACTCCGGCGCAGGTCGAACAGGCGGTGCAGCAGCTCCAGAGCTATCTGAATGACTCACAACGGCAGCTGCAGTTCCAGGTGGATTCAGCGAGCGGCCGCACGATCGTCCGCGTGGTCAACCCGGACACCGGGGAGCTGATTCGCCAGATACCGTCGGAAGAAATGCTGACGCTGGCCAGGGCCATCGGCACCAGCGGAGGCAAGATCTTAAGCTCGCTGGTGTGATGGCACGCATCTTGCTTGGCGTTGGCTATGTCTGCAACGCCTCAACCTGAACCGGACGCACACCTGCCATGGCAACACTGACGTCCTCCGGACTCGGCTCCGGGCTCGACATCAAGTCGATCGTCGAGCAGCTGGTGGCGGCCGAGCGCGCGCCGCAGGCCAACCGCCTGACGAGCCGCGAATCGAAGGCCAACGAAGAGCTGTCCGCCCTGGGCAAATTCAAGAGCGCTCTCGCCGGCTTCAAAGACTCCCTCGCGAAGCTGTCCGATGCCGACACCTTCCAGGGGCGGACCGTCACCGTCGAGGACGACAAGGTCTTTACGGCGACCGCCAGCAGCAGCTCCCTGCCCGGCACCTACTCGGTGGAAGTGATCACCCTGGCCTCGGCCCAGCGGCTGCGCTCCATCGGTTTTGGCGACGCGACGACTGCCGTCGGTACCGGCACCCTGGCGATTACCGTGAACGGTGAGACGGCGAACATTCTGATTCCCGAGACGGCGAACTCACTGAACGACATCCGCGACGCGATCAACAAGTCGCCGGACAATCCGGGCGTTCGCGCCACCATCGTCAAGGCCAGCGACGGCGCCCACCTGATTATTTCCGCCACCGAGACCGGCGCCGCCAACGCGATCACGATTGCGGCGAGTGGTGGTGATGGCGGCCTGGCCGCCTTCAACTACACGGCCGGTGCTCCGGCCAACACGCTGCTGCAACTCAAGGCCGCGTCAGACGCCAACGTGGTGATCGATGGCTTCCCGGCCAGCAGTGCGAGCAACGCCATCAGCGATGCCATTGAAGGTGTCACTCTCAACCTTCTGGCTACGAAGCCTGGCACCGCGCTCGACGTCTCGATCGAGTACAACCCGGACGGCGCCAAGACCTCGGTGCAGGGCTTCGTCACGGCCTACAACAAGGTGATCGATACCGTTACAGAGCTGACCCGCTACAACGTCGATACACGGGATGCAGGGCCACTCCTTGGCGATGCCACGGTGCGTGGCATTCGTGACCAGCTGCGGCGGGAAATCAGCGCCGCCGGTAGCGAAGGCGTCTTCACCTCGCTGGCGGCCATCGGCGTCACCACGCAGACCACCGGCAAGCTTGCGGTCGACACCAAGAAGCTGGGTGACACCATCGATTCCGACTTCGACGCCGTCGGCGCATTGTTTGCGGGCGCAAGTGGCCTGGCAAAGCGGCTGGAAAGCGTTACGGAGTCCAGCCTGTCCAGCGCGAGCACGATCAGCACGCGCGAAGGCACGCTGAAGTCCACCCTGAAGGGCATCACCAGTCAGCGGGAAACACTGGACGACCGCCTCGAGAAGGTCCGCAGCCGCCTTCTCGACCAGTTCAATGCCATGGACAGGCTGCTCGCCCAACTCAAGAACACCAGCGCCTTCCTGTCGCAGCAGCTTGGCTAGCGCCACTGAACACAGAGATCAGCTCCGATGAACTTCACACCGAACCACAACCCGCTGAACCAGTACCGGACCGTCGACGCCTACGGCGCGGCGGCCTCCTCCGACCGGATGCAACTCATCCTGCGCATGATGCAGGGCGCACTCGACCGGCTGGCCGCGGCCGGTGGTCACATGGCGCGCGGCGAGCAGGGCCTGAAGGGCGAAGCACTCGGCCGTGCCGTGCGCCTGATCGACGGCCTGCGTTCCTGCCTGGACAAGGAGCGCGGCGGCGAGATTGCGGCCAACCTGGCCGCCCTCTATGAGTACATGACGCGCCGGCTGACGGAAGCCAACCTGCGCAACGACCCGCGCGGCTTAAGTGAAGTGGCCGACCTTATGGAACAGCTCCGTTCTGGCTGGGAACAGATGGCCGCAGCAACGACAGGGGCCGCGCGGAGCCCAGCATGACTCTGCTCGACCGGATCACGGCCCTGACCTGCGCCATCGAAAGCCGCGTAGCGCTCGCGGACTGGGCGGGTGCTACGGATCTTGATCTGGAGCGCCGCGAGCTGCTCCGGGACCTGTTCGCGACGCAGCCCGAAGTGACGCGGGACAACGGCGCACGTGCCATCCTCGAGCAGCTGCGCGCCCGCACCGACGAGACCTCGGCCGCGCTACACACCACGCGGCGCGGACTGGCCGAGGCCTCCCGGCAGTTGCGGACCTCGCCGGGCGTGGTCCGCGCCTATGCCAGCAACCTTGAACGCGGCCCGGAACGGGTCGCAGAGACCGCAGGGGAGTAACCGACCATGAACCGATCCCGGAATGACGCCGAGTTTGACGGACTCGCGCTCCACGATTTCCTGCCACTGGTCTGGGAACCGTCGCCGCTCTCGGACGCGGCTGAGCTCGAGCACTACAACCAGGAGACTGCCCGGGCGCTGCAGGCGCTGTCACTGTTCGAGGAAGCGCCGAAGGAACTCTCCGGCGACGCGCTGCCGAAGGGGCAGGAGCTGCTGCACCTCGAGGCCAAGGTCGATGTGCTGCTGTCACTAGTCACGCGCCTCGTGAGTCACCAGCAGGGCCTGCCGAAGCGGCACAACACCGTGCTGCGCGCCGATACGCTCGAGTGGACCGGCCCGTGCGCCGAACAGGCCAAAACGGGGGACAGCGGCGTCATCGTCCTGTACCCGAATCCCCTGCTGCCGATGCCCTTCCGCCTGGCCGGCCGGGTGGTCAGCACCATTGAACGCGGCGGAGCCAAGTGGCGGCTCACACGCTTCGAGCACCTGTCGCCGCTCGTGAACGTGGGTCTTGAGAAGCTGGTGTTCCGCCGCCACCGCCGGCAGGTCGCCATTGCCCGGGGTACCGATGTCTTTACCAAGACGGGCATCCACCGCGCGCCAAAATTCTGACGGGCGCCGGAACCGGACCGGCGCCAATCCCCCGACAAGCCCACCCGTTGGCGAATGCTTAGACCTTAACTCTTTGTTTTATATGACCACTTAGCGTCAGGCACGCTTCTTGCTGAGAGATCCTCCGTGATCTCCATCAAGACGGCAGTTGCATGACGACCAGCGCCCCCGACGCCCCTACCGTGGCCCGCGACGACCGTGCCCTGACGAGCGCCTTTGCAGCGTTCAGCAACGCATCGGAGCGGCTCGAAGCGGCCTACGGCAGCCTCGAGTCGGAAGTCGTTGCCCTCAAGCGGGCACTGACGACCACCATCGCCGAGCGGGACGCCGCCTGGCAGACCGTCCGCGAAGGTCAACTCGACGCCGTGCTCCGCCGCCACACGCGCCTGGCGGCCTTAGGTGAGATGGCGGCCACGCTGGCCCACCAGATTCGCACCCCGCTCTCCGCCGCCCTGCTCTACGCCTCCAACGCAGCGAACGACGGCCTGGCACCTGCGCGACGCGACGTCCTGCTGGGCCGTGCCATCGGCTGCCTGCACAGTCTTGAACAACTGGTGAGCGACATGCTGGGCTTCGCGCGCGGCGCGGCTGCCAGCGATGCGCCAGTGGCGCTCGCCGACCTTGCCGCGGCCGTGACCAGCGCGTCGCACGCCCTGCTCCGGCCTGGCCAGCAAGTCAACGTCGCCCCGCCACCCGCGTCAGCGGTGGTTTGCGGCAGCCGCGAGGCCCTTGTGGGTGCCGTGCTGAACCTCGTGACGAACGCACTCCAGGCGGCTGGCTCCGCCGCCGCCGTCAATGTCGACATCCACGTGGCAGGCCAGTTCGCAGAAATTCGCGTGTCTGACAACGGTCCCGGCGTTCCCTTGGCGATTCGCCAGCGGATTTTCGAACCCTTCTTCACGTCCCGGCCCGATGGCACGGGCTTGGGGCTGGCCGTCGTCAGGTCGGTCGCGGAAGCCCATGGTGGCGAGATCAGACTCAACACTGTTGACAGCCCGGACGGCGCGCACCGTGGCGCCTGCTTCGTGCTCTGTCTGCCGCTGGCCGCCGGCCTTGGCCAGCTACGGGAGCACCAGGCCGCATGAGCGCCCAACTCCCCATACTGCTGGTCGAGGACGACGCCACACTGCGCGAAGCTCTCACCGAAACGCTCCGCCTCGCGGAGTACGAGGTGGTAACCGCTGCGGACGGCCGGTCTGCCCTGGAGGCCCTGCACGCAGGCACCTTTAGCGCGGTGGTCACCGACTACCAGATGCGCCCCATGGACGGCTTCGCACTGTTGACGGCCATCCGGGAAATCCGCCCGCACCTGCCCGTGCTGCTGATCACCGCCCACGGCAGCATCGAGCACGCCGTGCGCTGCATGCTGGAGGGCGCGAGCGACTACCTGGTCAAGCCCTTCGCCGCGGCGTCCCTCTTAGACCGCCTCCGCCAGCTCACACCCGCAACCACCGCTTCGGCTCACGACCTCGTGATCGCCGATCCGGCCAGCGTGGAACTCGTGACGCTGGCAAGCCGCGTCGCCGTCTCGGACACCACCGTGCTGATCAGCGGAGAGAGCGGCACGGGCAAGGAGGTGCTGGCCCGCCTGCTGCACCGTCTCTCCGGCCGGGCCGATGGCCCGTTCGTCGCGCTGAACTGCGCGGCAATTCCCGAAAACATGCTGGAAGCACTGCTGTTCGGGCATGAGAAAGGCTCGTTCACCGGTGCCCACGAATCCAGGCCCGGCAAGTTCGAGCAGGCCCAAGGCGGCACGCTGTTGCTCGATGAGATTGGCGAAATGGATATCGGCCTGCAGGCCAAGCTGCTGCGCGTCCTGCAGGAGAAGGAAGTGGACCGGATCGGCGGGCGCACCCCCATCCGGCTCAACGTCCGCGTGATTGCGACGACCAACCGCGACCTGCGCGAGCGGGTGACGGCGGGCCGCTTCCGTGAAGATCTCTACTACCGGCTGAGCGTCTTTCCGCTCACTACGCCGCCGCTGCGGGCCCGGCCTGCCGACATCGTGCCACTCGCCCGCTACTTCCTGCAGAAGGCAGCCGTCGGCGCCCGTCAGGCGCCGACGCTGGCAGACGACGCGCTCGTGGCGCTCAACAGCCATCGCTGGCCCGGTAACGTGCGTGAACTGCACAACCTGCTGCAACGGGCGGTCATCCTCTGTAGTGGCAACGTGATCCGCGCACGCGACCTGCGCTTCGAACTTCCCGTAAGCACGGTGGCGTCATCCGAACCGCTGCTCCAGGAAAACCTGCACGCGGTCGAAGGCCATCTGATCGTCGACGTACTGAACAGGACAGGCAGCCGCCAGCAGGCCGCAGAACTGCTTGGAGTGAGCCCCCGGACACTCCGCTACAAGATTGCCAGGCTGCGCAGTGTCGGCATTGCAATCCCACGCTGCCGGGATACGGCCAGCGCCGCCCTCTGATCCACCGCGAAACCGGAGAACCGCAACTGCCATGAGCCAGATGGAAATCAACAAGGTGCTGACCCAGATGCGGGCCCTGTCGGGCTCGATGGAGCTGCCCGAAGCCAGCACGATACCCGGCGCGGCTGGCAAAGGCGGCGCGAACTTCGGGCAGGTACTCCAGGATTCGATCAGTAAGGTCAACGAGCAGCAGGCGGCTGCAAGGGACCTGACCACAGGCTTCCAGACGGGCACTGGCGGAGCGAGTGTTGCCGAGGTGATGGTCGCGATGCAGAAAGCCAGCCTGTCGTTTACGGCCATGACCCAGGTCCGCAACAAACTGGTCGAGGCCTATCAGGAAATCATGAACATGCCGATCTAGCTCCCGCTTAGGGGCTAGCAGGCAGATCCGCAGGAGTTACCAATGGCTAAGGCAGACAGTCCACCCTTGAATCCCTTCGCAGCGCTGACCGCGATGCCCGGGATGCGCCAGCTACTGGTGCTCATCGGCCTCGCGGCCAGCATCTCGATAGGCGTGACAGCGGCGTTCTGGATGCAGGATCCCGGCTACACGGTGCTCCTGAACAATATTTCGGACAAGGAATCGAGCGAGGTCATCAACGTCCTCAGCAGTTCGTCAATACCCTACCAGCTGGACGACCAGTCCGGCGCCGTCAAGGTCCCGGCAGAGAAGGTCCATGCCGCCCGGCTCAAGCTTGCCGAACAGGGCCTGCCCAAGAGTTCAGGCTTCGGCCTCGAGATCATGGACGGTGGCAATGGCATCTCGACGAGCCAGTTCATGGAAGGTGCCCGCTACCACCATGCGCTGGAAACCGAGCTGGCCCGGACCATCGGCAGCCTGCAACCGGTGCAGAGCGCACGCGTGCACCTGGCCGTGCCCAAGTCCAGTGTGTTCCTCGGCAAGAAACAGCAGCCCAGTGCGTCCGTCCTCCTGCAGCTCTACTCCGGCCGGACCCTTACCGAATCCCAGGTGACTGCCATCGCACACCTCGTTGGCTCGAGCATTCCGGACCTGCAGCCGAATCGCGTGACCGTCGTGGACCAGACCGGCAAGCTGCTCAATGCACCGGAGGACACCTCGGAACTTGGCCTCAGCGCCCGGCAACTCGACTACGTCCGGCGCGTCGAGGACAGCTACGTCGCACGCATCGAAAACCTGCTGGTGCCGATGCTCGGAGCCGGACGCGTCCGCACGACCGTTACGACCGCGCTCGACTTTACGCAGCGCGAGGAAACCAAGGAACTCTACGACCCGGAGACTATCGTCCGGAGCGAGCAGGTGGCCGAAGACCGCAACAACGGTTCCGGACTGACTGGCGGCATTCCGGGCGCGCTCAGCAACCAGCCGCCGCAACCGGCACCGCTGGCGGCAACGCCGCCGCCGGCACCCACCACTGCCAATCCGGTGCAGACCGCCGATGCGACCAGCGCCCAGGCGGCCGCAACGCTTGCGCAGACCCCGAACAACGAGTCGGTCCGGCGTACCCGCAATTTCGAGATGGACCGGACGATGAGCCACACCAAGGAGTCCACGGGCGCGATCCAGCGGCTTTCCGTGGCCGTGCTCATCGACGAGAAGCGAACGACGGCGACCGATGGCACGGTGACGACGGAGAAGATTCCGCCCGAACAGCTTGAAGCCATCCAGAAGCTCGTGCGTGACGCTGTCGGCTTCGACGAGCGCCGCGGCGACACTGTCAGCGTCAGCAGCATGGCCTTTTACCAGAGTCCGCCGGAAGCGGAGGCCGAGGAACCCGGGCTGCTACAGAGTCCGGCCGTCCAGTCGTATGGGAAACAGGCGCTCGCGGCGGCGCTGTTTCTGGTCGTTGCCCTGCTACTCATCCGGCCCCTGCTGAGTGCCATGGGTGGTGCCCCAACCGGCGGCACAGCAGGCAGCCTTGGCTACGCGGGAGCCGGCGGGAGCAACCTGCCAGCCGAACAACGCGGGCCGCTCAGTTACGACGACAAGATCAGCGTGGCGCGCCAGCTGGCCGACAAGAATCCGGAACGCGTAGCACAAATCGTAAGGTCGTGGGTCCAGGCCGATGGCTGAGAAACAAAAGGACCTCTCGGGCAGCGAGCGCGCCGCCGTCTTCCTGATGTCCTTGAGCGAGAAGGAAGCCGCCGAAGTCATGAAGCACATGCCGGTCGGCGAGGTCCAGCGCCTCGGCAAGGCCATGGCCTCGATGCGGAAGATCAGCCGCGGTCAGGCGGACTCGGTGCTGACCCAGTTCGCCAGCAACGTGGAAGGCGACGCGACGGTTGGCCGCTCTCCTGCCTTCCTCAAGCGCCTTCTCACGTCGTCGCTGGGCGAGGAAAAGGCGGCCAAGGTACTCGATCGTCTGGTGGACGATGAGGCCAGGGGCCTCGACTCGCTGCAGCTGATGGAAGCCAAGGAGGTCACAGAAATCATTCACCGGGAACATCCACAGGTTATCGCTGTGGTTCTCGCTGGCCTGGACGCGAAGAAGGCTGCCGAGGTGATCTCCCAGTTGCCGGTCCGCCTGTCCACCGAAGTCGTGACGCGGATTGCACGCATGGGCGAAATTCCCCAGAACACCATCGAGGAACTCGACGAGGTGATGCAGCAGCGCTTCTCGCAGTCCTCGGGCTTCAAGGTCACGGCGATGGGCGGCGTGCGCAACGCGGCGGAAATCCTGAACATGGTGGAAAAGGAAATCGAGCTGCAGATTCTGGAGAACCTGAACCAGGACAACTCAGTCCTGAGCCAGGAGATACAGGAGAACATGTTCATCTTCGACAACCTGCTGGGGGTGGACGACCGCGGGATCCAGGCACTGGTGCGCGAAGTCACCACGGACATCCTCGTGATCGCCCTGAAGGGCGCCGACCAGGCACTGCAGGACAAGATCTTCAAGAACATGTCCAAGCGGGCAGGCGAGATGCTGAAGTCGGATCTCGAGGCCAAGGGCCCTGTGCGCATTGCCGAAGTGGAGGCTGCCCAGAAGGAAATTGTCACCGTTGCCCGGCGTCTTGCCGACGAGGGCACGATCATGCTCGGGACCGGTGGCGATGACTTCGTCTAAGCTGATCCGGGGTAGCGAGAGCAGCGCCGAGGTGCTCGCCTGGCGAGCCCCCGAGGTGCCAAGTCCAGGTGGCCCGGGCA
Source organism: Gammaproteobacteria bacterium (assembly GCA_031395645.1). Classification (GTDB taxonomy): domain Bacteria; phylum Pseudomonadota; class Gammaproteobacteria; order Steroidobacterales; genus SHZI01. The sequence goes on along the minus strand of JANNJM010000021.1, from coordinate 18,144 downwards.
GCTTCAGGCGCAGCGACGACCACGACCTTACGGCGCTCCAGCAGCGCGCCTGGCAGCAGGGCTTCGAGCAGGGCCGTGTGGCTGGTGAGGAAGCAGGCTTGCGCGAGCTCGTGGTGCGCATCGAGGCCGTCGAGAGCATCCTCGACACGCTCGCACGACCTCTCGAGGACCTCGACCACCGGGTTGAGGAAGAACTGTTGGCCCTCGTCCAGGCCGTGGTCCGGCAACTGGTCCGGCGGGAGCTGCACCTGGATCCGGGGCACCTGATCGGGGTTATCCGCGAAGGCCTCGCGGCGCTGCCCCTCGCTTCAGGTGACGTGGTGGTCCGCCTGCACCCGGCCGACGCCGACGCCATCCGGGAACGCCTGCCAGTTGCGCAGGACGACCGGGCCTGGCGCCTGGAAAGTGACCCTCTGCTCGAGCGCGGCGGCTGCGTGATCACATCGCCACGCTCAAGGATCGATGCCCGGCTCGAGGCCAGGCTCGCCCGCGTGATCGCCCGGCTGCTGGAGGACGAACGTGGCGAGTCAGATCCTGAACCTGAGTAAGCACCCGGCCGTCCGGCTGGCCAGTGAACGGAGCGAGCGGTGGTCCCGCCGCCTCGCCAGTCACCAGGCCAACGCACGCGACCCAGGCAGCGTCGTCGAAGGCAAACTGGCCCGTGTCGCTGGCATGACTCTGGAGGCCGTAGGTTGCGAAGCCGCGCTTGGCGCCCGTTGCGTGATCGAGGGTACAGCCGGAAGTTCAATCGAGGCCGAAGTCGTCGGCTTTTCGGGCGACCGGCTGTTCCTCATGCCCACCAGCACGCTGGCGGGCGTGATGCCAAACGCCCGGGTGATTCCGAAACGCTCCGTAGCGCGCGTTGCGGTCGGGGATGGCCTGCTTGGCCGCGTTATCGACGGCGCGGGGCTTCCTCTGGACGGGCGCGGTCCCCTCGGTTGCAAAACCCAGGTCCGGCTCGAGGCTGAACCCATCAATCCGCTCTCCCGCGAGCCTATTCACAAGCCCCTGGACGTCGGCGTGCGGTCGATCAACGCACTACTCACGGTCGGCCGCGGGCAGCGCCTCGGGCTGTTCGCCGGCAGCGGCATCGGCAAGAGCACACTGCTCGGCATGCTCACCCGGTACACGCGGGCCGATGTGATTGTGGTGGGGCTGATTGGCGAGCGCGGTCGCGAAGTGAAGGAGTTTGTCGAGGACAATCTCGGCCAGGCCGGACTCGCGCGCTCCGTGGTCGTGGCAACGCCGGCCGACTGCTCGCCCCTGCTGCGGATCCACGGGGCCTGGCGTGCCACGGCGATCGCGGAGCATTTTCGTGCCCGCGGGTGCCAGGTGCTGCTGCTCATGGACTCGCTGACGCGCTTCGCGCAGGCCCAGCGGGAAATTGGCCTCGCCATCGGCGAGCCCCCGGCGACCAAGGGTTATCCACCGTCGGTCTTCGGGCGGCTGCCGCAGCTCGTCGAACGTGCCGGCACGGGGGACGTGGGTGGTGGCTCCATCACCGCGATCTATACGGTCCTTGCCGAAGGCGACGACGAGAATGATCCCATCGTGGACGCTGCGCGTGCGATCCTCGACGGCCACATCATGCTGTCGCGGAGCATGGCCGAAAGCGGCATCTATCCACCGATCAATGTCGAGTCGTCCGTCAGCCGTTCCATGAGCCGGATCGCATCGCCCCAGCACGTCGCCGCTGCCCAGAAGTTCCGGGAGATCGTTGCGTGCTACATGCGCAACCGGGATCTCATCACCGTTGGCGCATACCGGCCGGGAGCTGACCCGCAGCTGGACCGGGCCGTCCGTCACTGGCCGCGGATCGAGGCGTTCCTGCGCCAGCCCACGGAAACCCCCGTCAGCTTCGAAGAAAGTATTGCCCAGCTTGAAACCCTGGTAAACGCAGACCCGGCGGACGCCCGCGCTCGTGGCTAAACGGGACCGGATCGTGGCGCTGCAGCGACTGGCCAGCCATACCGAGGCCGACAACGCGCGCAGGCTCGCCGAACGGCTGCGATCCCTTGACGCTGAAGAGCACAGGCTGAAACAGATCAGCAGCTACCTTGCGGAGTACACGGAGAGCAGCAAGGCCTCCACGGCGAGTGTCACGATCCGCAGCCTGCGCAGCGGCCGCGGTTTCCTGGAACGCCTGTGCGCGGCCGTGGACGAGCAGCGGGGTACGGTCGATTACCAGCGCCAGAAAGTCGAACAGCAGACCCAGCAGTGGCGGGAGGCACGGGCACGGACACGCTCACTGGAAAAGCTCGGCGAGCGTTTGGGTGCGCAGGACCAGGAGCGCCGGGACCGGCGGGAGCAGAGCCGCCTGGACGAGATTTCGACGTCAAGAGGGGGTGGCTCGCAGAAAGTGTGAAGTCGCGTGGCACGAAGGTTGCTTGATCGTCCTTCGTGAGTGAACTGAGCCTGATCCTTACCCCCTCCCCCGAGCTGCTCGCGACGGCGGCTGCCGTCGCGAAGAACCCGGCGAATGGCGCGCCCGGCAGCGCTGCCAAGCCCTTTGCTGACCTGTTATCCGGCGTACTGGCAGGGGCCCAGCCACTGGCCCCGGCAGCCGCGCCGCTACCATTCATCGATCTGCCCGGCACTGACACTGCCACTGCCACTGACACCGACGCCGATGCCCTGGCAACGCTCGCCCTGCCTGGAAGCGCTGCCCCGCCGCCCGCCCTGCCTGTCGAGTTCACGGTCCCCGTCGTGGCCGGCAAATCTCTGCCGGTGACCGGCAACCCGCTGCCGGCCGACACGCCGCTGCGGACTGATCCGGTCACCGCGTCGCCGGACCCGGTCGGTGACCCCGCGCCAGCGGAGCAGGATCAGGCGCCCGGTGAGACGCGTCCCCGGATCTCGCTGACCGACCTGGCGCTGCGCCGCCAGCTCGAGCCCGCGCCAGCACAGACCGGGGCCATTGGCCGGGCCGCCATCGACGGGGGCGGATTGGCGCCACGGGAGGCACGGACGAAGGCGCCCGCGAGCGCCGCCATGGAATTCGCCCGCAAGTACCTGACCCAGCACTCCCGGACGCCGAGCGTCGTGCCAACGACAGAGTCTGGAGCAGCCGTGCCCGTCGCAAGCACGGACTTCACTGCCGGCATGCTCGCCGTCTTCACCGCCAGCAGTGTCAGCAACAACGGATTGCCAGGATCGACACCGCTCGCCGCCACCGGTGCCGGGGGGACGGGCACTGTGCCGCTCGGTATTCGTCAGGACGGCGGCATGCCGCCCATACTCCAGCCACTCGCCGACCCCGGTGCCTTTGCCGGTGGCCTTGCGGACCGCTTGCTGGCGCTTGGCGGTCCCGGAGTCCAGACGGCCCGACTGCGGCTCCACCCGGAACAGCTCGGTGCGCTGACCGTGGAGATCCAGATCGAGGACGGTACCGCTCAGGTGTGGTTCGGCACCACGACCAGCCAGGCCCAGAGTGCGATTGAAGGATCCCTGCCGCGGTTGCGGGAACTATTCGCGGAACAGGGCATTGCACTGACCCGCACACAGGTCGATGCCTTCGCGGGTCAGATGGGCAACTCCGGGTCCGACCAGCGACGCCGGATGGCGGGGGGCCCCCTGCCCGACCTTGATCGCCCCTGGCGGGCGGCGACGCCAGCGAGGACCCCGGTAATTCCCAGCCGGCGACTGGATGTCTGGGCCTGACGGGGCCAAACCCTTGGCGATCGGGCAGAACACCCTGCCAGATCGTTGTCACAGGCCCGGATCCGTGCCGTGGACAGTCCATAACTCGATGAACTAAAAGACTTTTTATCGTCCGAATCAGGATGGCACGGGTCTTGCTTTGAGATCTCCGGGACGTTCACGGACAAACACCTATGGCGACTGAAGAGATTGAAGCTGCCGCGCCGCCCGTCGAGGCTGCAGCTGCGAAAAGCGGCAGCCTGCTCAAGGCTTTGGGGACCGTCATCGGCCTGTTCCTGATGCTGCTCGTGACCCAGCTCGCGGCGCCGATCATCGGCTGCAAGGTCCTCAACTCGATGACCCCCAACTGCCCGGTCCCGGAAGTCGTGGTTGCCAAGGAGAGCAAGGCCGCCCCGGAGCCCAAAGGCCCCCCGCTCTACCTGCCGCTGGACCCACCGCTCGTGGCCAGCCTTGAGGACAAGGGCTCGATCCGCTTCCTGCAGGTGACTATCGAAATCATGTCGCGCGATGAACATGTCATCGCCGATCTGAAAGATCACATGCCGGTGATCCGTAACAACCTCCTGATGCTGCTCGGTGGCCAGACCATCCCGTCCCTGACCAACCGGGACGAAAAGGAAAAGCTCCGGAAGGCGTCGCTGGCCGAGGTGCAGAAGATCATGCAGGCGAACCAGGGCGAGGAAGAACACCCCGGGAAAGTTGAAGACCTGTACTTCACCAGCTTCGTCGTGCAGTAAGCGACGGTTCGTTGCATGAACAGCAAGGTCATCCTGTCGGACGAAGAGGCGCAGGCGCTTCGGGCTGGCGCTCCCCCAGGCGATCCGCAGGGCCGTGCACCCGAGGGCCAGGTGGTCGACCTGCACGCTGATCACTGGGAGCGGATTGCCGCGGACAAGGTGCCGGCGCTGGAATCGATCTCGGAACGCATGACGAGCCTGCTGAAGATCACCGCGCGAAAGTTTTTCCGTCAGTCGGTGGAAGTCACTCCGCGACCCTGGCGCGAGGAACGGTGGGGCCTCTACTCCCGGCGTTTGCCCGTCCCGACCAGCCTGAATGTGCTGGAAATCCGTGCCCAGAAGGCCAAGGGCGTGATCACCCTGGATGCGGCTTTTGTCTTCACGCTGGTGGACATTTTTTTCGGCGGCGATGGCAAGGGCCGCCGTACGGAAGGCAGTGCCGAGTTCACCCCGATGGAGGTCCGGCTGGTCCGGAAATTCGTGACTGCTCTGGCACAGGACATGCGGGATGCCTGGAAGCCCTTTGTTGCCATGGACTTCCAGCTCGGAGCGTCGGAAATCAACCCGATTTTCGCAGCCGTCGCGGCGGGCCCGGATTCGATGTGCATCACCGGCTTCGACCTGACACTGAACGGCCAGGATTTTCGCTTTGAAATTGCCCTGCCTGATGCCCTGATGGAGCCAATCCGGCACCTGCGGGATGCCGGCCAGCCCGATCTGGCTGAAGCAGATTCCCGCCGCTGGAGCACGCGACTCAAGGCTGACGTCCAGGATGCCCACGTCTCGCTGCGAGCCGTCGTTGCACGCACGGAAATCAGCCTGCGGGATCTGACGCAGGCCAGGCCGGGCGACATCATCACGACCGATCTGTTGCCGGCGGTCATTCTTTATGCGGGTGATACGCCGCTCGTCGAGGGCGCTTTCGGCTCATTTCAGGGACGCAACGCGGTGCGTATTACCAAGCCCGCCAATCGAATCACGGTAGGAGAGAAATATGGACGAGGCGAAAACAGCTGAGGTTACCGCCGCGAAGGCGGCGACGGCACAGCCCTTCCAGGCGCCAGCCCTCGAGGATCTGAGCACTGGCAGTAACGGCACCGGGGCCGACCTGCGACCCAATATCGAGGTAATCCTGGACGTGCCGGTGACGCTTTCTCTGGAGGTCGGCCGCGTCCAGATGAGCGTAGGCAAGCTGCTGCGGCTGTCCCAGGGGTCTGTCGTGGAACTTGATCGCAACGCCGGTGAGCCGCTCGACGTCTTTGTGAATGGCGCTCTCGTGGCGCATGGGGAGATCGTCATCGTCAACGACAAGTTTGGCATCCGGCTCACCGACGTCCTCGCCCCCACCAAGCGGGCTCCCTCGCAGGGCTGAACCGTGACAATGCGCACGTACCCGCTACTGACCCTGCTGCTGGCAGCCGGCCCCGCCCTCGCGGACGCGGCGCAGAAGAGCCTTGCCACGGGCGGGCTGCCCGCTGGCAATCTGACTTCGGCTGCACTCCGCATGGTGCTGGGCCTTGCTATTGTCCTGGCCCTGCTGGGCGCCACGGCCTGGGTCTCGCGCCGCTTTCGCGTGGGCGCCGGCATGCGCGGCGGGCTGATCGAAGTCATCAGCGGCCTGTCGCTCGGGGCACGCGAGCGCGTGGTCCTGATCCGCGTTGGTGCCGATCAGGTACTGGTCGGCGTCAGCCCTTCCGGGATGCGCACGCTGCACGTTCTGAACCACTCCCAGACCCAGACACCGGCGCAGAAGCCCGCTGGCGAATTCGCAAGCTTTATGGATCGCACGTCATGACCCGCCGAAATGCCACCATCGCCCGGACAGGCGGCCTCCTCCTGCTCACGCTGGCACCAGTCATTGCCCAGGCCGCAGCGCCGGTGATTCCGGCGCTGTCACTGGTCGACAATCCCGACGGCGGCAAGACGTGGTCGGTGAGCATCCAGATCCTGATGCTGATGACAGCCCTGACGCTGCTACCGTCCCTGCTGCTCGCAGCCACGTCCTTCACCCGCATTGTCATCGTGCTGGCCATCCTGCGGCAGGCCATCGGCATGCCACAGACCCCGCCGAACCAGGTGCTGGTGGGTCTGGCGCTGTTCCTCACCTTTTTCATCATGGCGCCCGTACTGGAGCAGGTGAACCAGAACGCCCTGCAGCCGTATCTCGCCGGGACGATCGAAATGCCGGCCGCGGCGGAGAAGGCGCTCGCGCCAATGCGTGAATTCATGCTGGGCCAGACTCGCGAACCAGATCTGGAGTTGTTCGCAGGCCTGGCCGGGAAGGAAGGCTTTGACAAGCCCGAAGACGTCCCGTTGTCGGTCCTGTTGCCAAGCTTTCTGACGAGCGAGCTCAAGACCGCCTTTCAGATCGGTTTTCTGACCTTCATTCCGTTTCTGATTATCGACCTCGTCGTAGCCAGCGTACTGATGTCGATGGGCATGATGATGCTGTCACCGATGCTCATCTCCCTGCCCTTCAAGATCATGCTGTTCGTGCTTGTGGACGGCTGGGGTCTGATCGTCGGCACGCTTGCCAACAGTTTCGTCCCGCACAACTGAGGCTGGCCAGCATGACTCCGGAAACCGTACTCACCATCGCCAGCGAGTCCCTCACGCTGACTGCGCTGCTGTCCGCTCCGCTCCTGCTCGTGACGCTGATCACCGGCGTGCTGGTCGGCGTGCTGCAGGCAGCGACGCAGATCAATGAAATGACACTGTCATTCATTCCAAAGCTGCTGGTGCTCGTACTGACCCTGATGATCACGGGCCCCTGGATGCTGCAGCTGATCACGGGCTACACCCGGACGCTGTTCACCAATATTCCAGGACTGATCGGCTGACGTCCCATGGAGACGACCCTGCAGCTTTCGGACACACTCTTCGCCATTCTCTGGACGGTGCTCCGGGTGGGTGGCGTCGTGATGCTGGCGCCACTGCTGGGCGCGATGTTCGTTCCAAAAACAATCCGACTGGCCATTGCGCTCGTTCTCTCAGTGGCGCTGGTCCCGTCAGCAGGACCGCCCCCCAATGTAGAACCGTTGAGCGGCGCAGGTCTGCTCGCCATCACTCAGGAACTCATCATCGGCCTCGCCATCGGCTTCGTCCTCCGCCTCGCTACCGAGGCTGCGCTGCTGTCCGGTCAGTTGATCTCCACCGCCATGGGTTTATCCTTCGCCACAGTGGTCGATCCACAGAACGGCGGCATGCCACTCCTTGGTCGCTTCTATATCGTCATTTCCTCGTTGCTGCTGCTGGCCACCAACGCGCACCTCGCGCTCATCGCGCTGCTGGCGCAGAGCTTTGCCACAGTGCCGATCGGCTCCGGGGGCCTTAGCCCCGGCGATGCGCGCGTGATAACCGATTTCGGTGCCGCCATGTTCGCCGGTGCCGTGCAGCTCGCTCTGCCTTCCGTCGTGGGCATCCTGATGGTCAACATCGCCTTCGGGGTGATCAGCCGGGCAGCGCCCACGCTTAATCTGTTTGCCGTCGGCTTTCCTATCACCATCATGTTCGGCCTTTTCATCCTGGTGCTCTCGATACGCACGCAGGGCCCGGTCTGGGAAGGACAAATCAACGATGCTTTTGTCGTCCTCTCACGGATCCTTGAGGGCTAGCCGGCCATGGCCGAAACCCAGCAACAGGATCGGACCGAAGAGGCAACAGCCAAGCGCCTCGACGAGGCGCGCCAGAAAGGCCAGATCCCCCGCTCCCGCGAATTGAGTATGGCTGCCATCCTGATGACGGCTGCACTGGTGCTCTACTCCGATGGGGCGCAGCTCGCAAACAGCATGCGCGAGATGATGACCCGTGCATTGAGTTTCGACAGGGCAGCAATCGATGACCCGGACTTCATGCTCCAGGCGCTGGCGCAGGCGACGTTCGCCACACTGGAGGCCTGTACGCCATTGTTCGCAGCGCTCATTGCAGCCGCCTTCCTCGGCACGCTCGCCATCGGTGGCTGGATCTTCACGCCCGCCCCTCTCGCCTTCAAGTTTGAACGCCTGGACCCCGTGGCTGGCCTCGGCCGGATGTTCGGCCTCAACGCTCTGGTGGAAGTGCTCAAGGCGCTGGCGAAGGCCACCTTTATTGTTGGCGCCACGGTTGTGCTGCTTATGGGCAGCATGGAGCGTCTTCTGGGCCTGAGCGACCAGCCACTGGTTCAGGCCATCGGCAGTTCGATCTCGCTATCGCTGCTGACCCTTGCCATCTGCAGTGGCGCTCTGCTGCTCATCGCCGCCGGGGATGCTCCGTACCAGCTCTGGTCCCATGCCCGACAGATGCGCATGACCCGGCAGGAAGTCGAGGATGAGCAGAAGGAGTCCGAGGGCCGGCCGGAAGTGCGCAACCGCATTCGTCAGCTGCAGCAGGAAGTCGCCCGCCGGCGGATGCTCGACAGCGTTCCGAAGGCTGACGTCGTGATCACCAACCCGACGCACTTCGCCGTAGCCATCCGCTACGACGACAGTCGCATGCGCGCCCCCATTGTGGTCGCCAAGGGCGCCGACCACATGGCCACGCGCATCCGGTCAGTCGCCGGTGAACACAAGGTCACGCTCTTTGAATCACCACTGCTGGCCCGCGCCCTCTACTGGACGACCGATCTCGGCCAGGAGATTCCCTCACAGCTGTACCTGGCCGTGGCCCAGGTACTGACCTACGTCTACCGGCTGAAGCTCGTGCACGTCAACGGCGGCACCTGGCCGGAACGGCCCACTGTTGCGGTGGACGAGAAACTGGCGAGCGGGCCACCGCCCGGGCGCCGACGCAGGCGTCGATAGGGTCCTGAACCATGGCAAATCCCGGTAGCAACTGGCTCGGCTCCCTGCGCAGCACGGCGATGCTGGCGGCGGGCCTGCCACTCGTGGTCCTCGCCATGCTGGCGATGATCGTGCTGCCAATGCCCCCACTGGTGCTGGACGCACTGTTCACGTTCAACATCTGCGTCTCGCTGGTGGTCATCCTGGCCGTCGTCTACGTCATGCGGCCGCTCGATCTGGCTGCATTTCCCACGGTTCTGCTGCTGGCAACACTGCTCCGGCTCGCGCTGAACGTGGCCTCGACGCGGGTCGTACTGCTGCACGGACATACCGGCACCGATTCGGCCGGCAAGGTGATCGAGGCCTTCGGCGAGTTCGTGATCGGTGGCAACTATGCCGTCGGCATCGTGGTGTTCGTGATCCTCGTGATCGTCAATTTCATCGTGGTTACCAAGGGCGCTGGCCGCGTCTCGGAAGTGAGTGCGCGGTTCACCCTGGATTCCATGCCCGGCAAGCAGATGGCCATCGACGCGGACCTGAACGCCGGCGTCATCACCCAGCAGGAAGCCACCGCCCGACGCACGGAAGTCCGCATGGAAGCAGACTTCTACGGCTCCATGGACGGCGCCAACAAGTTTGTGCGCGGTGATGCCATTGCCGCTCTGCTCATTCTTTTTATCAACCTGATCGGCGGCATGCTGATCGGCGTTCTGCAGCATGACATGACCGTCGCCCAGGCCGCGGAAACCTATACCCTGCTGACGATCGGCGACGGGCTCGTCGCCCAGATTCCCTCGCTGCTGCTGGCGATTTCGGTTGCGGTCCTCGTGACGCGCATGTCCCGTTCTGAAGACATGGGCAGCCAGCTGTTCTCCCAGCTCCTCGGTGACAAGCGGGTGCTGCGCGTCGCCGCCATCCTGCTGGGGCTTCTGGGTATCGTCCCTGGCATGCCCAACGTGGCATTTCTGCTGATGGCGGGCGTCTGCGCCGGTGGCGCCTGGCTGATCGACCGCCGCCGGGAAGCGGTGAACACGGTGACTGAGTTCATCGCGTCGCCGGACCTTGTGGACACCGAGGCAAGTCGCGACCTGTCCTGGAGCGACGTGGGCGAGACAGACGCGATCGCCCTGGACGTGGGCTACCGGCTGATACCGCTGGTGGATCGCCAGCAGGATGGCGAACTGATGCGGCGGATCAAGGGGGTGCGCAAGCGCCTGTCGGACGAACTGGGCTTCCTCGTGTCACCCGTGCGCATCCGCGACGACCTGGACCTGCCCGCGAGCGGTTACCGGCTTTCGGTGATGGGTTCGGCGATCGGCACTGGCGAAGTGCAGCTGGACCGGGAGCTGGCGATCAACCCCGGCCACATCGAACAGCGGATCAACGGCGTGCCAACGCGAGACCCGGCCTACGGGCTCGAAGCCGTCTGGATCGAACCCGGCCAGCGGGAAGAAGCCCAGGCGCGGGGTTACACCGTGGTGGACGTGCCGACGGTGATCGCCACGCACCTGTCCAAGGTGCTGCACGAAAACGCCCACGAGATTTTCGGCCACCAGGAGGCGCAGGAACTGCTGGACCGACTGGCCAAACAGACGCCGAAACTCCTTGAGGAACTGGTGCCTAAGACGCTGCCGCTGTCGGTGGTGGTCCGGGTACTCCAGGAACTCCTTCGCGAGCAGATTCCCGTCAACAACATGCGGACGATCTGCCAGACGCTGGCCGAGCACGGCCGTTCGACCCAGGACCCGGAAGCGCTGACCTCCGCCGTCCGCGTGGCGCTCGGCCGCACCATCGTTCAGCGCGCCAGCAGTGGTAACGAGGAGCTGCCGGTCATCACCCTGGATCCGCGACTGGAACAGATCTTGCAAGAGGCTCTCAAGGGCGGCGCGGAGACCGCGGGAATCGAGCCCACGCTGGCAGAACGGCTGCAGGTCCAGCTGAGCGAGACGGCCCACCGTCAGGAGCTGGCCGGCCAGCCGGCGGTACTGCTGGTGGCGCCAAACCTGCGGCCCTGGCTCGCCAAATTCCTGCGCTTTGCAGTGCCCACGCTGCGGGTCCTGGCCTACAACGAAGTTCCGGACAGCAAGCGCGTGCGGCTCGTCGCCGCTGTCGGCGCCTGAAATTGTCACCGCTGGTGGCGCCTGGATTTAAGGAGATAGCACGATGAAGATCAGACGGTTTACGGGCACGGACATGCGCAACGCCATGCGTCAGGTGCGGGACGCACTCGGACCAGATGCAGTGATTCTGGAAACCACGCGCACTGACGCGGGCATCGAGATTTCCGCCGCCATCGACGATGGCGCGGTGCCGGACGCGAGCCCCGCGGTACGCATCGACCAGGGCAACTCTCCCAACGGAGGCTGGTATCAACCGCCTCGCGCCCCGGGCGCGGCCACAGTCAGCGAACTCGACGAGATGCGCGCGGAGATGCGCTCGATCCGCTCCCTGCTGGAGGCACAGGTTGGCCGCCTGCTCTGGGATGAACAATCCCGGCAATCACCGGCCACCGCAACGCTCCTGCGCCATTTCACGCAGCTGGGCCTGGATCCCGATATTGCCCGGCAACTCGCCACGCGCGCCGCAACGGACCACCCCATCGGCGGCTGGACTGCCGGCCTGCGTACCCTGGTGGAACAGGTGCCCGTTACCGACTGCGATGTGGTGGCAGCTGGCGGTGTGTATGCCGTCATTGGCCCGACCGGGGTGGGCAAGACCACCTCAATCGCCAAGCTCGCGGCGCGGGCGGCCCAGCAATACGGGCCGGAGGCGGTAGGCCTCGTCACGACGGACACCTTCCGCGTGGCCGCCCGGGAACAGCTCGAAACCTTCGGCCAGATCATGGGCGTAACCGTCACATCGGCCACCGACAGGCAGAGCCTGACCGAGGCACTGGCCGCTCTGGAGCGCCGGAAACTGGTCCTCGTGGACACGGCGGGCATGAGCCAGCGCGACCCCCGTTTACCCGAGCAACTGGCCCGACTCGCGGCCCCGGACATGGGGCTTTCGACCCTCCTGGCCGTCCCGGCTACTACCGCCTCCGGAGCGATGCAGGAAATTGTGGACGTGTTCCGGACGGCTCAACCGGTCGGGTGCATCCTCACCAAGACCGATGAGGCCACATCGCTTGGGGGTGCCTTGTCGGTCCTGATCCGGAGCGGGTTGCCACTGGCTTACGTCGCCAACGGCCAGCGCGTTCCCGAGGATTTGCACCTGATGCGCAATCGCCAGTCGTGGCTTGCCAAGATGGCAGTCGAACTCATGCGGCGCGACAGTCGGGTAGTTGATACAGACACGCTCGCGCGGACGTTCTCGGAGGTTGCGAATCATGCTTACGCCTGAAGGCCAGCACGTCACTGATCAGGCCGAAGGCCTCAGGCGAGCGCGCAGCTCCAGGCCTGTCAAGGTTCTGACCGTAACCGGGGGCAAGGGTGGCGTCGGCAAGACCAATATCTGCGCGAATCTGGCCATCGCCATGAGCATGCTCGGCCGACGCGTGATGCTCCTTGATGCTGATCTCGGTCTCGCGAACGTCGATGTACTGCTGGGTCTGCAACCCACCCACTCGCTCGCCGACGTCGTGACTGGTGAACGCCGACTGCAGGACGTGATTGTGAACGGCCCGGCCGGGGTGCGCGTGATTCCTGGAGCTTCGGGACTTTCGGAGATGGCAGACCTGAGCCCGGCCCAGCATGCCGGCATCATCAATGCCTTCAGCGAAATCACCGAGGACCTGGATGCGCTGCTCGTCGATACAGCCGCCGGTATCTCGGAAAGCGTCCTGCGCTTTTGTGAGGCCGCGAACGAAGTGCTGGTGGTGGTCTGCGATGAACCAACCTCCATCACCGACGCCTACGCCCTGATCAAGGTGCTGAGCACTGAACGCCACGTGACCCGGTTCCGGATCATCACCAACATGACCCACCAGGGCGGAGACGGGCGCAGCCTGTTCGAGAAGCTGCTGCGGGTGTCCGAGCGCTTCCTGCAGGTCACCCTGGATCACGCCGGCAGCGTCCCCTACGACGACCGGGTCTGGCGGGCGGTCCAGCTGCAGACACCGTTCGTGACGGCGTTCCCAACCAGTCTTGCTGCGGGAGCGCTCAAGAAGCTGGCCTACCGTGCCGATAGCTGGGAGGGGCCCCGGGCGGCACGCGGCAACATCGAGTTTTTTGTTGAGCGTCTGCTCAGGTCTGCTGGCGGGTCGGCTGGCGGGGAGCACGCCGCGGCATGAACCCCGCGAACCGCTATGCCACGGCTGCCGGGCACTCGCCGGATGCGCTCGTGCAGGAGTACGCGCCGCTGGTCAAGCGGATTGCGAACCACCTGCGCGGCAGGCTGCCCGACAGCGTGGATCAGGATGACCTGATCCAGGTGGGACTGATTGCGCTGCTTGATGCGGCGCGCCAGTACTCGCCGACGAAAGGGGCCAGTTTTGAGACGTACGCGGGTATCCGCGTGCGTGGCGCGATGCTCGACGAGGTCCGGAGTACAGACTGGACACCCCGCTCGGTCTATCGCAGGCAACGGGAACTGACAGGGGCGATTCAGGCAGTGGAAAATCGCACCGGCAAGCCGGCAGATGCCCGGGAGATCGCCGCCGAACTCGGCGTGTCCCTCGAGGAATACTTTCGGCTCGTGACCGCTGCAGCTGCGCACCGGCTCTTCAGCCTTGATCAGGAGGGCGAGGACGACGCGATGCCGATGCACCAGATCCGGGATCCGGACGCCGAGCCTTCCACAGAACTTGAAGCGGACGAATTTCGCGAGGCACTCGCCGAGGCTATCCGCGCCCTGCCACCACGCGAGGCGCTGGTGATGTCCCTTTACTACGACGAAGAACTGAACCTGAAGGAAATTGGCGAGGTCCTTGGCGTCACGGAGTCGCGCGTCTGCCAGGTGCACGGCCAGGCGCTGGCGCGGGTACGGGCCCGGGTCCAGGAAGTCATCGCGGGCAACACGGCGACCTCGAGCTGAGCCATGGATCACAAACCTGAACAGCATGCAGCAGGCGGGGGTCCGCGATGGACATATTGACCGTCGCCGGCGTCGCACTGGCGTTCTTCGCCATCATTATTGGCTCGATCCTGAAGGGCGCCGGCATCGGTTCGCTGCTGAACCCGGCAGCCTTCGTGATCGTGTTTCTGGGCACCTTTGCCTCGATTCTCATCCAGACACCGAAGGCCACGTTCATGCGGGCCTGGAAGATTGTCCCCTGGATCTTCAAACCGCCCATGGAGGACACCGAGAAACTGATCGCCAAGATGGTCGAGTGGAGCGAAACGGCGCGTAAACAGGGCTTGCTCGGCCTTGAGCCATCACTGGAAACGGAATCCGACCCCTTCGCGAAGAAGGCGCTGCAGATGCTGGTTGACGGCACGGAGCCGGAAAAGATTCGTGAAGCGCTCGAAGTGGAGCTCGAGGCGAAGGAGAAATCCGAGACGGCCAGCGCGAAGGTCTTCGAGGGTCTCGGCATCTACGCGCCGACGCTGGGCATCATCGGTGCCGTGCTGGGACTGATCGCAGTCATGAAGAATCTCGCCGACCCGAGCAAGCTCGGTCACGGCATCGCGGCCGCCTTTACGGCCACGATCTACGGGATCGGGCTGGCCAACCTGTTTTTCCTTCCTATCGCCAACAAGCTCAAGGACATCATCAAGAAACAGACCCATGCCAAGGAAATGATCATCGAGGGGATCATTGCCATTGCCGAGGGCGAGAACCCCCGTAATCTCGAGACCAAGCTCAAGGGGTTCATGGGCTGACGCCCGGAAACCGCATCATGGCGCGCAAACACGAGCACGAAGATCACGTCAATCACGAGGCCTGGGCCATTCCCTACGGCGACCTGGTGACGCTGCTGCTCGCCTTCTTTGTGGTGATGTACGCCACCTCGTCCGTCAACGAGGGCAAGTACAAGGTACTCTCAGATTCACTGAACGCAGCGTTCCGGGGCGCACCGCGCACCATGGAGCCGGTTCCGGTCGGGGACAAGCCCGCCAAGACCAAATCGGACGACACGCTCGGCGGTCTCAAGCCCAACCAGGCGGTGAAGTTCCCTGACAAGATCAGGGACGACGCAAAGGCCAGCGCAGATGAGGCACTGCAAGCCCAGCTCCGCCAGATGACGGACGATCTGCAGAACGCCATGCAGGTGCTGATTGACCAGGACATGATCCACGTGCAGCGCGCCGCATCCTGGGTCGAGGTCGAGATCAATACCGATATCCTGTTTCCCAGCGGCAGTGCGGAGATCCAGTCTGCTGCGGTGATCATTCTCGAGCGCCTCGCCGGCATTCTGGCGGAACGGCCCTATCCCATCCGCATCGAGGGACACACGGACAACCGCCCCATCAATACGGTTCAGTTCCCCTCGAACTGGGAACTGTCAGCGGCGCGTGCCGCCCGGATCGTCCGCCTGTTCCAGGAACGTGGCATTACTCCGAATCGCATGGTGGTTGCCGGGATGGGCGAAAACCAGCCTCTCGCCGACAACAGTTCTGTGGATGGCCGCAATCGGAACCGGCGCGTGGCCGTCGTGATCCTGGGTGCGCCGCCAGCAGCGACTGATCCGCGGCCGGGCGGTCTTGTCGAGACGCCAGCCAGCGGGGTTGCCGCTGCGGTGGCCATTCCTGCGCCGAATGCGCTTGCCATTCAACCGGCGGCCGAGGGCCCGACCGTTGCCGCCCCGCCACCACCTGCTGCTGCCATCGTTACGGGGGTCACCGGATGAAACCCGTGGATCCTGTCATGCCCAAGGCGCCCGGTAGCTGGGTGCAGAGTACTGCCGACCAGCGCCACAGACGCAATCCGGAAAAGGACCAGCAACCAGCCCGTGATGAGAAAAAGTCACCGGGCCAGGACGCCGACGGCCGTACTCACATCATCGACGAACTTGCCTGAGGGTAATCACCATGGCTGCGATTGACACTTTTGCTATTCCTTCCTTTGACGCAGTACTGACAGGCGCTGCCGCCTTGCTGAATAGCGTCTACCTGCCCGCGGCCACTTCGACCACGGTGGCTGCAGCTCTCGCGTCGATTCCGGTGCTGGTCGCCCTGCTGTGGGGCGCACGGAGAGCTACCGCGAGACCGGCCGCAAACACCGAAGTCGTTGGGCGCATTGACGAACTCTGCCAGCGGCTCCAGACCACCGAATTACTGCTCGCAGATGCCAGCGGGGAGACCCTCCGGCTGCGCCAGCGGGTGGACGAACTGGCGGCGCGACAGGAGACCATCTCGGCAGGCAACGCCCGCAGTGGCCTGCGCCAGGCAATTGCCCTGTCGAAGCACGGCGCGACTACCCGCCAGCTCATCGACACCTGCGATCTGAGCCAGGGCGAGGCTCACCTTATTCAGACACTCTACGGACGGACACCGGGTGCCGGGCAGTCCGAAGATCTCCATTGATTGACACTTACAGAAGCGAATACTCGTGGGAGCAGCGACAATGAGTCAGATTCCGGAACACATCCTGCAGCGTCTGCGGACCTGCACCAACTTTCCCACTCCGCCGCCTGTGGCAATGCGGGTGCTGCAGCTCGCCCAGAACCCGGAGATCGACCTGGCAAAGGTCGCGGATGCCGTGAGTGCAGACCCGGCCATTGCGGCCAAGGTTATGCGGATCGCCAACTCAGCCATGTACGCGCGGCGCCGGCAGAGCGCCAATCTGCGCCAGGCCCTGATCACGCTCGGCCTCAATGCGACCCTGACGCTGGCGCTCAGCTTCACGCTGGTAACGGCGCTGAGGAAGAACTCGACGGGCGGCTTCGACTTCCAGGCTTACTGGCGCCGTACGATACTGTCGGCTGCGTGGGGAAAACTCCTGGCCAGTGAACTGGGCCGTCGGGACGCTGAGGAAATTTTTCTCGCTTCGCTGCTCCAGGATCTCGGCATGCTGGTCGTTGACAAGCTCTGGCCTGAAGTTTACGAGGGCATTGCCCCCTTCAAGATCGAGCATGCACGTATATGCCAGCACGAGCAGAACTGCATCGGCACCGACCACCGGTCGATCGGCTCGGCGCTGCTCGGCATCTGGAACATGCCGGCGAACCTGGTCCAGGCCGTCCAGCACAGCCACGATCCGAGCGCTGCTGGCGTCGAGGACGAGGCCAAAACCTTTGTACGGGTCGTCGCCATGTCCGGCGAGCTCAGCGACGTGTGGCTGGGCGCCCGGAGTGAGACGTCACTGCGCCGGGTAGGTGAGCAGGCGAAAACCTATCTGGGCATCCAGCCCCATCGTCTCGGCGAAATGTTTGATCTCGTCAAGGAGCAGCTGCCGGTGGCGGAGGAATTGTTCCAGATGGAGCTGTACGACGGTGACCAGCTGCAGGACATCAGCGAGGCGGCGCGGGAAACGCTGATGGTCCGAAACCTGCACCAGATTGGCAGGAATGAGGGCCTGGAGCAAAGCAAGAAGCAGCTGGAGGAAGAGAACAGCGAACTCAAGACAGAGAATGTGCGGGACCCGCTGACCAACGCGCACAACCGTCGCTACTTCGAGGAATCACTGGCCCGGGAGTTCGAGACGGCCGCGAAACATGTCTGGCCACTGTCGGTAGTCTTCGTGGACCTCGATAAATTCAAGCAGGTCAATGACGGCTTCGGCCACCAGGCTGGGGACGCGATCCTGCAAACCGTCGCAGAGCTGTTGCGCGACACTCTTCGGGACTCGGATATCGTGGCCCGTTACGGCGGCGATGAGTTTGTCCTGCTGCTCCCGGGCGTGGACGCTTCACAGGCAGATCGCGTCGGGGTACGGATCTGCGAGGCTGCGCGGACGCGAACGGCCAGGACGGCGGACGGCAGGACCGTGGGGATCACGCTGTCGCTGGGCATCGTCACCTGCGACTCGCAGAACAAGTTCGACGGCCCAAAGGCGCTGCTGGAGGCAGCGGACAAAGCCCTGTATCACTCAAAGCACAGCGGCCGCGACCGCTACACGTGCTACGAGAAGATTCGGGCCGCCTAAGCGAAATGGGGACATGCCTAATT
>JANNJM010000080.1:0-54873 GCA_031395645.1 Gammaproteobacteria bacterium | reverse complement strand
TAGGCACCAACTCGTGGCGGATGCTCCGCATCGAGCGCGGCACCGTGCGGGTCGCAGATGCGCACGGGCAGCCCCCGGGCATCCCGTTCTGGCTGGGTGAGGCGCCGGCGCGGAGCGTCGAGCTGTCGCGCGCCGTCTCCGACATCCGCCGCGACGTGGACGAGCGACTGGACGACCGCGAGAGTGCGATCGCGTTCCTTGTCGATGAGGCCGGAATCTCCCCGTCGGCAGCGCAGCAGCTGGTGGACTACCTCACGGAAGCGCGCCGCCTGCTGGGCGTGCTCCCGACGCAGGAAACACTGGTGGCCGAGCGCTTCTTCGATGAGTCGGGTGGGATGCAGCTCGTCGTGCACGCGCCGTTCGGGAGCCGCGTGAACCGGGCATGGGGGCTCGCGCTGCGGAAGCGCTTCTGCCGGCAGTTCAACTTCGAACTGCAGGCCGCGGCGCTCGAGGACAGTATCGTGTTGTCGCTGGGACCGACCCACAGTTTTCCGCTGGAGGAGATCCAGGGCTATCTGCGCGCTGACACCGTTCGCGAGGTGCTGACTCAGGCGATCCTGCAGGCGCCGATGTTTCCCACCCGCTGGCGCTGGGTGGCGAGCACCGCGCTCGCGATCCGGCGCTACCGCAATGGGCGCAAGGTGCCGCCGCAGTTCCAGCGCAGCGACTCCGACGACCTGCTGGCGCTCGTCTTTCCGGACCAGGTGGCGTGCGCGGAGAACATTGCCGGCGACCGGCAGGTGCCCGATCACCCGCTGGTGCTGCAGACGCTCGACGATTGCCTCAATGAACTGATGGATATTGGCGGCCTCGAAGCCCTGCTGCGGGACATGGCGGCAGGCAACGTCGAGATTCTCACCCGCGACCTCACCACGCCGTCGCCGCTGGCGCAGGAAATCATCAGCGCCCGGCCCTATGCATTTCTCGATGACGCCCCGGCAGAGGAACGCCGTACCCGCGCCATCCGCACGCGCAACCTCCTGGACCCGGAGGAGGCCGCGACCATCGGCCGTCTCGACCCGGAGGCGATCAGCCAGGTGTGTCTCGAGGCCTGGCCCGAGGCCCGGACGCCGGATGAGTTGCACGATGGTCTGACGCTCGCCGGTTTCCTTACGATTCCCGAGCTGCACCCCGCCGACCGCCTGCCGTGGACGGCGCTGCTCGCACCCCTGCTGGCTGACCGGCGGGCGACCGTCGTGGCGGTGCCTGGCGGGCACCCGCTCTGGGTCAGTGCCGAACGTCTTGCGCAGTTGCAGCTCGTGTGTCCACAACTAACGGCGGAGCCACCCATCGGTACCGCACATGCGGGCCGGCGGAGTGAAGCGCTGAGCCGGGAGCAGGCGCTCCGCGATCTCCTCCGCAGCCGGCTGGAGACGCTCGGCCCGGTGACAGCGAGCGTGCTGGCCGCTCCGCTGGGCGTGCCCGTGGCTGATGCGGAAATCGCGCTGCTGGCGCTCGAGGTGGAGGGCCAGGCGATGCGTGGCCGCTTCCGCACGCCGGCGCCTTTGGAAGAGTGGTGTGACAGGCGCCTGCTGGCCCGCATCCATCGCTACACGCTGAAAACGTTGCGGCGTGCGGTGGAACCCGTGAGCCCGGCTGCGTACATGCGCTTCCTCTTTCGCTGGCATCAGGTCGGCGCAGATCAGGTAGGGAGTCCCGCTGGCCTGCGGGCAGCCGTCAATCGCCTGATTGCCTTTCCCGTGCCGGCCGCCGCCTGGGAAGGCAGCGTACTGACGGCGCGGGATCGGGCGTTTGCGCCGGCGGCACTCGATCAGCTCCTCGCCGGCGGTGAGTTCCTGTGGATGCGTCCCGTGGTGGAGGCCGCCGGGCCCCAGCGACTCGGGCCCATCCGCACCACGCCGATTCTGTTTCTGGAGCGGCAGCAGCTGGCCTTGTGGTTGTCGCTGCTGCCGGACGGGAACCGTGCAACCGTGGTTGGGCGCTCGGTCGCTGCAGCGCAGATACATGCTTTGCTGTCGAAACACGGCGCGATGTTCTTCGTGGACCTGCTGCGGGTGAGCGGGCTTCCGCGCAATGCGGCTGAGGCAGCCCTCCGGGAGCTGGTCGCCGGCGGGCAGGTCAGCGGCGACGGCTTTGCGGGTCTCCGGTCCCTGTTGCTGCCAGCCGCGCAACGGCACGCGCCGGAGTGGCGTCGGTCCGTGAGTGCCGACCTGCCCGGGCGCTGGTCGCTGACGATGCCGCCGCTGGACAGCATCCCCAATCCCAGCGATGCGCCGAAACTGCGGCGCGCTGCCGTAGAGCACGTGGCGCTGGTCCTGCTCGAACGCTATGGCGTGGTATTCCGCTCGGTGCTGCAGCGTGAGTCCCGCTTCCTGCCGCCATGGCGTGAGCTCGCTCAAGCCCTGCGGAGGCTCGAAGCACGCGGCAAGATTCGCGGCGGTCGTTTCGTGGCGAGCTTCGGCGGTGAGCAGTTTGCCCTGCCCGAAGCCATCGACTACCTGCGTGGCGTCCGGCACGCCGGCAATCAGGATTCCGAAGTGATTCTGTCAGCAGCCGATCCGCTTAACCTCACGGGTATCGTTACGCCCGGTGACAAGGTGCCGGCGGTGCTCCGCAACCGTGTGCTCTACCGCAACGGGATTCCCGTCGGCGCCTGGCTGCGCGGTGATTTCGTGCGGTTCGCAGGAGCGCCTTCAGGCGCGATCGGGTCGACAGCGCTTTTGTCTGCAGCGATCGCGCCTGAAGGCGCTCCTACGGGCGCTCCTACCAGGCGCTACCAGGGCAGCTTCGCGCCCTTGTAGTCAAAGAACATGCCGGACTTCTCCGGGGTGTAGCTTTCAATGATAGCGATGCACTTCTCGGCGGACTCCCGCGCCGTGATCATCGGGATCGGTACGTTCTTCGCGAAGCCCGTGTCGACGATGCCGGGATTGATCAGCCCGAAGATGAGCGCCTTGCGCTTCGGGTCCGGATCGCGTTTCACTTCCTTCGACACGGTACGTATTGCCATGTTCAGGGCCGCTTTGCTGCTGCGATAGAACACCTGGCCCGGAAAGGTCATTTCGATGGAGCCGACGGCGCTCGACATGTTCATGATCTTCTTCTGCCGGCTGGCGGCGACGTTGTCCATGAAGGCCTCGAGCATGCGTAGCGGGCCCTTCCAGTTGACGTCGACGATCTCGTCGTAGACGTCGAAGTCGTAGCTGCCGTATTTCTGGGCGTTGATGTCACCAAGGATACCGGCGTTGTTGATGAGCACGTCGATGGGCGTCCCGCGATAGCGGGCCGCCAGCGCACGGACACTGCGCTCACTGGTGACGTCCAGTTTCTCGATGCGGACATTGGGGCTCCCGGCTGCCAGGTTCTGCAGGTCAGCAGAGTCCCGGGGCTTGCGCGCCGTGGCGATGACCGTCCAGCCCCGCTCCGCATACTGACGCGCCAGTTCATAGCCAATGCCCCGGTTGGCGCCTGTGATCAGCACCGTGTAGGGGGCGGTGTCGTCGGCCGCCTTTGCCGGAATTCCGCCCAGCAAACTGGCAGACCAGACAATAATGCAGAGCAGAGAGTGCAAGCGCATGAAAAATCTTCCCAAAACAGCTGCGTGAGCCTTAGGCTAGCAGGCTGGAACCACGCCGGCCACAACGCCAGGCAATCGCTGGAGTCTGAAAACATCATGTCTGCCAACCTCATGCCTGCCAGCAACCTGCTCGCTGACCTCATGGCCATTGTCGGCAAGGATCACGTCCTCACTGGCGATGCGGATCGCGAGTTCTACGCCATGGACGTCTACAACCAGCTGAAGATTCCGCTGGCGGTCGTGCAGCCGGGCAGCGTGGAAGAACTGCAGAAGGTGGTGCGAACCGCGACGGATTCCGGCGTGGCGGTCGTGCCCCGGGGCGGTGGCGCGTCCTACACCGACGGCTACCTGCCCACGGTGACCAACTCCATCCTGCTCGACACCGGGCGCCTGAATCGCATCGTCGAGCTCAACGAAGCGGACATGTACGTTTCCGTTGAACCCGGGATCACGTGGAACGACCTGTGGCAGGCGCTGAAGGCGAAGGGCTTGCGCACGACGTTCTGGGGGCCCTTCTCAGGAATCAAGGCCACGGTTGGTGGCTCGATGTCCCAGAACAGTGCGAGCCTGGGCTCCGGCAACTATGGCGTGTCGGCCGACGCGGTGCTGGCCTTCGAGGTCGTGCTGGCGAACGGGGAGATCCTGAAAACCGGTTCCCGGGCGGCGGCCAATGGCGCGCCGTTCTTCCGCTGGTACGGACCGGACCTGACGGGCCTCTTTACCGGCGATGCGGGCGCCCTCGGCGTAAAGGTGCGAATCACGCTCAAGCTCATCAAGAGCCCGCCGTTCTTCGGCGCGGCGTCCTTCGGCTTCGACACCTTCGAGAACATGGCGCGGGGCATGGCCGCCGCAGCCCGCGAGGGCGTCATCGCCGACAACTTCGGCCTGGACCCCAAGCTGCAGCAGGGCCAACTCGGCAAGACCAACGCGAAGGACGCGCTGGCGGCCGCCTGGGCCGTGGCGAAGACCGCGCGCAACCCGATCGAGGCCGGCGTCCGACTGCTGAAGATGGCTGCCGCAGGCAAGCGCTTCCTGGCAGGCCATAACTACTCGGCCCACTACACGGTGGAAGGCGTGTGCCAGGCGGAGGTGAACGCGAAGCTCGCGCTCCTGCGCAAGGCGATGGAGGGCGTGGGGACGGAGACGGCCAACACGATCCCGACCGTGATCCGGGCGATGCCCTTCATCCCGCTGTACCCGATTCTCGGGCCGAAGGGTGAGCGCTGGGTGCCCCAGCACGGCATCCTGCCGTTCTCGAAGCTGGACGAGTTCCACCAGAAGCTGCAGAAGCTCTACGCCGACAACGCCGAGCGCATGCGGAAGGCGAACGTGGACAAGGGCACGATGTACATGACCATCAACACCCACGCCTTCCTCTACGAGCCGGTGTTCTACTGGGAGGACAGCCGTACGAATTTCCACAAGCGCTTTCTGCCAGCAGAGTACCTGGGCATGCTTCCCGAGTACCCGGAGAACCTCGAGGGTCGCGCCCTCGTTCGCGAGCTTCGGCAGAGGATCTGCGAGATCTTCGCCGCGGTGGGTGCGGTGCACATGCAGGTGGGCAAGAGCTACCCCTACATGGTGGGGCGTGATCCGGAAGCCGGCCGCGTGCTGCGCGAACTGAAGAAGAGCGTAGATCCGCAGAACCTTATGAATCCCGGCGCGCTGGGCCTGTAGGAGCCCCTGTAGGCGCTCCTACGGGTTCCTTCCTCAGAGAGTGGCGTGGAGCAACAGCATGTCCTGGCCGAGGTTGGGCTGCACGACGCCGCCGTTGCTGAAGTGCCGCCACTCCAGGAACCACCGGTCGCCGATGCGGAGCCCCGCTGACAGCGAGAACGTCACGGCCGAGGACACGTAGGCATTGGTATCGCTATTGGCCACGATACCCAAGCCCAGGATCGGCCGGAGTGAGGCTGCAGCCCGGAAGCTGAATTTTCTCTGGACGCTCAGGTATGCGTAGCTGTCGACGGACTTCTCCGTCGTCGATTCGAGCGTGACGCACTCAGGCCCCGCGACTCCCGCGACGCAGGTATCCTGCAAAGTCCGGATGCTCAACTGCTGAGCCGAGACACCGCCCAGCGCCAGTTCCCACCGCGCTGTTGAGCGCGATACTTCCACTGCACTGCCGTCCGCTCGCGTGGGGCCGGCGGCGACCTGCCAGCTGGCAGCGTGGGATGTGGGAAGCAGTCCCAGGCAGAGGGCGATGAGAGCTGCAGCGCGCATGCAGGGTTGGTCCCTGTCCTTGTTGTGCGCTTAAGTATCCACAAGACCTGGCCCGTTGGGGCGGCCAGGGTACATAAGTCGCGGCTGAAGCCGCTCCTACGGGAGATAAGGCCGCGTCAGGTCCTCGGAAACGGCCCAGAGCCTTGTCGCCAGCGGGTCATTTTCCATGTTGCCGCCAGGCAGGAACGGGTTGCAGTCCTTGAAAAAGTAGCCGCTGACGTTGGCCAGCTTCGGCCAGGTGGCCAGGTACACCTGCGTCGAGGCACCGGCTTCCACACTCTTCATGAAGGTCCAGCCCATCAGCTTCGCCGTGACGATCTGGTACCAGGGCAGGTAGCGGCCAAGGTTGGTCATGATGACGCCGGGCTGCAGCGCATTGGCCGTTACCCGAGTCCCTTCGAGGCGCCGCGCCAGTTCCCGGACGAACAGGTAGTTGGCGAGCTTCGACTGACCGTAGGCCTTGCGCGGTTCGTAGTCCCGCTCGCCGGACAGGTTGTCGAACTCGATGCCGGCCGCCGGCGCCTGCTTGTAGGCGCCGCTGCCCACGACGACCACGCGTCCCTGGGGCGCGGCCTTGAGCTGGGGCAGCAGTCGCTGCGTCAGCAGGAAGTGACCCAGGTGATTGGTGGTGAAATGCCGCTCGATGCCATTGATCTGTTCCGCCGTTGGCACCTCCATCACGCCCGCGTTGCACAGCAGGATGTCCAGTGGCCTGCCGAGTGCGGCAACAGTCGTCGCGCAGGCCACGACCGAGTTGAAGTCTGTGAGCTCAAGTACCGCGGGTGTCGTCTGGCCTGCCACCGAGGCACAGGCCTCGGTGGCTTTCCCGAGTGTGCGTGCGGTGCCGATGACGTGGGCGCCCCGGAGCGCGAGTACGCGCATGCTCTCGTAGCCAAGCCCGGAGTTGGCGCCGGTCACGAGCGCCGTCATGCCGGACAGGTCCATGCCGGCGGTGACCTCTTCGGCGGTTGAGTCCGCCGTAAAGGGTCCGAGAGGCACGTCCGGCGGTCGGACAACAGCGTCGCCGCCGCAGCCGGCCAGGGTAGTCGTCAGGGTGCCGGTAACGAGGGCCGCCGAGCCGCCCAGCAGGACAGCGCGGCGGTTCATGCCAGCAGGTAGGGCTTGGTGAGCTTCTCGGACACCTGCCAGAGCTTCGCTGCCAGTTCGTCGTTCTGCATCTGGCCACCCGGCATCTCGGGGTTGCAGTCGGCAAAGTAGTACCCGCTCACGTTGGCGAGTGCCGGCGCCGTCGCCACGTAGCAGGTGGTGGCCGTGCCCGCTTCAATGCTCTTCATGAACGTCCAGCCGACCAGCTTGGCGGCCATCTGCTGCCACTTCGGGAAGTTGCGGCCCAGATTGGTGTTGATCACACCGGGGTGCACCGAGTTTGCCGTGGTCGTGGTGCCCGCCAGGTTTTTCGCCAGCTGCCGCACGTAGAGGTGATTGGCGAGCTTGGACTGGCCGTACATCTTGGTGGGCTTGTAGTCGCGCTCACCGGAAAGATTGTCGAACTCGATGCCGGCCTCCGGCGCCCACATGTAGCCGCTGCTGCTGAGCACGACGACGCGGCCCTGGGGCGCCGCCTGCACCTGGGGCAGCAGCCGGTTACCTACGATGAAGTGGCCCAGGTGATTAGTGACGAACTGCTTCTCCAGGCCGTTCACCTGCTCAAGTTCGGGCAGGTTCATGATGCCCGCATTCAGGATGAGCATGTCGATGGGCATGCCAAGCGCCTTGACGGCATCCGTGCCCGCGACGATGGACGGGAAGTCGGTCAGTTCCATGGCCACCGGCGTAGTGCGGCCCTTAATCCCCGCGCAGGCTTGCTGGGCCTTTTCCAGCGTGCGCGCGGCGCAGAGCACGTGGGCTCCGCGGGACGCGAGCACCCGCATGGTTTCATAGCCCAGGCCCGAGTTGCCGCCCGTGATCAGGGCCGTCTTGCCGCTGAGGTCGATGCCTTCGACGACCTGCTCTGCGGTGGATTCAGCGCCGAAGGGTCCTAGGGGCACACCGTCGGGACGGACCAGTGGCTGGTCGTCCCCGCCACTGCAGCCGGCAAGGCTGACGGTCACGGCTGCGCCGGCAAGTACGGTGCCGCCAACGAGAAGCTGGCGGCGGTTCAGCGGGCTATTAATGCGTTGCATGTGGGTTCTCATCCTGGAAATTGTGCGATACCTGACAGGGACTCTTTCTGGCCGACGTTGTTCCGCGCCACGATCGCGCCGTCCGACAGGCGGACTTTGACGATGTCGCCCGAGAAGAAATTGCCGATCAGGGCGAACTGTCCGTCGGGCGAGGAATTGACCGCAGCCCAGCCCATGCCCTCGAGCGGGTAGTTGCGAAGCACGGCGCCGGTTTTCGGGTCCATCAGAAGAAAACCTTTGGCCGTGCTGACCAGCAGCTGGCCGCCCGGCGTGGCGTTCATGACGAGGACCATCGGCACATCCGGGTTGTTCTCGAAGTTGGCCAGGTCCGGCAATTGCTTCTGATTTTTGAGGTCGTACTGCAGCACGCGCTTGCCCGTCTCGGAGACGAAGATCATGCGGGTGTCGTTGTCGGCGAGGACGGTGCTTGTCACGGCGAGGAAGCCGAACATGCCGCCGTTGGCAACGGTCGCGTACTCCTGCAGCAGCTTACCGTCGGCGCTGTGGCGGAACACGTGGCCGTCACCGATCACCTTCCGCCCGGGCAGCAGGCGGAATTTCGTGGTCACCGCGGGATGCCCCGTCTGGGTGCCCAGCATGTGCTCGCCGAAATAGAGGCTACCGTCCTGGCCGAAGGTGACGCTGGAGTACATGCGGTCGGAAAAGGTTCGCACCGGCTTCTGCACGCCGGTCGGGGCAATCTCCACGACGGTTGGTGTGAGCTGGGAGAACGCCCACAGGGTCCGGTCCGGAGCAAACGTGAGGCCGCCGATCTTGTGCCGGGTGCCGGTCAGGTACAGCTCGCCCTTCAGCTGCAGGTTCTCGTCGTACTGGATGAGCCGGCCCGTGCCGCCGTGGTCGTCGGCGGGGTTGTCCATGATCGTGGCGGCGACGAGGATGTCGCCCTTCGCGAAGGGCTTGGCGGTGCTGACGTACTTCGCCGGGTCGGCGTGGGAACCCAGGGCGAAGAACAGCAGGCCCGCGGCAAGGGTTTTGTTGAGGTGGATCATGGTCGCTCCGAAACTATTCAGTGTCGTCGATGCTGCCACCAGCGTTGTCGCCGATCAGGCCCGCCGCTGCTGTTGCATACACGTTGCGTACTGCGCCGTTGTTGCGGCCGATCAGGCCGCCAACGGCTTCCTTGCCGGTCACCGCACCGGTGGCGTAGCTGTTGCGTACCCGGCTCTGGGAATTGAAGCCGACGAGTCCACCCACGTTGGTGCCGGTGCCCTGCACGTCGGTCGTGGCAAAGCTGTTCTCCACCAGTGCATCGGTGTTGACGCCGACCAGGCCACCCACGTTATCGGCGCCCGCGACGACACCGGTAGCGCGGCTGTTTCGCACCTTGCCCGTCGTGCTCAAGCCCACGAGCCCCCCGACGCCCTTGCCCGCCGTCACCCGCACGTCCGCCGAACTGTCGCGGACGACCCCGTTCATGTCGCCCGCCAGCCCGCCGATTGCGGCTTGCCCGGACACTTCGCCCCGGACGTGGCAGTTGACCACCTGGCCCGCGTGGCCGCCCACGAGCCCGCCCGTGGCCAGCCGGCCGACGACCTTGACGCTGGCCTGGCAGTCCGCGATGTAGCCGAAGTTGGCGCCAACCAGTGCGCCAGTGCCGCCCTTGCCCGTGACGCTGGCGTTCTGCAGGGTCAGGTTGCGCACGACTCCGGTTTTCGCGAGCGTGCCGAACAGACCGACTCCGCTCGTTTCCGGCCGGTTGACGGTGAGGTTGCGCAGCGTGTGGCCATTGCCGTCCAGTGCGCCGGCAAAGCCGTACCTGTCACGGGCCACCATGCAGTTGTTCCCGGCGCCGCAGTTGCCCACCGGAATCCAGTTGGCGATGGCGCCGAGGTCCAGGTCCTGCACCAGTTCGTAGCGGCGCGTGTTGCGGGTTGCCAGGTCCACGGAGGTGCGCTGGCCCTTGCCAGTTTCTGGGCCGGTGCCCAGGGTCTGGATAGCCTGCAGCTGCTCCGCGCTGCAGATGCCGAACCAGCCGTCCCCGTCCGCATCCCGGGCAAATTCGCCGGCGTCCCGCGGGGCGGCATCGAAGGCGTCGGCGAGGCCGTCGCCGTCCCGGTCGCGGCTCGGGGAGCCTGTGTCCTTGCAAGCAGCAAGCTCCACGGGCGAGGGCGACGGCGCCCTGATCCCTGCAAGCGAACCGGCCACTTCGACGGTGCTGAGACTGGCCGTCATGCCGCCGCCGGCTGCCGGCTGTGTGCCGGCCGGGCGGTTGCCGCCAACGTCCTTGGCCAGGCCTTTTTGTGCCGCGAAATAGGCCGCCACATCCTCGAGCTGCTGCCGGTTCAGGGTCTGCACCGCGCCGCCCATGATCGAATCTGCGCGGGTGCCGGCCTGGTAGGCGAGCAGCGCCTGTACGAGGTACTCCGCGTGCTGGCCGCCGAGCACGGGAAAGGTGGGCGAGGGGCTGCTGCCGTCCAGTCCGTGGCAGGCCGAGCACGCGGCGGCAATGGTGCGGCCGCGCTCGATGTCTCCGGCGGCGTGGGCAACGCCTGAAAACGCGGCGAGCGCGAAGAGGATCAGCGGACGGATTTGCATCGACTGGATCTACTGCGCGTTGGCGCGGTCGAACTTTTCCTTGGCTTCCTTAGCCAGCTTCTCGAAATCGGCGTTCTTGCCAAACTGCAGCTGCTGGTCGGTGTACAGGCCTACCGACGCACCGAGGTACTGGCTGGACCGGGCCTGCTCCAGCACGAAGGCCCCGAAGTCCGCGTAGCTCAGCATTGTGCCCTTGGGCGATGTGGTGTTCACGGACAGCTTAAAGTTCTTGCGGGCCGGTTCCTCCACGAGGAACGGTGGCCGGAAGATCACGTAGTCGAGGCCGCTCGCGCGCACCACAGCCTCCATGTCCTTCATGTTCTTGTAGAGGTAGCGGGATTTCCACAGCCAGTTGAGCCGGAAGTCCCCGGGTGCGGGCTTGACCAGGGGAAACTCGTCCTCAACCCCCAGCGAACTCGCCACCAGCAGCCGCCGGTTACCCTTATTTTTCATGGCCGCGATGATATTGGCCGTACCTGCGGTGAAGAGGTCGAAGGTAGCTGGGGTCTCCGCCGTGTTCGTGGGATCAATCCGGGGGCCTACCATTGAGACCACGACTTCCGTGCCGGTCATGGCGGCTTCCAGCGATGCCAGATCGTAGACATCGCCCTTGCGCACCTTCAGGTGCGGATCCTTGATGGTTACGTCCTCGGGACGTCGTGCGACACCGGTGACCTGGTAGCCCGCCGCCAGGGCCTGTTTGATGATCTCCGTCGAGCTCTTGGCCGTGGCGCCGATGATGACTAATCCCGGAGCTGCGGGGTCGGCCGCGGCGGGGCCCGGAAGGAGGGCGGTCGCCAGCGCCACGAGGGTTGCAACCAGGGCACTCAGAGGCATGGCTTGGCTCCGTGTTATCCAGCAAATCCGGGTGCTACTGTAGTCCGCAGTCCCGTGCTTTGCACCCTTGGAGGAGGCTCAACCGATGTCCCAACCCACCCCGCGGACCAGCCCCTGGTCCCTGCGTTCTGCCGTGACCGGCTTCGTCGCTGGCGCGTTGCTCGTACCGGCGCTGACGAGCATGGCCAGGCAGACCTACACGTGGGGCGAGCAGTACCGGACCATCCCCGCCCGCTACCAGAAAATGATCGACGACTCGGAACGCGCGTTTACGCAGCGCGATGTGGCGGCGTCGGGGGCGGCGCTGACCGAAGACTTCAGCTGGTACACGGTAAAAGAAGATGGGCCGAAGGAAATGGTCCGGGGCCGGGAGGCGACGATGGCGCGCCTCAAGACCTTCTTCGCATCGCCCATGTGGACCACCAACGACTCCGAGGTGCACCGCCTGGGGATGATCGGCAACACGCTCGTGCAGGTGGAGATCGACTCGCTGCAGATGAACGGCAGACCTAAGCGCCAGACTTCCCTGCACATCTATGAGTTCAGGGACGGCAAGCGGTGGCGGGAGTTCGCGTTCTACCCGACAGAGCTGCAGGAGCGCCCGTAGGAGCGCCTTCAGGCGCGATCCCATTCCTGTCATCAGCCCGTAACGCGCCGCATGGAATCCTGCCGACCATGACCGACCGTCAATACCACGTCCTCTTTCTCTGCACCGGCAACTCGGCCCGCAGCATCCTCGCCGAGGCCCTGATCAACCATTGGGGCAAGGGCCGGTTCATTGGGTATAGCGCCGGGAGCCGGCCCGCGGGGCGGGTCAATCCCATCGCCATTGAACTGCTCCAGCATTTGCAGATGCCGACTGAAGGCCTGCGCAGCAAGAGCTGGGACGAATTCGCAGCGCCCGGCGCACCACAACTCGATTTCGTCTTCACCGTCTGCGACAACGCTGCGGGCGAGCAATGCCCTTTCTGGCCGGGCCAGCCAATGACAGCCCACTGGGGGGTCGAAGATCCGCCGGCGGAGGGCACCGAAACCGAGAAATGGCTGGCCTTTCGCAAGGCGTTCCGGGAGCTGGAAAATCGCATAAAAATTTTCCTGAACCTGAAGATCAGCTCGCTGGACCGGCTGTCGTTGCAGAACCGCCTGCAGGAGATCGGCAAGACGCGGGTTGATGAAGGCTGACGTCCTCGCCGAGTTCTGCGGTACTGCCTGCCTTCTTGCGGTGGTGGTCGGTTCCGGGATCATGGGCGAACGGCTGGCCGGTGGGAACGATGCGGTTACCCTGCTTGCCAACAGTCTGGCCACGGGCGCCGGGCTCTACGTTCTCATTCTGACCCTCGGGCCTGTCTCCGGAGCGCAGTTCAATCCCGCGGTGAGTGTCTTGCTGGCATTGCGCGAGCAGCAGACCTGGATCGTCACCCTGACCTATCTCGCCGCCCAAATGACCGGCGCGGTGACAGGCGTCCTGCTGGCGCACGCGATGTTCGCCGAAGAACTGCTGCAGGTATCCAGCCACGTTCGTGCCGGTCCCAGCCAATGGCTGAGCGAGTTCTTTGCGACCGGCGGTTTGCTCGGCGTGATTGTTCTCTGTTCGCGGCACCGGCCGGCTGCGATGCCCCAGGCCGTGGGACTCTACATTGTGGCGGCCTACTGGTTCACGGCGTCCACGTCATTCGCCAACCCGGCCGTTACGGTCGCGCGCGCGCTGACCGACACCTTTGCGGGGATTGCGCCGGCGGGCGTGCCCGGATTCATTGGGGCTCAGTTGTTGGCTGTGGTCGTGGTCGCGTTGTTGGGCAGGGGTCGCGGCTGAAGCCGCTCCTACGGGCGCTTCTTCGTCGCGGAAAAATCAATGCCCTGCGCCAGCGGCAGCGTCGATCCGTAATTGATCGTCACCGTCTGCCGGCGCATGTAGGCTTTCCAGGAGTCCGAGCCCGCTTCGCGACCGCCGCCGGTTTCCTTTTCGCCGCCGAACGCCCCGCCGATCTCGGCGCCGGACGTGCCGATGTTTACGTTGGCGATGCCGCAGTCACTGCCCGTGTGGCTCAGGAAGCGCTCCGCGTTCTGCAGCCGGTCGGTAAAAATTGCTGATGAGAGGCCCTGGGGCACGGCGTTCTGCTTCGCGATGGCCTCGTCGAGATTTGCGCAGGGAATGACATAGAGGATCGGCACGAAGTTCTCGTGCTGGATCGCGGGCCACTCGTTCTCTGCGAGCACAATGGTGGGTTCCACAAAGTTGCCGGGACCCTTCCGCACCTTGCCCCCACAGAGCACGCGGGCGCCCTGGGACTCCAGATCCTTCAGCACCTGCGTAAAGCGCTCCACCGCGCCAGCATCGATCAGCGGGCCCATCAGGGTTCCCGGTTTAAGTGGGTCGCCAATCGCCACCTGCTGGTAGGCCGCGACGAGCCGCGTGCTGAGTTCATCCAGCCTGCTCTTAAGCACCAGCAACCGGCGGGTGGATGTACAGCGCTGGCCGGCGGTGCCCACGGCGCCGAATAGAATGGCGGGAATTGCCAGGTCGAGGTTGGCGTGCTCATCAACGATGATGGCGTTGTTACCGCCGAGCTCCAGCAGGCAGCGGCCGAAGCGCCGTGCCACCCGGCTGGCCACGCCGCCACCGACGGCCGAGGAACCCGTGAATGACACGAGGTCCACCCGCGGGTCGTCCACAAAGCGCGTGGCCAGTGCTACATCGTCGGTATTGAACAGGAAGAACGCCGGTGGAAAGTCGTGCGCTTCGAGGGCAGCATTGCACAGGCGTTGCACGGCGACGCTCGCCAGTGGCGCTTTCGGCGATGGCTTCCAGACCGACACGTTGCCGCACACGGCGGCGATGAAGGCATTCCAGGACCAGACTGCCACGGGAAAATTAAACGCGCTGATGATGCCGACGACGCCGAGCGGGTGCCATTGTTCGTAGAGCCGGTGCAGGGGACGCTCGGATTGCAGTGTATGCCCGCCGAGCATGCGGGACAGGCCGACCGCGTAGTCGGCGATGTCGATCATCTCCTGGACCTCGCCGTCGCCTTCAGCCTTGATCTTGCCGACTTCAAGCGCGATGAGGCTGCCGAGCGCGTGCTTGTGCCTGCGCAGCGCCTCGCCGACCAGCCGCACGGCTTCGCCCCGGCGCGGTGCCGGCAGGTCGCGCCACGCGGCGCCGGAGATCCGGGCGCTGCTCAAGACCTGCTCGTAGTCCTGCTCGCTGGCTGCGGCCACGGTTGCGAGCGTGTCGCCCGTGGCGGGATTCAGCGATGCAAGCCGCTCACGGCCCTGCGTGGGGTGCCAGCCGGACGCCGACCAGGTGCCGGGATTGAGTTCAGAAAGACCGAGGGCGTCGAGAATCTCACGCACGCTCGTTGCCTTTCACCCGCTGCTGACCCCGGCTGCCTTCGGCAATAATCCGCGCCGAGACGTCCTTGCCGGCGCCGTCACTGTAGAAACGCCCGAAGCGATTCGCCAGCACCTGATTCAGTGGGAACTGTTCCTGCCGGACGAAACCCCGGTACTGATCCGGGGTCCGCAGCACGAGATCGAGTACGGCGCAGATGCCACCGGCCGTCGTGATCTGGATCGCCGACCACAGGCGTCCGCCGATCACCTGCGGGTACACCTTGTTAACGTAGTTTTCTTCCCGAAGCTCGCCTTCCTGCAGTCCGGTGACAGCGGCATACACGATCACGACATCCTGCAGGGTTTGCGGCACTGAGTTCTCGAGAATGCGCTTCAGTGTGCCGCGGTCCTGGTTCAGCTTCAGGCCATTCATCAGCAGCCGCATCTGCTCGCAGTGGCCGGGATAGCGCATGGTCTTGTAGTCCATTGATTCCACGCCTGAACCAAAGCTGTCGCCCAGAGAACCGAGGCCACCCGAGGTGTTGAAGGCCTCATAAAGGGTCCCGTCGATCTCGATCTCTTCCAGCCCCTCCAGCGGCTGGACCTGCTGGGCTTCGCCATTGACGATACTGCGGCACAGGTTGCCGTACTCATTGATGAGGCCCTCGGTAGACCAGGTGAGCGAGTACTTGAGTACGTTGTTCGGATGCTGGGGGAGGGCGCCCACCCGGAGTTTGACTGAGCGAACGCTTTCGAAGTGCCGGATGAGTTCGGCAGCGGCGATGCTGATGAAGCCCGGCGCGAGACCACACTGTGGCGCAAAGGCCGTGGTGGCGTTCGCGGCGATGCCGAACACTGCCGTGGCCGAGCGCACGTCCTCGGTCAGGTCGAAATAGTGCGCACCGGTGCTCCGTGCGGCCCGGGCCACGAGTTCGTTGCAGTAGTAGGGCAGGCTGGAGACGACGGCGTCGATCCGCTGGCCGCGGAGGGCCAACTCGAGGTCGGCGAGGTGGGTCGCGTCCAGATCCAGTGCGTGGATGCCGCCGCCACCGCTCACCTTCTTGTGGGCTGCGGCCACTTCAGCAGCAGCTCCCGACCGGGAATCGGCCAGCGTCACGGCGTAGTCCCCGGATTCTTCAAGTAGTCCCGCGATCAGCGAGCCGATCTTGCCGGCTCCCAGTACCAGTACCCGATGCATGGCGACTCCTCGTTCCGGATGTGGCAGAGTGCCTGAAAAATCGCCTAGCCGCCGCAAAAAGTGGGGTTTGATGAGCGCTATTGGCCCGGTTTCGAGACGGTCTTTCAGCCTGGGTGCCCTGAATATCGGTACGGGCCTGCTGGCGCTTGGGGCGGCGAGCGATGCGTTGCCCCGTGTGGCGGGTTCGCCGCCGTCCCGGATTCCGGACCTGACGCTCCCGGCGAACAATCTCCGGGCGCTCGTGCGGATGACCGCAAGCCTGGAAGAGCGCGACGTGCCCTGGTGGTACGACGGCACAATTTTTGGCGTTGTCCCTGGCGAGAATCCCCGGCCGCTGGTCAAGTTCGAGGGCATGGAGCTCTACTGGATGCAGCACCTTGCGGGCGGCGCGTACGAGCTGACGGGCAACACGGTGACCTTTTTTCGCGACGTGAACACGGGCGCGATGCTGTCGGAATTCCGCAATCCCTACACCAAAGCGACCAACCCCGTCACCGCGGCCGTCCAGGGCGGTGGTCCGGGGCGCGGCTTCAACTACTCGGCAAAGGGCATTCGCTTCACGCGCCTGCTGGATCAGCTGCCGGAAGATCCGCTGGTCCTCGACTGGACGTTTGCCCGCGACATGGTCTGGTTGCACAACTGGACCCGTTACCCACCGGGTTTGCCGCCGCCGCGCTGGCAGCAGCAGACGATGTTCGCCAGCCAGAGGGATTTCCAGGACGAGAAGCTGGCCAGCGTGCCCGTGGTTTTCGGGTCCACCGTCCACATGCCGTGGCTCAAGTGGCTCGACATGGGAGACCGGCCGGGGCACGTGGTGTGGCACGCGGGCGGCGCCAAGCTGAAGTCGATCGACGAGCTGCCAGGCGAGTACCGCCGCCGGGCCGAGCGGGAGTACCCCGCGCTGCTATCGGCCGATCCGGCCAAGGCGGCAGGGCGGGTAACTGCTCCGCGGGCGTAGGAGCGCCTTCAGGCGCGACCCGCGTCCATGCGAGTGTAATTTGTGTCGCGCCTGAAGGCGCTCCTACAATACGGGAATGATCAACCTCACCCTTAACGGCACACCCGTTCATATCGATGCCCCAGACGACATGCCGCTGCTCTGGGTGTTGCGCGACAAGCTCGGCCTGACGGGCACCAAGTACGGCTGCGGCATGGCCTTGTGTGGTGCCTGCACGGTGCACATCGACGGTGTGGCTGCTCGCTGCTGCGTGCTGCCGATAGTGGCCGTGGCCGGCAAGTCCGTGACGACCATTGAGGGTCTTGGTACCGAGGCGAACCTGCACGCTGTGCAACAGGCGTGGATCGACGAGCAGGTGCCACAGTGCGGCTACTGCCAGCCGGGCATGATCATGGCAGTCGCTTCGTTCCTGAAAACGATGCCCGAGCCGGATGATGCGGCGATCAACGAGGCCATCACCAACATCTGCCGGTGTGGCACTTACCCCCGCATCCGCAAGGCGATCCACCGCGCGGCGAAAGCCTTGCGCGCGGGTGCTGCGACAGCGACGTTGCCGCCCTGATTTTTTCAATTGCGAGTGACCAGCATGCTGAACCGAGTCCGCGTCCCTCTGGCCATCCTGTCCCTCGGCGTGCTGCTGGCGGCCTGCGCCGAAGGCGGCGACGGGGCCGCAGCCACGGCATCTTCACCCGCTGCTGCCGCCGCCGCACCAGCTGACCTTCAGGCCCTGCTCGCGGTTGCCGACCCGGAGAAGGGCAAGGTGCTGTTTCTGCAGTGCCGGGCCTGCCACAGCCTTGAGGCTGGCGGCGCCAACAAGGTGGGGCCAAACCTGCACGGCGTCTTTGGCCGCAAGGCCGGACTGGCGCCAGGATTCGCCTATTCAGAGGCGGTTGCCCGGGCGAGCATCGTCTGGTCCCCCGAAACGCTGGATGCGTGGCTCGCCCGTCCCAGCGATTTCATGCCGGGTAACCGCATGGTGTTTGTCGGGATCCGCAAACCCGAAGATCGGGCCAACCTGATCGCCTACCTGAAGCGTGAGACGGGCGCTCCTACAACGCCTGCCCTTGGCCCCAGAGGCGGGCACTGAGCGCACCGAGTGATTCGCGGGCGCCCTGGTCCAGCCATCGGATGATTTCTGCAGTGACGTCCGGATAGTTCTGCGCGGCCGGTGCCGGCTTTTCCAGCCACACCAGCAGTTCCTTGCGAGAAAGGCTGCGTGTGATCGTACCGAGACCAAGTTTTTCCAGGGCGATGGCATTCGACTCCTGCTCCAGGTGACCGTCGATGGGCTTTAGCAGGACGGCAATTCCGAGGTGCAGGCATTCGCTGGTGAGGGTAAAGCCGGCATTGGCGATCACGCCGGCGCACCGGTCGAGATCCGCGACAAACTGCACGCGGGAGATCGGCCGGAGGGTCACGTTCTGATCTTTCTGTTCCCCTGGTACCTTGGTGTAGACGTGGAACCGGTATCGCGGAAACTGCTTGAGTAGCGGGATCAGCAGGCTGAGTGGCTCGAAGCCCAGGTACACCACGATCAGGTCCGACTCGACCGATCCGCGGGTGAGCAGGCGGATCTCCGGCGCCACGGTCGGGGGCAGAACGGGGGCGCCGAACGCGTCCCAGTGCGCACCCGCCGGGATCGACGCGGGCGCGAACCAGTCCAGCACGCTGCGGGTGATGACGTTGCCCGGTGCCCGGGGGACCTCCGGCCAGGCGAACGCATACAGGTGGCCGATGCCGACGCTGCGCAGACCACGACGGCGCGCCATCCAGGCGGTGATCGGTTCGTAGTCAGTGACGATCAGGTCCGGCTCAGGCGCCGGATCCAGGAAAACATCCCGGATAAACGCGAGAGGGCGGGCCCGCAGCGCGGTCCGGACGTACCGGATGCGCCCACCATCGGCGGAAAAGGTGAGCCCCGGACGCGTGGTGAGTGGCGCTCCGATGCGCTCGAGCCATGCGGGGTCCGGCGGCGGGCCGCTTAAGACCACGTCGACCTGGTGGCCCAGCTTGCGCAGCTCGAGGATTATCGGCGTGGAGCGGACCAGGTGGCCGTGACCCGTGGTCTGGACGCCATAGAGAATGCGCATGGGCGGCTATTACACCCCGTGCGGATGACGGGACCGTTACGGTTTTCCGTAGGAGCGCCTTCAGGCGCGACCCTACCCGTCCAAAATTGGGCCGGTCGCGCCTGAAGGCGCTCCTACCCAGGTGTCTCGATCCGGGACAGCCGATACCCCACGCCGCGCACAGTCTGGACGCAGTCGTCGTGTCCGGTCGCCTTCAGTGCCATCCGCAGCCGGCGGACGTGCACGTCCACCGTCCGTTCGTCGACGTGGGCATTGATGCGCCACACGCGGTCCACGATCTGGGAGCGGGACAGCACCCGTTCTGGCTGGGTCATGAAAAGATTCAGCATCTTGAATTCGATGGGTCCCAGGTGCACCGGCTTGTCGCCCGCGGTGACCCGCAGGCTCCGCACGTCGAGGCTAAGCCCCTCGAATCGGCGGACGTCGTGGTCGGCTGTCTCCCGGGCTGCGCCCGTGCGGCGAAGTACCGCCTGAACCCGCGCCAGCAACTCGTCCCGCCCGAAGGGTTTGGTCACGTAGTCGTCTGCGCCCGCCTTGAGCCCGGCCACCCGATCGACCTCATCAGCTTTGCCGCTGACCATGATCACGGGGATCCTGGCGGTTGCCTCCTCAGCCCGCCAGAGCCGCAGGAGCTTGATGCCTTCCATGTCCGGCAGCTGCCAGTCCAGCAGTACCAGGTCCGGCCGCTGGCGAGTCGCCTCGTCCATCGCCGAGATGGCATCCGCTGTTTCAAAGGTTTCGTAGCCAGCGCTGGAGAGCAGGAAGGACAGCAGGCTGCGCAGCGGCTTGTGATCCTCGACGATGAGGATCTTGCGGACGGCGGTCATCGGGCGGTGCCCTTCATTATGGTCAAACTAAAGACTTGATTTCGCGAGGGCAATCGAGTCCTGCGAGCGCCAACGACTACAGCAGCGCTCTGTGAAAGTTTCGTGGCGCAAGTGTGACGAAGACGTGAATACCACGGGCCTGCGCGAATAACGAGCGGCAGGCTTTTATGGCGATTTGTTCACGCACGCGTCATTGCCAGGACGCGCAGCCCCCTTAACGTGACGCCCGTCACAACATGCCTTGCCGGCGAGTTGCGACGACATGGCAGGTCGGTCGGTCACCGGAATCGGCTGGTTTGCTCAGGGTAAATGTTACGTAGGAAGACAATTAAAATGATCTCGATTGCCAAAACTCTAGGAACTGTGTCGGCGCTGACGCTGTTGGCCTTGTCCAACGCCAATGCCACGACACTGAACGCCACGGCTGTCGGCGGGTCGGAAAGCCTGCTGACCATCACCAACGGAACCAATGAGAGCATCACTCAGGATCTCGGCAAGCAGATTGCCCAGCTGGTTGCGCCAGACGCCATCGCCCTGACGCAGGACGTCGTCTCGTTCATTACAGCGGCGGGTGGCCTGGCCAACGTGAAGTTTGCCGTGATCGCCGGTCAGGCGACCAATGGCACTTCCACGGCGACCTACCTGCACTCGTCCAACAATGCCGGCATGACCAATCTTTCCAACGGCATTCGCGGGACGTGGTTCAGCACTTTGACCAGCTTCATCACCGCCCTGAACACCAGCGATCCTGCCGCCGGAAATATCGACTACGGCCCCTTCACGGCCGGTGCTGGCGGCAACTACTTCCTTGGCCAGGGACGTGACGACTGGGGTACGGCCGGCACCTGCCAGGGCAACGACAACGTCTGCAACCTTGTTGGTGGCAACGAAGAGGCCATTCTTCGCCTCGTCAATTTCGGCACCAACGCGCTGCAGTTTGCCAACGTGCAGCCCTTGCTGGCGGCACAGGGTGGCGCACGGGCCTACCTGGACCTGGCGAACAGCAATCTGGTCATTACTGCGGTCCCGGTTCCGGCCGCTGTATGGCTCTTCGGCAGCGCCATTGGCCTGCTGACGGTTGCCCGGCGTCGCCTGGCTGCCTGATTGCCAAACTCTTAACTTTTTCAACAGGAGAGACTCAATGAATCACGCTAAAGTCAGCGCCCTGGCACTCGCCATGGCATCGATGGGGGCCGGTGGCGCGTATGCCGCGTCGCCCGTCACCACACATTCATTCTACATTTCGGGTGCTTCCGCCGCCCGAGCGGTCACGCCTGCCGTCGCTTCCAAGGTCTGTGCCGCCGGCACGATCGCCCGGTACGAGTACAGCGTAAACGTCAGGAATTACAACCTCACGGCGTGCACGCTGAAAACCTCTGCACAGGACAGCACCATTCCTGCCGAGCTGTCGGGTGACACCGTGACCTTCTACGGTCGCGCGGACGGTGGCTCGCTGCTCGGTTTGAAGCCCATCCTTGTTCCGGCGGGTATTCGCTTCCTGAATCCCGCCACGTGCCCGACGAATGACGGCGTCGACGCCACCGTTCAACAGTGCACGGGCCTGACCGGCGCCGACTTCAACGTCACCGGCATTATCCCGGACGCTGGCATCTCGGATGAAGACCCGCAGTTCCTGGGCGCAGTGTCCATCGAAGTGGATACCAGTCAGCCAGATCCGCTGACGGTCGCCGAGCGCAACGTGCTGAATGGCACGACGGCGAGCGGCTTCACGAGCCAGGGTTCCTACCAGCTCGTGTGGTCGGTGCAGGCCGGTTCAACTTTCCCGCTGAATAACATCTCCTACGAGGCCTGGCGTGGCGTCATGTCCGGCCAGTACACCTCTGTGGGCGACGTGATGCGGTCCATGGGCGTTGCTCCGTCGCCGGCCCAGGCGGCTGCCGGCCTCAAGGTCTGCCTGCGTACCAACACCTCCGGCACGATGTCGGGGCATACGCACCTGGCCCTCGGGTCTGCCTATTGCGGCACGGCCGGCGCGCTGCCGGCGCTCAACGAGACCTCGGATGACGGCGTCGTTGCTGGCCGCCCGGCCAACTACGACGTGGTCCTCAACTCGTCATCGGGCAATCTCGAGACCTGCCTGACCACCGCTGCTGACCTGTCGCGCTCCATCGGCATCAACTCGCTTGAGAACGCGGGCGCCAATGCCAATATCAAGGAGCTGCAGATCGACGGCGTCACGCCGTCAGTGGCGAACGCCGCCACCGGTGTCTATCGCTACTACCACGAGTCCACGGTGCAGTGGAACACGGACTTCATCGATGGTCCGGCCATTGGCGGCCGCTCGACGGCTGCTGCGCGCAACGCCTTCCTGACGCTCTACAACACCAACGTGTCGAATCCGCAGGCGATTGCGGCCTCCGGCCTGAACGGCATCCTGGCGACGCCGTTCAACGGCGCGCCGGACCTGGTATTCAGCGCGGCGAACCCGGTGGGCTGGACCTCCAAGCTGGTCGGTTTCGGCGGCTCCAACTGCAACGAGCCCCAGCTGGTCTTCCCCGCTGCCGATACGGAGTAAGTTGCCCAAGAGACTTGCGTGCCTGCACGGAGACCACAAGAAGAAGGAAGCCGGCGCCCTCGGGCGCCGGCTTCCACCCCCCTGGCGAAGTGGTCATCAAAATGTCACGGGAATTTCACAAAGGCTCGCTACGTTTAGGCCCAGAGGCGCAGAAATGACTGCGACCGATGAGCTGATATCCGCACAATACACACGGTAAATCAGATACATACCGCCTGTTCCCATTAAGTTGTTGGAGGAATTTCAAATGCGCAAGAACATCACCGCCGCCATCCTGGCAGGCCTGGCACTGATCGGGGCCAACGCCCAGGCCACAGTGACTGGCATCACGGCAGCAGGCGGTACCAGTGGGCTGCTGAGCTTTGTCAACGCCGACAGTGCCTCTGTCACCCTGGATATCGGCGAACAGTTGGGAGCCATCGCGATTGGCGACAGCTATGACCTGACGACCGACATTATCAGTTTCATTGCGGCAGCCGGCGGGCTGTCCGGCGTGCGGGTGGCGCTTATCGCAGGTAGCGCGCCCAACGGCACTTCAGCCTCCACCTATCTGCACAGTTCCGCGAATAACGCTCCAACCGGTCCGCCCCTCGGCGGTAACCTGGCAAACGCCGTTCGCGGCACCTGGTTTGCCAACCTGAACACGTTCGTCACGCGACTGAACACCTCGGACCCCTCCGCCACCAACGTGGATTTCGGGCCATTCTCCTCCGGCGAGAATGGCAACTACGTTTCCGGAAGTCACGAGGACTGGGGTCAGGCGGGGACCTGCACGGGCAACGTGCTCGGCTGCAATACGGCGTCAGGCACGGCTGACCTGTTTCTCTACGTGCTCAACTTCGGCACCGCGGCGACGAGCTTTGCGACCCAGACGAAACTGGGTGGTGGTGCAAAAGCGGTAGTCGATCTGGCGACGGCGAAGCTCAACATCGTGGCGACGACGGTCGTGCCGGCTCCGCCGGCCCTGTGGCTGCTCGCGACGGCGGTCGGCGCCGTTGCGGTCCGGTCGCGCGGCAAGGCCCGTGCTGGCTAGCCAGTTTCTCCCTGAAAGCCTGCTGCACCGGCGCCCTTCTGGGCGCCGGTGTCTTTCAGCCCCCCTGCTTCTGCGACGCGAGGCCGCTCTTGAATCGTGTCTCCGCCATCCTGTGGTTTTGCATGGTCGGTTTGTTGCCACTCGTCACCAACGCCGAGGACCCCGCGCCCTTCGCTGTCCTGGAGTTCCGCGTGCGGGGCAATACATTGCTGGACGCGTCGGTTATCGAGCGCGCCACCTATCCCTCGCTGGGTCCGGGCAAGACGATCGCGGACCTTGACCGGGCGAGGGCCAGTCTGGAACAGGCCTACCGGGATGCCGGCTATCCGACCGTCTTCGTGGATTTGCCCGAACAGCAGGTGGATGCAGGCATCGTCGTACTCGCCGTCACGGAAGGTCGTATTGGCAGGGTCAGGATCTCCGGATCCCGCTATTTCAGCAATGGCTGGATCCGGGAGCAGCTGCCCGAAGCGACTTCCGGGCGCGTCCCGCGGCTGGCGTCTTTCCAAAGTGAGATCACGGCCCTGAATGCCCGGTCCCCGGATCGCAGCCTGACGCCCATTCTTCGCCCCGGGGCACAACCGGGCACCGTGGATATTGAATTGAAAGTCCAGGACGAACTGCCAGTGCACGGTTCGCTCGAACTCAACAATCGCAACTCCGCCGAGACCAGCGCCACCCGCCTCAACGCCGCGGTGCGCTACGACAATCTTTGGCAGCGGGAGCATTCAGTTGGCCTGAACTACCAGGTGGCGCCGGAGAACTCGGACGACACCGAGGTGTTTATCGCCACCTACTCGCTCAAGCCCAAAAGCTCCCCGAACACCTTCGTGATTTACGGCGTCAAGAGCGACAGCAACATCGCGACGGTCGGCGGCAACGTCAACGTGCTTGGCAAGGGTGAGATCTACGGCTTCCGGGCCGCGCTACCGCTACCCGCGGGCGAGGCGCTCTACCACAGCGTCCTGCTTGGCCTGGACTACAAGAACTTCGACGAGACGATCGGCTTCGATGCGGAGGGGATGCTGGATATCGAGACACCAATCAGCTATCTGCAGTGGTCCGTCGCGTGGAACGGCACGCTGACCGGCGAGGGGCGCACCCAGTCGTTCAGTGCGGGGCTGAACTTCGGGATCCGAGGACTGGGTAATAGCAGCGCGGAGTTCGCGGACAAGCGCTTCAAGGGTCGGCCTAATTACTCCTACCTGGCCGCCAGCTACGAGCTCAACCAGATGGCCTGGCGCCAGAGTTCGCTCGTCTGGCGGCTCGGTGCGCAGCTGACGGCGCAGCCGCTGATCACGAACGAGCAGTTCTCCGCTGGCGGTCTCGACAGCGTTCGCGGGTACTTTGAAGCCGAGCAGCTGGGCGACTACGGGGTCCGCAGCGCGCTCGAATGGCGCACGCCCGGGCTGCCTGTGCCGTTGCTCACGGACGAAAAATTTTACGCTTTCCTGTTCGCCGATGCCGCTTCCCTGTGGATCAAGGATGCCCAGGCCAGCCAGGACGATACCTTTTCAATAGCGAGTGCAGGAATCGGCTTGCGGTTGAACTGGGTGGGCCTGTCAGCCGGCCTGGACTGGGCATGGCCGTTTCGTGCCGGGTCCGCTACCGCCGCCAACGATGATCGCTGGCTCTTTTCCCTGCGCTACGGATTCTGAAGACCACGCCATGGGTTCCCTGAACAGCATGCGCCGGAGTATCCACAGGGTGGGTCTCGTGGTCGGCATCGCCCTGTGGTGTCTGGCTCCCGTCGTGCAGTCGGCCGGCCTGCCGGTGCCCTGCGCCGGCGGCACCTGCGGTGCCGGCCCGTCGGTGTGGGTGAGTAGCGGGGCGGCGACGCCTGTCACGAATCCCGCCGGGACGCGCCTGGACGTCAACCAGACAACGGAGAAGGCGCTCTACAACTGGGCCGAGTTCAACATCGACGCCGGCAATACCGTCAACTTCAACCAGCCGGGCAAGGGTTCGCTGGCCCTGAACAGGATCTTCCAGGGTGACCCCAGTAAGATTTTTGGCACGTTGTCGGCGAACGGTCAGGTCTACCTGATCAACCAGAACGGTATCGTGTTTGGCCGCGGGTCCCAGGTGAACGTGTCAGGCATGCTGGCTTCGAGTCTGGATATCGACGAGGAGGCCGTGTCTGGTGGCATCCTCAATCCGAATCTGCTCATCGGCAGCAAGCCGGCGTTTGCGAGCGCGACCAACGCTGAAGGAGAGCCTGTTGCAGGCAACGTAGTCGTCGAAGAAGGCGCCACCCTGAAGGCGGACCCGGCAGGTGGCGGGCGCATTGCGCTGTTTGGACGGGAAGTCGCGAACGCCGGCAGGATCGAAGCGCAATCCGGCCAGGTGATCCTCGCCAGCGGCACCAAGGTTTACCTGCAGGCCAGCAGGGACCCCAAACTGCGGGGCCTGCTCGTCGAAGTTGACGGTGGCGGCAAGTCCTGGAACCAGCTCACCGGCGAGATTGCGACCGCCCAGGGCAACACCACGCTGGTGGGACTCGCCGTGAACCAGGACGGACGGATTTCCGCCACGACCTCAGTCCGGGCCAACGGCTCCATCCGGCTGCTCGCCCGCGATACGGTCAGTGTCAGCGGCGGTGCGA
The DNA here is from genome assembly GCA_031395645.1 of Gammaproteobacteria bacterium. Lineage (GTDB taxonomy): Bacteria > Pseudomonadota > Gammaproteobacteria > Steroidobacterales > SHZI01. Next base: position 28,995 of record JANNJM010000080.1, on the reverse strand, counting down.
GTCCCGTGATTGCCACCGCCAACGCCGGTCGCGTTGCGCTGGGCACCGGCAGCACGGTCGAGATTACGCCCGACACGGCGGACACGACGACTGCTGTGGATGAACAGGCACAGGCGCCCTCCCGGGTGGAGATCGTGGGCCGGCAGATCAGCATGGCTGCGGGCAGCACGATCCGGGCGCGGGGCGGTCAGGTCAGCCTCACGGCCGTTGCCAATCCGTCCGTCCCGCAACGAACGGAGTCTGCACCTTTTCCGGTGGATCCTGATTCACGCATTCGGCTCGCCGCGGGCAGCCTGATCGACGTGTCCGGATCGACGGCCACCACCTCAGTCGCGCGCAACTCGGTGGAAGTGGAACTCCGTTCCAACGAACTTCGCGATTCGCCGCTGCAGCGGGATGGTGCCCTGCGCGGCCAGAAGGTGCTCGTCGATGCCCGGGTGGGCACGCCGCTCGCGGACGTCAGCAGCGCGGTGGCAGCCATTCCCAAGGACATCAGCGAACGCACCGCGGCCGGCGGCAGCGTCGCCTTTGCCTCCCAGGGCGACGTCGTTCTGGCTGAGGGCGCTACCGTCGACGTGTCTGGCGGCAAGGTCGTGTACACCGGCGGTGTCGTGCCGACCTCCACCCTGATCACGGCCGACGGCCGAGCTGTGGACATCAGCAAGGCCAGCCCGGACCAGGTGTACCGCGCGGTAGTCAACGGCACGGCCGACAAGGTCTACAGCAAGTGGGGCGTCGTCGAGACACGGCGGTCCGCACTGAACGGCCCCTACGACCCGGGGTACACCGAAGGGCGCGACGCGGGCACGGTGTCGTTCGCAGCGCCGGGCCTCGTGATTAATGGCGAACTGCTGGGCACCGTCACCAACGGATTGTTGCAGCGGGACGCATCCGATCGGGCGCTCGGCGGGCGCCTGATCGTCGGGGTGCCGGACGGCCAGGGCTTGCCCATCCCCGACTACCGGGCACCATCGATCAGCTTTGTGCAGGACGTGGTGCCGGTGATCGTGGCGCCGGACGCCGCGTTGCCCGGCTCGGTTACCCGACTGGAGCTGCCCACCCGTTACCTGACCGCCGGCGGCTTCACCCGCACCGAGTTGTTCAGCAACGGCGTCATCAGCATCGGCCCGGATACGCCGCTGGACCTGGCGGCGGGATCGACCCTGGACCTGCGTGCCGCCGTGGTCGACCTCGGCGCCAACGTCCGGGCACCCGCGGGGACCATTCGCGCCACGGCCGTCCAGATCGACAACGATGCCAGGCTGGAACCGGATCGAAGGGCTGGTGTGACCGTGGCCGACGGTGTCACGCTCGATGTGGCTGGTGACTGGGTCAACGACAATCCCGCCCTGGGCAGCAACGGCGACCTGCGGCCCCTGTTCCTGAACGGCGGCAGCGTCGACCTGTCGGTGCGCGCCCTGACCGGCGAACTGGTGATTGGCGACGACGTGACCATGAACGCCGACGCCGGCGCGCAACTGACTTCATCCGGCGACTTCGAGACCGGTTCGGCCGGCCAGGTAGCCCTGCAGGCCCGCGGTGCCGGTGCGTTGTTTGCGATCGGCCGCGACCTGCGCCTGTCGGCCTTCGGCTTTGACCGTGGCGGCTCCCTGACTCTCGCCGCCAATCAGGTTCGTATCGTCGACGGCGCCGGAATCCAGCCGCAAACGAGCGATCCGCTGGCCGCGTCGCCGGCGCCATTGACTGTTGGTGCTGGCACCTTCCAGTCCGGTGGCTTCGGCGCCTTCCGACTGGTCGGTACCGGCGAAAGACTGGTGGATGCCGATGGCAATGCCGTCGAGACGCTGGCCGTGGCTCCGGGAACCGAGGTTCGACCCGGGCAGTTGCTGCGCACCTTCGGGACAGCCGCCAGTTTGGCGCCAGGCGGCACCCGCCTCGATGAATTCACGTCCGTGGCGTTGCCTCCTGACTACCTCCGCCCGGCTACGAGCCTGAGTCTTGCCGTTGAACCGCACAGTCTGGTCACGGCCGCGACGGTGGGCGACCTGCTGCTGGGAACGGGTAGCCGGATCGTCATGGATACCGGCAGCACCGTGAACCTGGCGGCGCCGAGCCGTATTCGCCTCGATGGGGAAATATCCGCGCCCGCCGGTCAGATCTCGGCGCGTCTGGCCACTCCGGGCGGCGCGCTGGAGATTGGAGCCAATCCGGACGTAGGCATCTTCGTCGGCGTAACCGCGCGGCTCGCGGCCGTCGGTGTCGTGACGCTCGAACCGAATGACCTGGGTTTCAGGCGCGGCGTCGTGGCAGACGGCGGCACGATCACGCTGAATGCCGAGCGGGGTGCGATTGAGCTGCGCGCGGGGTCGGTGCTCGACGTCAGTGGCACGGTGACGGAGCTGGATATTAAAACGGGTTCTGCCCCCAATGGTGCTGCCCCAACGCTGGTGCGGCGTGTGGTGGCCAGCCGCGGCGGTGCGATCAACCTGACTGCTCCGGAGAGCCTCGTGCTGGCCGGCGATCTGCGGGGCTTTTCCGGCGGCAACGGCCCGGAGCGTCCCGAAGGCGGCACGCTCAGCGTGGCGATCAGCCGACGGGCCGGTTTTACGGTCGGCACCGAAGTCCCCAACCCCTTCGACACGTCGCCTCGCCAGCTGTGGATCACCGCAGAAGCTGCGCCCGATGGCGGCGACCCCAACGGGGTTGCCCGCTTCGATCCCGGGATCGTGGCCCGCGGGGGCTTCGACAACCTGACCCTGCGTGCCGACAACCAGGACGCACTGAGTGCGGCGCCAGACGACGCCATCGTCTTTGCGGAAGGTACGGCGCTTGCGGTCAGCAACGCACTGCGTCTCCAGGCGCCGAACCTCAGCGCGGTACCGGGGGCCGGCGCGGTAACGCTCTCGGCCAACTATCTGTCCCTTGGCCCTGCGATCGAGTCACCCGCAGCACCCGGCGCTGCTTCAGGTGGCGGCGCAAGCCTCACGGCGTCTGCGGGTCTGATCGATGTGCGGGGCGGACTGGCCCTGCAGGGCATTGGGTCGACGCGCCTCGAATCCCGCTCCGACATCCGCTTCATCGGGCAGGCGTCCGGGCAGGGCCAGGGCCTCCGGGGCTCGCTCTCTGCAGCGGGTACCCTGACACTGCAGGCGAATCAACTCTACCCGACCACCTACAGCCGGTTCAGCATCGACGTGGCGCCTGAGGGGGGTGGTCGTCTGGTGATCCTGCCGGGTACCGGTGCCAGCACGCCGGTGCTTTCAGGCGCTGGTGAACTCGCAATTCGGGCAGCCACCATTGAGCACAGCGGTATCCTGCGCGCACCTCTCGGGCGAATCACGCTCGCGGCGACAGACTCCCTGCAACTGGCCGCCGGCAGCCTCACCTCGACAGCCGCGGAGGGCCTCAGTATTCCGTTTGGCCGGGTCGTTGCCGGGATCGACTGGTTGTATCAGCCGGTGCTCGATTCAACCCAGATCTTTGACCCGATAGCCGCGCCACCCGAAGCGGCCGTGGAGCTGAAGGGCGATCGGTTGATGATTGCAACCGGCGCGACGGTCGACGTCTCGGGAGGCGGCGATCTCTACGCCTACGAGTTCATTCCAGGGCCCGGTGGCTCAGAAGATGCCTTGTCGCCCCGGCAGAACCCGAACCTGTTTGCGTTGTTGCCCATGCGCGCCGCGACGCTCGCACCCTACGACACCCAGGAATACCAGGGGTCGTCGCTGCGGCCCGGCGACAGCGTCTACCTGGAGGGTGTCGCGGGGCTGCTGGCAGCCGGGGAATACGCCCTGATGCCGGCGCGCTACGCTTTGTTGCCGGGAGCCGTGCTGGTGGAGGCCGTGGCCGGCACCATCGACTTCGCTCCCGGCACGTCCACCGCGCTGCCGGACGGCGCTGCCGTCGTCGCGGGCTACCGCACGGTGGGTGGCACGGGCCTGCGCGACAGCCGGACGATCGGCTTTGCAGTCCGCCCCGGTAGCTACGCCCGGGAGCTGGCCGAGTACCGCGACTCCTTTGCGAGCAAATTCTTCGCGGCGCGCGCTGCCAGCCAGGATCTGGCGAGTCCCTTCCTGGCGAGTGACGCCGGCGCCCTGCGAATACTCGTGGGTGAAGCGCTGGAACTTGATGGCACGCTCCGGTCCGCACCCGCACCCGCAACCGGTGGCCGCGGTGCGCGCGTCGACCTGAGTGCCAGCCGGCTGCGCATCGTGGCCGCGTCCGGCGCCGGAACTGCCGGGGTGGTCGAGGTCGAGGCCTCAAGACTGGCGTCCCTTGGCGCGGCCAGCGTGCTGATCGGCGGCACACGGGCGACCTCGAATGGCGTTACCGATATCACCCCGTCAGCCTCCTCGGTGACCCTGGCGGAAGGCGCGGTACTCGACCTGCCAGAAGTGGTTCTGGTGGCGAGGGATGAGATTAGTCTCGAGGCCAATTCGTCACTCCGGGCCAGCGGAGTCGCCGTCAGCAGCGCGGCCCGTGAGCAGCTCCGACTGAACAGCACAGGCGACGGTGGCGGAGCGCTGCTGCGCGCCTCGCGCAACGGTCCTGTCGATGTCCTGCGCCCGACGGGCGCCGCGCAGTCCGGCAATATCCGGATCGCCGCGGGGGCCAGCCTGGTGGCCCAGGGCTCGGTGGCCGTGGAGGCCGGCGGCATTGCCCGGTCGTTCGGCAGCATCGACGCGGGCGGCGGGGCCTTAAGTCTCGGTTCCGGCCGGATCGTTCTGGGTGCAGACCAGCTGGAGGTTGCCGATGGCCTCGCTTTGAGTAACGAGACCCTGGGCGGGTTTACGGCGCTCCGTGAGCTGCAGCTCAAGGCCGGGACTGGCATCGATTTCCGGAATCCAGTCTCACTGGGCGCCAGTGGCGCCCGCCCCGAGCGCCTCATCGTCGATGCCCCCATTCTGCTTGGCTCCGGTACCGACGCGACGCTCACGGCCAACACGGTCGTGCTCAGGAACTCCGGAGCGAGCACCGGCAGTGTGCTCACCGCAGGTACCGGTACGCTGGTTCTGGGCGGTGACGAAGTCCGTCTCGAGAGCGGCACCGTCGCCACCGGGAATTTCGGGCGGACGGTTGTGCAGGGCACTAACCGGGTTTCGGCGGAGGGCTCGTTCGCACTGGTGTCCGGCAACGATGTGGAACTCAGGACCGCGTTGCTGACTGGCGCGCCGGGGTCGTCCCTGGCGATCCGCTCACCTGGCCGCCAGGTCGCTCTGCTGCGGGCAGAAGCCACCACGGTGCTGACTGGCGGGCTCGGCTCGGCACTTGAAATTGACGCCCGCAGCATCGATGTCGCCACGTCCCTTGCCTATCGCGCGGGACAGATCCGCCTGACCGCAGAGCAGGATCTCAGGTTGCTCGCTGGCGCTGACCTGGACGCACGCGGGCAGCGCGTGACGCTCGTCCGCAGCGACGTGGTGCTGCCCGCTGGCGACATCGCACTCGTGGCCCGCAGCGGTGACGTGACGCTGGACGCTGCCGCCCGTGTCGATGTCTCAGCTGCTGATGTGGCGGGAACCGCCGGAACACTCTCGGTGTTCGCCGCGGGCAATGCCGACCTCGCGGCGGGGCTGTTCGGGAGCGCTGCGACGAGCGCGCAGAGTGGCGTGTTCCGGCTGTACGCCGGTGAGCTGGGCGATTTCGCCGGCGTGAACAGTCTCCTGAACGCCGGAGGGTTTGCGCGGCGCCGGGAGATCGAAACGGGTGCAGGCGATCTGCTGGTGAGCGCCGGCACGACCGTCCGGGCCAACGAGGTGGTGCTGGCCGCCAGCGGCGGATCAGTGACTGTGGCGGGCACCGTCGATGCCTCCACGGCTGGTGGCGGCCGCATCGTGCTGGCCGCGCGCGATGACGTCACGCTCGGGTCCGGTGGCCGCCTCAACGCTGGTAATACGTCGACGCCGGCCGCCGCCGACGCGGGTCGGGGCGGCGACGTCTCACTGATCAGCCGCAACGGTCAGATTCGGGTCCAGGCCGGCAGTGCGATCGCAGTGGCCCCCGCCGTGAATGACCCCGACAGCCCGCGCCCTGGCACGCTGTTGCTCCGGGCGCAGGCTAACGGCGACGACCTCAACGTGGCGGAGCTGGCCCCGGTCTACTCGGGCGTCGGGCGGCTGATTCTGGAGCCCGTCGTGTCCAGAGCCGTCGGACCCACCATCGACGCAGCCGCAATAGCGGGCTTCCGGACCGCGCTCAACGACTACATGGCTGCAGCGCCGGACACCATTCGCAGCCGGCTCGGGCTGGACGGCAGCCGCGATGCGATCCGGCCGGGCCTGGAGCTGGTCGGGTCGGGGGATGTCAGGCTGGCGGCCGACTGGAACCTGCAGAGCTGGCGTTTCCCGGACCTGCCGGGATACCTGACGATCCGCGCGGCCGGGCAACTCGACCTCGACAACAGCCTGAGCGACGCGTTCAGTGGCAGTGGAACACTGGCGAGCCCGCTGAGCTTGAGCCCTGGTGACAGCTGGTCGTTCCGGCTCGTGGGCGGAGCGGCCACGGCCAGCGCGCTGCCCTGGGCAACCGCCGGTCGCCAGATCACCTCGCTCAGTTCCGGCGGCGTAACCCTCGCGAACAACCGGGTGCTCAGGACTGGGACCGGGTCCATCGTCGTGGCCGCCGATGCCGACATTCAGTTCGCCAATGGCGGGTCGGTGGTCTATACCGCCGGGGAGCGGGCTATACCGCCTGGGCCGGCAGCGGATCCGGAAGGGCCTTACCTGACCGCCGCTGCGTACCTGAAGAACGGCGGCGATATCACGCTGGCCGCTGGTCGGGATATCCGAGCCGTCGCTCCGACCCAGATCATGAGCGGTTGGAACGTTCGCAGCCTCTCCCCGGGCGAGGGCACGGACTGGGCCATCAACATCGGACAGTTTCGCCAGGGTGTCAGTGCGATGGCTGGCGGCACGGTGCGGGTCAGCGCCGGCCGCGACATCCTGAACCTGGCAGCCAGCGTGCTCACCACCGGTGCGGAGCGTGCCGATGGTTCCGGTATTCGTGACAGTTGGGGGGGTGGGGATCTGCAGGTGGTTGCGGGCCGCGACGTTGCGGGAGGTGTCTACTCTACGTGGCGTGGCGACGGACTTTTGAAGGCGGGCGGCGACCTGTCAGCGGGAGCCGGGTCGCGACATCCTGTTCTTGCCTTTGGTGAAGGTCGCGTGGACGTTCAGGCCCGACGCAACGCGGTGATCGAAGGCGTGATCAACCCATCGACAACAGGCAGGCCGCTGCCTGGCGACAGCACCTTCTTCTACAGCTATCTGCCAACCGACTCCCTGCTCGTGCGTGCCGCCGGTGGGAACATCCGGCTGGTTAATAATCCCAGTGCCTTCAGCGCCATCGTGGGCACACCGGTCGCCACCCAGACCAGTACGTATGGCGTACTGCCGGCTTCGTTCCAGGCGTTCGCGCCCTCCGGTGGTATTGAGCTTAATGGCAACCTTAGACTCCTGCCCGGTTCGCGGGGGCAGCTCGAACTGGCAGCCGGAAACTCGGTGGATCTCACGGCCGGTACGACCCTCACGATGAGCGATGCCAACGTCGACTCAGTGCCGGTTGCAACGCAACGGTCGACACGTGATGGGCTGCTCAGGATCTTCGAGCCATCGGAGCGCGCCGCGATCCACGTCGGCGACAGCGTGCCCGTCCGACTCATCGCCCGCGATGGCAACATCACCGGTGGCGTCATCAACCTGGCGAAGCACTTCTACGCCGCTGCCGGGCGAGACATTCGCAACCTCTCCCTGGTGGGTCAGAACACCGGTGGGCAGCAAACCAGCGTGATTTCGGCCGGCCGTGACCTGGTGCTGGCCGACCGCAGCAACGAAATCACGCTAGGGGGTCCGGGGCGGCTTGCGGTGTTTGCGGGCCGCAACATCGATCTGGGTTTCTCCGGTGGCATTACCACCATCGGTCGCACCTCGAATCCTGCGTTGTCAGGGCCATCGGGCGCAGGCCTTGATCTGTGGGCGGGCCTCGGCAGCGAGCCCACCTATGCCGCTTTCAATGCCAGGTACTGGGATCAGCAATACGAGTCAGACCTGACAAGATTCACCGCAGGCGATGACACGACCCCCGCCCTGATCAACTATGTGGAGCAGGCGTCGGGTCAGTCCGACCTGACTGCAGACTCTGTCTGGGCCGCTTATGCGGCTCTTGCGATCGAAGAGCAGGCTGCCTATGTTGCCGGCCTGACCCCCGCGGACCAGATTTCTTTCCCAAGCTTCGAAGGGCTCGTGGACCGGCTGATCACCTATACCGCCAGCGTGACTGGCGATACGGCGCTGACGGCTTCAACGGCCGGCGAAGCCTTCCTGGCCCTCGACAGCGAGCAGCAAAGACCGCTCGTCGAGGACATGTTGTTCCGTGAATTGAGGGATTCCGGACGGGAAGCCAACCTGCCTGGAGATCTCGGCTTCACCCGGGGACAGGCCGCCGTGCAGGCCTTGTTCCCGGATGATGGAGCGTTCGCCGGCGATCTCAGTCTGGTGTTCAGCCGGATTTACACGCTCGACGGTGGTGACGTGAATCTGCTGGTACCCGGCGGATTGCTGAACGTGGGTCTTGCCACCCTACCGGCCAATCTCGGCTTCACGAAATCTCCGGCGCAGCTCGGTATCGTGGCGCAGGGCGAGGGCGCGGTGCGGATCTTCACTGACGGGGACGTGCTGGTGAATCAATCGCGCGTCTTCACTCTTCAGGGCGGTGATATCGTCATCTGGTCCAGCCGTGGCGATATCGATGCCGGCCGTGGCTCCAAGTCGGCGATCTCAGCCCCGCCGCCCAGCATCACAGTGACTCCCACCGGGGAGATCATCGTCGAATTCTCCGATGCCATCGCCGGCAGTGGCATCCGCGGCATTCTCACGAACGATGATATTGAGCCCGGCGACGTCGACCTCATTGCCCCGACCGGCGAGGTAAATGCCGGCGACGCGGGCATCGGCTCGGCCGGTAACCTCAATATCGCGGCGCCACGGGTGGTCGGTCTTGACAACATCCAGGTCGCGGGAATCTCGACGGGCGTCCCGGCAGATTCGGGTATTGCCGCGTCGTTGACCGGCGTCAGCAGCCTTAGTTCGGGCGTGGCCAAAACCGCGGAGGACTCGGCCGGCGAGTCCGCCGACGGCGCCGGGTCGCTGGCCGAGGCGGCGCTCGGCTGGCTCGAGGTATTCATTGAGGGCTTCGGCGAAGAAGACGACGAAGACGACAAAGAAGAAGAGCGCCGGCGTCGTGGGGGCTAGTTCGCCGCTCACTGTTCACTAGTCTCGTCACAGTACCGTAACGTTCCTGTCACGCTGCGTTCCTACAGTCGCGGTGCAATGGCCGTTGCCATAGCGCCGATCCCCGGAGCAGCCCATTGATCCGCAGCATCAGTCTTTTTTTAGTCCTTGCACTGCTATTACCGCACTCCGCCTATGCCTGGTGGGACGACGCGTGGGCCTTCCGCAAGCCGTTGACCCTGGATGCCACGGGGGCCGGGGCTGCCACCACGGCCAGCATCGAGGATGCTGCGGTACTGATCCGGCTGCATGCCGGCAACTTCGGGTACTTCACGGACGCCAAGGCCGATGGGGCGGATATCCGTTTCATCGCCGGTGACGACAAAACGCCACTGGCCTTCCACATTGAATCGTGGGATGCGATTGCCGGTATGGCCTTCGTCTGGGTCAAGGTGCCGACGATTGCCCCTGGTACCAGCGGCACGATTTATCTGTACTACGGCAATCCCGACGCCCCCGCAGCGTCGGACGCTGGCGCCAGCTACGACGTCAACCAGGTACTCGCCTATCACTTTGCGAGCGTGCCACCGAAGGACGCCACGAGCTACGGCAATACGGCGACGGAGTCGACGGCCACTGCCAATCCAGGGTCGGTGATCGGTGCGGGTATTCGCTTCACCGGCGCTGAAAGCGTCAGGCTGCCGGCTTCATCGACGGTCCGTCTGCTGCCCGACAGGGGGCTGACGATTTCGCTGTGGGTGAACATTCCGGAATCACCGCAGGACGATGCGGTCCTCGTGGAATTGGCCGATCCGGCGGGGCCCTTCGTTCGCCTGGGTATTGATGGCCTGTCACCCTATGTCCGGGTCAATGACGGCGTGGCTGCCGTCGAGACGGAGCGCGCAGCGTCCCTGTTGCCGGGCAGCTGGGGATTGGTAACCGCGGTCATCAGCACCAAGCGGGTAGCCCTGTACCTGGACGGTCGTGAGGTTGCCAGCATCGACTCCCAGTTCGCCGAGACGGGCGGCATGCTGACCATTGGAGCCAGCGCCGCTGGCAACAGCTTTCTGACGGGTCAGGTGGATGAGCTGACGATCGCCAACACGGCGCGTTCGGCGGACTGGATCAAGGCACAGTTTGCCAACCAGGGCCAGGACGAGAAGCTGGTCCGCTACGGCGAGGACGCGGCGAAGGAGTCGGGTGGTGAACCATCCTATTTCCTGATCACCCTCCAGCAGGTCACCGTTGATGGCTGGATCGTTATCGGCTTCCTCGCGGTAATGTTCGTCGTCAGCTGGATCGTCATGATCACCAAGGTGCTCACTGTCCGTCGCGTCCGCGCAGACAACCGCGCCTTCCTCGCCGATTTCCACAACACCAGCACCGGCAATCTGGCGAGCCTGGATGCCGAGGAGGATCCAGTGGAGGCAGAGCACAACGTCCTGCAGGCGCTGTCCGGATCCCACGATCACTACCAGAGTTCGACCATCTATCACCTCTATCACGCGGGCATTCAACAGGTGCAGCAGCGATTTGCCTCCAGTGCCGGCGCAGCCCGTGCTGAATCCCTGAGCACGCAGGCCCTCGACGCGATCCGGGCAACCATCGACGCCACCAACGTTCGCGAAACACAGAAGCTGAACAGCCAGATGGTACTGCTGACACTGGCCATTGCCGGTGGGCCCTTCCTGGGTCTGCTCGGCACCGTGGTTGGCGTGATGATCACCTTTGCGGTGATCGCGGCCACCGGAGACGTGAACGTCAATTCCATTGCCCCGGGTATCGCCGCCGCCCTTGCGGCCACGGTGGCCGGCCTGGCAGTCGCCATCCCGGCGCTCTTTGGTTACAACTGGCTGGCGTCCCAGATCAAGGAGATCGTGGCTGACAACCGGGTCTTCATCGACGAGTTCGTCACCAAGCTCGCCGAACGCTACAGCTAGGGGATACACGATGGCCGAGATCCAGGAAGACGGCGAACTGTACGACGAGGTGAACGTCGTGCCGATGCTCGACCTTGCCTACGTGCTGCTGGTGATCTTCATCATCCTGACGACGGCCACTGTCCAGGGGATCAAGGTCGACCTGCCAAAGGCGAGCGCCGCGCCAAGCCTTGCCGAGCCCAAGACCAAGGCGGTATCCATCACCGCCGACGGCACCATCTATCTCGATACCTACCCGGTCAGCCTGTCCGAGCTCGAAACCCTGCTGCGCCAATACCGCGCTGCTGATCCCGACCTGCCAGTGATCGTGAAGGCGGACTCGACCATCCAGTACCAGCGGGTGGTGGATGTGCTGGACCTGCTCGGCCGGCTCGAAATCACGCAGCTCGGCCTCGTGACACAACGGGTCGTCAAGTAGTCGAGCATGGCCGATGGCGGCAGAAACCAGGCGGGTAGAGCTCAGGGCGCCCGCCGGAAGGGCAACAACTGGCGCGGCTATCTGCCCATTGTCGGTATCTCGCTGGCCGTCATTGCGGTGGTCGGCTTCGTCGCCGGACTCATCGTCAGCAGCATGGGAGCCCCGGTCAAGCCGGCGCAGAAGCTGATACAGCAGGTGCAGATCATCCGGCCGCCACCGCCGCCTGAGACGGCGCCACCGCCGCCTCCAGAGCCGGAGGAGGTTGATGTGCCCGAGCCCGAGGAGCCCGAGCCGGAACTGGCCGATGATCAGCCGCCCGCCGGCGACCAGCTGGGCCTGGACGCAGAGGGCGTGGCTGGAGGCGATGGCTTCGGTCTGCTCGGGCGCAAGGGTGGCCGGGACCTGCTGGGAACAGGCAGCGGCGACCAGTACAACTGGTACGGGCAGATCCTGAAGAGTGACCTCATCGACAAGCTGGCGGAAATCCGGGACATTCGCCGCGACCGCTATTCCGTAGTGGTCCGCCTGTGGCTGTCGAGCGATGGCAGCATCCAGCGCTTCAAGGTGGCGAACTCGACGGGCGATAAGCAGCTTGATCGCGATCTTGTCCTGGCTCTGGAGTCGCTCGGCCGGGTATCCGAAATGCCGCCGGCCGGACTGCCGCAGCCGGTGCGGTTGCGGATTGTGAGCCGTATCTGAATTTCCACGCACCCTCTGACGAATCGGACCTGAAAAATGACGTTGCGAAACAAATTACTCCCCGCCGCGGCGGCAGCCCTCATCCTTGTCGCATCGACCGGGTCAGCGGAGGAGAGCGGTTCTACGGACGTTGCGGTAATCCGCAACACCATCGTCAATCTGCTCGAGGCAATGGTGAAGCAGGGCCTGCTCACCCGGGATGCAGCCGAGCAGCTCGTGGCAGACGCGCAGAAAAAAGCCACCTCCGAGGCGCAGGCGGCTGACGCTGCAGTTCTACCCGGCGACGTGCGGGTGACCTATGTTCCCCAGATCGTCCAGGATCAGATTACTGCTCAGGTGAAGCAGGACGTGCAGGCCAGTGTCGTGGCGGATGTGAAGAAGGCGGCGGCGGCGGAGGGCTGGGGCGTGCCCGCGGCGTTGCCGTCCTGGGTGCGCAATGCCCGCTGGTCGGGCGATATTCGCGTCCGAGGCGAGTACACAATGTTTGCCGACGACAACGATCTTGACTTCGACGTGCAGGCCATCAATGAAGCGGGTGGTATTGGTCCCGCCGGAACCGATGCCTTCCTGAATACCAGCGAGGACCAAAGCCGGTTTCAGTTGAAGGCAAGCCTTGGTGCGCAGTTCGGCCTTGCGGAGAACGCTTTTGCGACTGTGCGCTTTGCGACCGGTAACGAAGACAATCCGGTAACCCGCAATCAGGCTTTGGGCAGCTACGCAAAAACCTTCCCCCTACTATTGGAAGAAGCTTATCTGCGCCTCGGGACATCGCCGGACCGATCGAATAATCAGGTCCAATTCTGGGCGGGACGTACGCCCAACCCATACCAGTCAACTGAGCTGGTTTGGGATAACGACGTGCGGTTCAATGGATTCACAACACAGTACTCCTGGAACAATCCATCCATGACCGACCTTCCGCGTCGCGCAAGGGGGCTTTTTGCCACGGGTGGGGCCTATGCGATCCAGGAGGTCGAGCTCTCCAGGGACGACAAGTGGTTGCTCGCGGCCCAGCTGGGCTACGAAGCTGACGTCCGCCCCGAATTCCGGTTAAGCGGGGCCATTGGCTACTTTGACTACACGAACATTACGGGCAGGCTGAACTCGCCTGGTTCACAATTACTTGACTACACAGCGCCCGAGTTTGTCCAGAAGGGCAACACAGTTTTCAGTATTCGGAACGATACGGATCCCGATACAGATCTGCTGGCTCTGGCAGCGGACTTCAATATCATCGACGTCAGCGTGCTGGCTTCCTGGGCGGTTCGGCCAGATCTCGTCCTTGATGTGGCCGCGAACTACGTGACGAATATCGGCTATGACCGTAGCGAAGTCATAGAGCGTGCCAGTTGCCGGATAAAATCCAACCCCACGCCGGGTGGCCCCGACATTGAGGTTTGCCCCGGCAGCAGCGCGAACGCCTACAGACTCGAGTTCAGGGTCGGAAACCCGGAAATTGCCCGTCCGGGAGCGTGGCGAGCGTTCGTTGCCTACAACTATATCGAGCGTGATGCAGTTCTCGATGCCTTCACTGACAGTGACTTCCATCGCGGAGGAACTGATGCCGAGGGCTACATTATCGGCGGTGAACTCGGTCTTGCGAAGAGCACCTGGGCCCGCCTGCGCTACCTGTCGGCCGACGAGATCGACGGACTGTTTCTCGGGATCGACGTGCTCCAGCTCGATCTCAACGCAAAGTTCTGAGGCAGGACATGGGCGCGCGATTTGCACTGCTGATGGTTTTGTCCCTCCTTGCCCTTGCAGCGTCTGCGCAGGAAGCGCGCCGGCCCGGCGGCGACGCGACGGCCCGCCTGCAACAGCAAATGCAGCAGCTCGCGGGCGAGCGCGCGGCGCTGCAGGCCGAGAACGCCAAGCTGAAGGAGCAGGTGTCCAAACTGGAGAAGGATGCCAAGGCCTTGCGTACCGAAAAAGATGCGCTGTCCCGCCGGGCCGGAGCTGCAGAGAGCAAAGTCAGTCGTGCGGAGGCTGGCCAGCAGTCGGTAAGCTCCCGGCTGGAATCATCCGAGACGCGCCTGAACGAGGTGGTGGGCAAGTACAAGGAACTCGCCGAGCAGCTGCGCCAGGTTGAAGCGGAACGTAGTGCCCTCGCTCAGCAAGCCGCCGGCGACGCCCAGGGATTGAAGGGCTGTGCCCAGAAGAACGTCCAGCTGGCGGGCGTTGCGAACGAGGCGCTGGATCGCTACGAGAAGAAGGGCTGCTTCGGAGCGCTCGCCCAGGCCGAGCCGTTTACGCGCCTCAAGCGTGTGGAAGTGGAGAACGCCGTTGAGGATTACCGCGAGCAGGTTGAAAGCCTGAAGGTGCCCGCCGCTGCCAGTCCGTAGGAGCGCCTTCAGGCGCGATCACATTCAGGACCGATAAATAGGTGGGGTCGCGCCTCAAGGCGCTCATACTGTTAAATAAAACAAGTACTTGGCCGCTGTCATTAAAGTTTAAAGAGACCGTCAAGAATCTGTCAGCAGCGCCACGGATGATGTGCACGTCGGCTCTACCGACGGAGCGTTGCACGCATGCTGGACTACAGTTTGCCCGCCGCGTTCGCGCGGCTCGATAGCCTGGAAGTGCGCCTGTGCCTGCCGGTCAACTCGGCCGCCCGGTTTCCCCTGGTCCGCAACTACTTTGCGGCCGTCAGTCGACTGGGCGACGGTGTTGCCTGGTACACGCTCGTTGCGATCCTACCTCTGGTCTTCGGCATCCCCGCGATCCTTCCCTGCCTGCACATGGTGCTGACCGGGCTCGTTGGAGTCGCCATCTACAAGTACCTCAAACGGCGCCTGGTTCGCGAACGACCGTTCCACTCGCACCGCGGTGTGCGCGCTGTCGTGAGCCCACTTGACCGGTACAGCTTTCCTTCAGGCCACACGCTGCACGCGGCCACATTCGCCACAATGCTGGTCCACTACTACCCGCAACTGATGTGGGTGGTGGTGCCGTTCGCCGCCAGTGTGGCGGTTTCGCGGGTGGTCCTTGGACTGCATTATCCGACTGATGTGCTCGCCGGCGGTCTGCTCGGCTGGCTCCTGGCGGCCGGAAGCCTCGCTCTGTTCGCCATCTGAATACCGGCCATCTGAATACCGGAGTGCGCTCCGTCAGGTCGCAAAGCGCCCCCAGGCGACAGTGCCCCACACCAGCGCCGCCAGCACAAGGCTCAGGAACACCGCCGCGGACCCCAGGTCCTTGGCCTCGCCTGACAATCGATGACGTTCGTCGCTGATGCGATCCACGGTGGCTTCGACCGCCGTATTCAGGATCTCCACGATCATGACCAGCATCCAGGACGCGACCAGCAGTAGTCGCTCCATGTTCGATTGCCCGAGCCAGATGGCAAGCGGCAGCAGCACCACCGCCAGGACCACCTCCTGGCGAAACGCTTCCTCGCCGCGCCACGCCACGGCCAGACCTGCCCCGGAATATCCTGCTGCATCCACCAGTCGCCGCAGACCACGTTTGGATTGTTTTGCCATATAATTGATTTTCTTAAGAAAAATAGCAGGGTGAATCGGTTGCCAACGCGCCCGGTGCTAGACTCTCGCGCCGGAGCGGGCAAAAGCATAGCTAATAATCCCGTCGGGCGACGATCGTGGCGTATCTCATCGGATCAGACGAACCAGCCGACAAGGCCATCCGGCGCGTACTGCGGGAGCAGAACGCGCGGATCCTGGCGTTGCTATCCCAGTGGGAGGTCGAGCCCGCGGATTCAATTCATCGTGCGCGACAATGCTGCAAGCGGGCCCGTGCGGTCGCGCAATTGCTCAAGCCGGCAGCGCCCTATTCAGCCCTCGTGGAAAACGCGTTTTTTCGCGAAATCCAGAAGTGCGTGGCCTACGCCCGCGATGCGGAAGCGCTCGTTGAGGCGCTGGACTATCTCGAGATCGGCGTCACCGAGCCGCGACTTGCGGAGTCCGTTGCCATGTTGCGGGAGTCACTCGCGGCCCGCGCGACGCAGGATCTCGAGGCGCATCGGGCGAAGTTGCGCAACCAGATCCAAACGGCCTGCAATCTGCTCGGGGACGCCGACCGCCGGCTGGCCATACTTCCGATTGCAGACCTTCGCCGCCGGGATCTCCGGCGCGGCGCCGACCGCAAGTGGGAGCGTTGCGCTGCCGACTTTGGAGGCTTGCAGCCTGACGCGACCGCAGCGGCATATCACTCGTGGCGGCGACAGGTAAAGTACGCCGCCAACCAGACCCAGCTGCTGTCCGATCTGGCGCCTGTACGCGCCATGACCGTCGGGCCACGCCTCCGGGAATTGGCCTCACTGCTGGGTCACGCGCAGGATCTGGAGCTTCTGGAAGTGCTCCTTCGACAGCAGCCTGATGCGCTACGCATTGACACGCACGTTCAGCGTCTGCGCCAGCTCATCTCAACCTCGCTCGTTCAGCTACACCATCGCGCGCTGGCAGTGGGTGGTGAGCTCTTCCGCGGCGCCGCTTCGCCGTCGAGCGACGTGCCGGGTGTGTCCGTAACACAACAGCAACATGACGGTAAAGGGACTGCAATGACGGGCCGGGAAGATGCACCCTCCCTTGTAAGGCCCGTCATTCCTGATCGTGACCCGGATTCTTCTCGTCGACGGCAATACCGATGACCGCGAGTGGGTCCACGACCGTCTGAAGGCTGTCGGCCACGAAGTTGCCTGCGCCGGCGATGCCATGACGGCCGTTGATTGCCTGGAAAAGCGCACCTTCGACATGGTCGTCACGGAGTGGATGCTTCGCGACATGTCCGGACTGGAGCTCGCCCAGTACGTCCGGAAGCACGCCAACGGTCGATTGACGAGAGTCGTCATGCTCAGCGGGCGCAGCGATGCAAGTGCTGTCGCACACGCCCTCGATAGTGGGGTTGACGACTACCTGACCAAGCCGGTCAGGGAGGAGGAGCTGGTCGCCCGCGTGAACGCCGCGCTGCGCCGGCCGGCGGCGCCTTCACGGGAGAATGTGCTCGAAATAGGCCCGATCCGGCTGGACAAGCTGGGCCATAAGGTCACAGTCGGTGTCCGCGAGATTGGCCTGGCGCCGGTCGAATTCCGGTTGATGGCGTATTTCATGGAGAACCCAGGGCGCGTCCTCGCCCGTCGGCACTTGCTGGAACAGGTGTGGCGACGGCGGAGTGGCATCGGGGAGCGCACGGTGGATGTTCACGTCCGCCGGCTCCGGGCAGCCCTGGAGCCGCACTCCTGCGAGAATCTGCTCCAGACGGTCCGGGGCTTTGGTTACCGTTTCGGTTAAATGCCCCTGCAGTGACCGGCGAATGTCACAATCGGCACTCTGGCGATGGAGTTCGTAATGGGCTTGTAACAAAACCCTGTTGCACTAACCCGCAACAGCATTGTGACGGAACACCATGAGCGCACGCAGAATTCTGGTTGTCGAAGACGAAGCGCCCATTCGGCAGATGATTGCCTTTAACCTCAGCCGCGCTGGCTTCGAGGTGGAAGAGGCGGAAGACTGTTCCTCGGCGCGCCTCCGGATTGCCGACTCGCGTCCTGACCTGCTGCTGGTTGACTGGATGCTGCCCGACTCCAGTGGTCTGGAACTCACCCGGACCCTCCGGCGGGAAGAGGCCAACCGGGCGATGCCCATCATCATGCTCACTGCCCGTGCCGAGGAACGCGACAAGCTGCTTGGCCTGGACGGCGGCGCCGACGACTACATCACCAAGCCATTTTCCCCTCGCGAACTGCTGTCCCGGATCAATGCCGTGCTGCGTCGGGCCGCCCCACCCGCAGATGAACCCCTGGTGGCCGGAGGCCTGCAACTCGACCCTGTCAGCCATCGTGTCTTTGTGGGAGAGAGGGAAATCCGGCTGGGACCCACTGAATACCGCCTGCTGAAGTTCCTGATGGAGAACGCGAATCGCGTTTACAGTCGTACTCAGCTGCTCGATTTCGTCTGGGGACAGAACGTGTACATCGAAGAGCGGACTGTGGATGTCCACGTGCGTCGGCTGCGCAAGGTGCTCGAAGACTTCAACGTGGAGCATTACATCCAGACCGTCAGGGGCGCGGGTTACCGCTTCTCCGCACCCTGACCCATGCCGAAGGTCTGGACCTGGACCCTGATCCGTTACGGCGGCGCGCTCGCTGGCGGCGCTTTCATTGGTTTCCTCTACGATCACTCCCTACTTGGCATCCTGCTGGTCGCTCTCGGGTTGCTCTTCTGGCAGCTCTATAATCTCTACCGCCTCGAACGCTGGCTGGCGGCGGGGCGGATCGCGGAGGTCCCGGACGGCGATGGTGTCTGGCCGCCCGTGTTCGCCAAGATTCAGTTCATCAAGGGCAAAGCGAAGCGCCGTGGCAAGCGCTTTCGAAAGCTTCTCAAGGATCTGCGTGCCTCTACCGAGGCCTTTCCGGATGGCGGCGTGATCCTTAATTCGAACCACGAAATCGTGAACTACAACCAGGCCGCGCGGGTTCTGCTCGGACTGAAGAACCGGAGGGATCGTGGCCAGCGAATAGAGAACCTCCTGCGCTATCCGGACTTCATCGACTACCTCAACAGCCCCGGGGACCGGCAGGCAGTCGATATTCCGTCTCCAGTCGGTCCCGACACCTGGCTATCCTGCCGGCTGATTCCCTACGGTCCGGAGCAGACGCTGTTGCTTATCCGCGATGTGAGCCAGCGGGTGAAGATCGAACGTGTGCGACGCGATTTCGTGGCCAACGCCTCCCATGAACTCCGGTCGCCTCTGACGGTAATCATGGGTTACCTGGATGCACTGGCCGAAGACGGCCGAATTCCGGAGGCCTGGCAGCCGCCGATCCGGGTGATGCAGGATCAGTCGGTGCGCATGCGGCGGCTGGTTGAGGACCTGCTGCAACTCTCCAAGCTGGAGTCGGGCCAGTCCGTCCCCAGGGACCGGGTGGTCGACGTTGCGGCCATCCTGTCCACTGCCCGGAAGGAGGCATTTGCGCTCCCGGAACATCCGGACGCCATCGAGATCGAACTGGACAGCCCGGCCAACCTGCTCGGCGAGGAAACCGAGCTGCAGTCCGTCGTCTCCAACCTGGTGTCCAACGCCGTCCGCTACACACCGCCCGAGGGTGAAGTCACCATCCGCTGGAGCGTGGACGCGGACGGGGGGCACCTTGAGGTTCGCGACACGGGTATCGGGATCTCCGAGGAGGACATCTCCCGGGTTACCGAACGGTTTTATCGCGCGGACGGCGGGCGCGCACGTCAGCGGGGTGGTACGGGCCTGGGGCTCGCGATCGTGAAGCACGCGCTTCGCCGCCACGATGCCGACCTCGAGATTCGCAGCCGCCTGGGTCAGGGCAGTTCCTTTGTGTGCCACTTTCCGCGGGATCGGCTGGCGCTATCCTGATACTCTTCCTCCCGGTCAAGGAGTGACGTCATGGAATCCGAAAGCTTCAGTCACCACATCTCGAGGCGCTTCAATGCCGAGCTCGAACACCTGCGCAGCGAGGTGTTGCGGATGGGTGGGCTCGTCGAGCAGCACCTGGATACCGCCGTTGAAGCAATCATCTCCGGCGACAGCGATCTTGGATTGCGGGTCTCCAACGATGACCACAAGATCAACCGGCTCGAAGTCGATATTGACGAGGAGTGCCGGAAACTCCTGGCCACGCGGATGCCGGCCGCTGCCGACCTGCGTCTGATCGTCATGGTCATCAAGACCATTACGGACCTTGAGCGGGTTGGCGATGAAGCGGCGAAAATCGGGTACCTCGCATCGCACCTGGCGACCGACCGCGAGCGCTATGCGTCCTACAGCGAGCTCAAGGCACTGGGAGAGCACGTCCAGGAGATGCTCCACGACGCACTCGATGCGTTCTCTCGCATGGATGTGGATGACGCCCTTGCGGTCATCGAGGAGGACAAGCTGGTGGATGAGGAATACGACCAGATCACCCGCCAGTGCATCTCCCTGATGATGGAAGATTCGAGGACCATTCGCCGGTTCATGGACGTCAGCTGGGTGGCCCGGGCGCTGGAGCGCATCGGCGATCATGCCAAGAATATTGCGGAATACGTGGTCTACCTTGTGCACGGCAGGGACATCCGGCATACGGAGCGCGAGGTCGTGCTGCAGGAACTGGAGGCGGCGAAGGGCGACCGGTCGGCCTCAAGTTGACGCACGGCTGAAATAATTCCTTAACATCCCGGTTATAAGATTGTTCGCGTTGGAGCCTTAAGGTTTAACCGTTCGGAGGTCTACGTGAATCAATCTCGTCTATTCAATGGCCTGCTAGCCACCACGGTACTGGCCGTTCTCGCCGGTCCGGCGCTTGCCCAGGCGGCCCGCGACTACATCAGCATCGTCGGCTCGTCCACGGTCTATCCGTTCTCTACCGTCGTCGCCGAACAATTCGGCAAGACCAGCAAATTTAAGACCCCGAAGGTCGAATCGACGGGTTCAGGCGGCGGCATCAAGCTCTTTTGCGGCGGCGTGGGCGTCCAGCACCCCGACATCGCTAACAGCTCCCGCGCCATCAAGTCGACGGAACTGGCGGCGTGCGCCGCCAATGGCGTGAAGGATATCGTCGAGGTCAAGATCGGCTACGACGGCATAGTCATGGCCGAGTCCCGGGCCGCACCGGGTTTGCCCCTGACCCTCCGGGATGTTTACCTGGCGCTCGCGAAGCAGGTGCCGAATCCGAACGGCACTGAGACCCTGGTGGCCAATCCCTACAAGACGTGGAAGGATGTGAATCCAAAGCTTCCCGTCGAGACCATCGAAGTGCTGGGCCCGCCGCCCACCTCCGGCACACGGGACGCGTTTGTCGAGCTCGCAATGGAAGGGGGCTGTAAGACGTTCCCCTGGATCAAGGCTATCAAGGACAAGGACGAGAATCGCTTCAAGCAGGTCTGCTACACGATCCGTGAGGACGGCCGCTTCGTGGAAGCGGGCGAGAATGACAACCTGATCGTTCAGAAGCTGAAGGCCAACAAGAATGCAGTAGGAATCTTTGGCTACAGTTTCCTGGAGCAAAATGCCGATTCCGTAAAGGGCTCGGTGGTCGATGGCCAGGCGCCAACCTTCGAGAACATCGCGAGCGGCAAGTATCCGATATCGCGGCCCCTGTATTTCTACGTGAAGAAGGCCCACGTTGGGGCCATACCGGGCATCAAGGAATTCGTTGCTGAATTCACCAGCCAGAAAGCCATGGGTGAGGACGGCTACCTGGCGGATCGCGGCCTCGTGCCGATGCCGGCAGCTGAGTACCAGGTTGTCAAGAAGCGCGTGACTGCCCTGCAAACGATGCCGCCGGTGAAGTAAGCCGGACGAAAGTGACGGGAAGCGGCAGCTTGCGATGCGAGCTGCCGCTTTTTACAGTTCGAGAACCAGGATGAACTGCAGCCGATGCGCCTTTCTACGCTGGTCCTGATTCTCACCGCGATGGCGCTTGCGGCCTTCTTTCTGGGGCGGCGGCGCGCGGTGGCAATCGGTCGTGGCTTCGTGCCCCCGCAGCGACTCCACTCGCTGCCGAAGTACTACGGGTACTACGCCTCTCTCTGGTGCGTGCTGCCCGGGCTGGTCCTGCTGCTGGTCTGGGCGGCGTTCAGTGACACCATCATCACCAGCCGGATTGTCCAATCCCTCCCCGATGCGCTGCGCAGCCAGCCGGAAGCCCAGCTTGGTCTCACGCTCAACGATATTCGCAACCTTGCTGCCGGCCAGATGGTCGATGAGAGCCGCCGGGCAGAGTTTGCGGTGGCTGCGGACCTCTACAACAGCCTGCGTTCTGCCTCGCAGAGGCTGCTATCCGGGCTGATCGTTGCCGTATCCTTTGCCGGTTTCGCGTTCGCATGGTTGCGGCTCCGGCCACAGTTTCGCGCCCGCAATCATGTGGAATTCGCAGTCAAGGTGGCGTTGATCGCAGCCTCAATGGTCGCGATCCTGACGACTCTCGGCATTCTCTTGTCGGTTGCCTTCGAAGCCGCCCGCTTCTTCGGTCAGGTACCAATCTCTGACTTTCTCTTCGGCCTGACCTGGAGTCCCCAGACGGCAATCCGTGCCGATCAGGTGGGGTCGTCGGGCGCTTTCGGGGCTGTGCCGCTTTTTGCAGGTACGCTCCTGATTTCGGGCATTGCGCTGTTCGTTGCGGTGCCCATCGGCCTCATGACAGCAATTTATCTGTCCGAGTATGCGAAGCCCGCGTTGCGCCGGGTGATTAAACCCGTGCTGGAGGTCCTGGCCGGCATTCCAACGGTGGTCTACGGCTATTTCGCCGCGCTTACAGTGGCGCCCGTTATTCGCGAACTGGGGGACAACATCGGACTCGACGTGGCCTCAGAGAGCGCCCTCGGAGCGGGCCTGGTAATGGGCATCATGATCATACCGTTCGTTTCGTCGTTGTCCGATGACGTGATCAATGCTGTTCCTCAGTCTATGCGGGATGGGTCGTACGCGCTTGGTGCAACGAAGTCGGAGACGATCAAGCGGGTAGTCCTCCGCGCGGCTCTGCCTGGCATCGTTGGTGGTGTGCTGCTCGCAGCATCGCGTGCCATCGGCGAAACGATGATCGTCGTGATGGCTGCGGGACTGTCGGCAAATCTCACTGCCAATCCTCTGGAGTCCGTTACGACGGTCACCGTGCAGATCGTTACGCTGCTTGTGGGTGACCAGGAGTTTGACAGTCCGAAGACGCTGGCCGCGTTCGCTCTCGGTCTGGTGCTGTTCGTTGTCACCCTGATACTGAATATCATTGCGCTCCAGGTCGTCCGCCGTTACCGGGAGCAGTACGACTGATGAGCCCGCTCACCGCCGCTGAGACCCGACTCCGGGTAAACGCCGGCCTGCGTCGTCGTTACCGCAAGGAGCAGTTGTTTCGCTTCTATGGCCTCGTATCGGTGCTCATCGGGGTCAGTTTCCTGGTCGTTTTGTTCGCGACCATTATCGGGGATGGTTACGGAGCCTTTCGACAGGCCTTTGTGCGCCTGGAGATTAAGTTCGATCCCGCAGTGATAGACCCTGACGGCACGCGGGACCCCGACGTGCTGGCGTCTGCGGACTATAGTCAGCTGATAAAGACCTCTTTGCGGACCCTGTTTCCGGAAGCTGAGAGCCGGGCGTCCCGCCGTGACCTCAATGCCCTGGTCAGCGCTGGCGGCGTCTTTGTGCTGCAGAAGTTGGTTGTTGCTGATCCGAAACTGTTGGGGCAGACGCTTAAGCTCTGGCTGCCGGCCGATGATGAAGTGAATGTGCTGGTTAAGGGGCGTGCGCCTGATGCTGATTCGGACGCTAACAGCGATGGCCGGCGTTTCAGTGCTCAACAACTCGCCTGGATCGCCAAGCTCCAGGCGACGGAACAGCTGGAGTTGCGCTTCAATACCCTGTTTTTTACCGCTGGTGATTCGCGCGAGCCGGAACTGGCGGGAATCTGGGGCGCGACCAAAGGTTCGTTCTTCATGCTTCTGGTAACTGTGTTGCTGGCATTCCCGCTGGGCGTTGCCGCGGCGATTTATCTGGAGGAGTTCGCGCCACGCAGCTGGCTGGTCGACATTATTGAAGTCAATATCAACAATCTTGCGGCGGTACCCTCGATCGTCTTCGGTCTCCTTGGTCTGGCGGTGTTCATCAATTTCTTCGGCCTTCCGCGCTCAGCACCGCTCGTTGGCGGGCTGGTGCTTACGCTGATGACCCTGCCGGTGATCATCATTGCCTCCCGGGCCGCCATCAAGTCTGTGCCGCCGTCAGTTCGCGAGGCCGCTCTGGGTATCGGCGCTTCCAAGATGCAGATGGTTGCCCACCATGTGCTGCCCCTGGCGCTGCCCGGCATGATGACCGGGGCAATCATCGGCATGGCCCGTGCGCTAGGTGAGTCGGCGCCACTACTCATGATCGGGATGGTGGCCTTTATCGTCGAGGTGCCCAGCGGTCCACTGAGCCCTGCTACTGCGCTGCCTGTGCAGATCTATCTCTGGGCGGACAGTCCCGAGAAGGCCTTTGTCGAGCTGACATCGGCAGCCATCATGGTGTTGATGGCGTTTTTGCTGGTCATGAACGGTGCTGCCGTCTGGTTACGGAACCGTTTCGAGCGGCGGTGGTAGCGGTTAGCAGGGGAGATTGTCGATAATGCTGCTCATGGACAAGGAACCAGGTTTCGTGGCCACGCCCGAGGCCGCCGACAGGCGCGGCCTGGCCAGCGTCAGGTCGGTCAAGGCGCCCGTAATCGCCGATGCCGCGGAGACTGACCGCATTGCTCCGGATACTGTCGGTGATATCACCGCCAAAGACGCCGTTATTCGCGTACGTGGCGGCAACGTTCACTACGGCGACACGCATGCCCTGCGAAACATCAGCCTGGACGTTGGGCGCAACGAAGTTATCGCGCTGATCGGCCCTTCCGGTTGTGGCAAGTCGACGTTCATCCGCTGTCTCAACCGGATGAACGACACGATCGAGTCCGCGAGGGTCACGGGGGATTTCCGGCTGGACGGCCAGGATATCTATGCCCGGGATACCGACGTGGTCCTGCTGCGTGCCCGTGTTGGCATGGTCTTCCAGAAACCTAACCCGTTTCCGAAATCGATCTACGAAAACGTTGCTTACGGGCCACGCATTCACGGCCTTGCCGCCAATCGTGCTGAACTCGACGACATCGTCTACGGTAGCCTCGAGAGGGCGGGTTTGGTCAACGAGGTCAAGGATCGGCTCGATGAGCCGGGAACAGGCCTGTCAGGCGGCCAGCAGCAGCGCCTCTGCATCGCGCGCACGATTGCCGTGAACCCGGAAGTCATCCTGATGGACGAACCGTGTTCGGCGCTCGATCCCATTGCCACGGCGCGTATCGAGGACCTTATCGACGAGCTGGCGCAGAAGTACGCGATCGCCATCGTCACGCACTCGATGCAGCAGGCCGCACGCGTGTCGAACCGGACGGCCTATTTTCACCTCGGCCGCCTGGTCGAGGTGGGGGCCACCGACAAGATCTTCACGAATCCGTCTCACAAGCTCACTGAAGACTACGTGACCGGGCGCTTCGGTTAGCCTTCCGGATGGCGACTTTTTCATAAAGTCGTAACAGTCCCGTAGCAGACTGTGCCCCGTCCGCCGCACCGGCTTGAGCCGGCTCGCGGCCTCCGATCACTGGCATCTTCAGAGGACGAGGTAACACCCATGAGACGATTGGCATACACGCTGGCATTTGGCCTTTCTACGGGCCTGACGCTGACCGCACCGGTAGCGCTCGGCGCCGTCACGGATGAGCAGGTCCAGAAACTGATCGAGCGGATTGAGGCCCAGGACCAGCGCATTGCTGAGCTCGAGAAGGCGGCGCAGAAGCCCTCGACTTCCGTCGCCGCCGCAGTGCCTGTCGCCGCTCCCGCCAAGCCATCGGCCGCCGCCTGGGCGGACACGGTCGCGATTCAGGGCGACTTCCGCTATCGCTACGAGAATATCGACGAAGAGGCGAAGGACGAACGGAACCGGAGTCGGATCCGGGCCCGGGCCGGTATCACGGCTAAGCCGCAGGCCGATCTCGAGGTCGGTTTCGGCCTCGCCACCGGTGAGAACGGGGACCCGGTTTCGACCAACCAGACCCTCGGTGGCGGCGGTACCCGCAAGGGAGTCTTCGTCGACCTGGCCTACTTCAAGAAGGGCATAGTCCCGGGACTGAGCCTGACCGGTGGCAAGTTCAAGAACTTTCTCTACCGTCCGGGCAAGAACTCGATGCTCTGGGATAACGACTGGAATCCCGAAGGTCTCGGGCTGACGTTCCAGGGTGAAACCTTCTTTGCCAATGTGCTGGGTAGCTGGCTCGATGGAGACAGTGACGGCGGTTCGACGTTCGCGGCGGGTGGACAGGCTGGATTTTCCGTCCCGGTCGGCGATGCGGTCAGGATCACTGCCGGCGTTGGTTACTACGATATCGGAGTGCAGGGTGACAGCATCTCGTTCGTGCTCAATGACAAGGTGAAGTATTTCGGCAACAGCTTTGTCTGCGACCCCTTGGGCAGCACTGTCCCCGCTGACTGTGCCTACGCCATCGACTACGCCGAGCTCGAGGGCTTTGCAGAGGTCGGGTTCTCCCTGTTCGGTGTTCCAACGAGCGTATTTGTCGACTATGTCCAGAACCAGGACGCGGATGAGAATGACACCGGGTATGCAGCGGGCTTTACGCTTGGCCAGCTGAAGGGCAAGGGCACGTGGGACGTCTTCTACGCCTACCAGGACTTGGAGGCCGATGCAGTTGTGGGCCTGGTGACCGATTCGGACTTTGGTGGCGGTGGCACTGACACCAAGGGGCACGTGTTCCGTGGTGGGTACGGGTTCGGCGAAAAGTGGAACCTCGCGCTCACGTATTACCTCAACCAGATTGGGGCGGACGCGGGCAATGAGAGGGACTACGACCGGGTGCAACTGGACGCAAACTTCAAGTACTGATTTCGGCACGTGAGAAAGGGGCGGCATCCGGCGGGTGCCGCCCTCTTTTTTTGTCTGCCCCGGGCAGAACGCAGGCTACCTGTGTCCGACGCCCCAACCGCCTGCGCCATAGCCCTTTGGCAGGCCGGCATCCGGCGTGAAGCCATAGAGTTCATCTGCTGGCAGGGCCTCGGCGAGAATCGACCGGACCTTCAGCAGCTTGCCGAGGTCGATGCCCGTCCTGAGACCCATCGCATCCAGCATGAATACGAGATCCTCAGTCACGATGTTGCCGCTCGCACCTGGCGCGTAGGGGCAGCCGCCCAGGCCGCCGAGTGAGCTGTCCAGCGTGCTAATCCCTTCCTCGAGCGCGGCGAGGGCGTTTGCGAGACCGAGGCCGCGGGTGTTGTGTAGGTGAACGCTGCTGAGCTTGTCGTCGCCCACTTCCTTGCGGACCAGACGAATCAGCCGGCGCACCTGTGCCGGATTGGCGTAACCCGTGGTGTCGGAGAGGCCGATGTCATCGCAGCCCGCGCGCAGGAGCGCTGCGGCGAGTGCCACCACGGTAGATTCCGGTACGGCACCCTCGAGCGTGCAGCCGAAGGCCGTCGCTACATTGCCCTCGAATCCAGGGCGCTGGTCTGCCGGCATGGAGCGGATGAGATCGGCAATGCGGCGGACGTCTTCGAGGACTTCCGCGTGGGTTTTGCGCAGGTTCGCCTTGCTGTGGGTCTCACTGGCAGAGAGGGGCAGGGCAATCTTGTGGGCGCCTGCCGCGATCGCGTCCTGCGCGCCCCTGAAGTTCGGCACGAGCGCGAGCACGGTGAGGCCGGGAATAGTACGGGCGTAGGCCACGATCTCGGCCGCGTCGGCCATTTGCGGCAGGATCTTCGCAGGGACGAACGAGCACACCTCGATCTCGCGGACCCCAGCCGCCGCTTCCGCCGCGATCCAGGCCTTTTTCGCTGCCGTCGGCATGCTCGACTTGATGCTCTGCAAGCCGTCCCTTGGGCCCACCTCGCTCACGAGAACGTCGATGTCGTGCGTGCCTGTCATTCGTGAGTCCTGTTGGCCGAAGGCCGATATTCTATATGGGGTCGCCGTGGGGGATAATCCACGGCTTAAGTAAAGGTAGAGCCATGGCAGGTCGACAGGGTTTGCCCCTCGCTGGGGTGCGGGTCATTGAATTCACCCACATGGTCATGGGGCCCGCTGCGGGCCTCATCCTCGCCGACCTCGGTGCGGACGTCATCAAGATCGAGCCGGTCGAGGGCGACAGCACGCGGCGCCTGCCGGGGTCCGGGGCGGGTTACTTTCCCATGTACAACCGCAACAAGCGGAGCCTGTGCGTGGACCTGAAGGCCGATGACGGGCGCCAGCTGGTACTGCGACTGATCGACAGCGCCGACGTGCTCATCGAGAACTTTCGCCCCGGAACCATGGAGCGCCTGGGATTCGGCTACGAGACGCTCAGGAATCTGCACCCGCGACTGATTTACTGCTCCGAGAAGGGCTTCCTCCGCGGCCCCTACGAGAACCGCACGGCACTGGACGAGGTGGCCCAGATGATGGGCGGTCTTGCCTATATGACGGGCCCCCCCGGGCAGCCCTTGCGGGCTGGCACGTCGGTCATCGACGTGCAGGGTGGCATGTTCGGCGCCGTCGGCATCATCGCGGCCCTGCACCAGCGGCATGCAACAGGCAGGGGTCAGAACATCGTCGCCTCACTGTACGAGAGCACCGTGTTCCTCGTCGGCCAGCATATGGCGCAATTCGCGGTCACGGGCAAGCCGGCGGCACCGATGCCGGTGCGCGTTTCGGCCTGGGCTATCTACCAGGTGTTTGAAACCAGCGATGCCCAGCAGGTTTTTGTCGGTGTGGTGAGCGACAAGCAGTGGAAGGATTTTTGCGTGGCCTTCGAACTCCACGAACTGGCCGCCGATCGATCTCTCGGTGGCAATAACGACCGGGGTGGCCCACAAGGAGCGACTGCTGCCGGTCATCAAGGCGACCTTTCGTACCTACACCAAGCAGGCACTGATGGCCAAGCTCGAGAAGACCGGGTTGCCTTTTGCGCCGATTACGAAGCCTGAGGAACTCTTTGACGACCCACACCTGGCGGCAAGCAATGGGCTCTTGCCGATTACTGTTACCGATGGACCCCGGGCTGGTGAAAAGACCAGATTGCCGGCCTTGCCACTGGAAATGGACGGTGCGCGCTTCGGCATACACCGCGACGTGCCTGGTGCGGGTGAGCACACGCGGGAACTGCTTCGGGAAGCCGGCTATACCGAGGCGCAGGTGCAGGAACTGCTGGCGCGAAAGGTCGTCGCCGCGTCGTAGGAGCGCCTTCAGGCGCGACCGCAAATGGGGACATGCCTCATTTTAATTCGATAAATGAGGC
>JANNJM010000004.1:0-12155 GCA_031395645.1 Gammaproteobacteria bacterium | reverse complement strand
GCTCTATACGCGCCCGGGCGACCCGCCCGAGCTGTCGGCGACCACGGCGGGGCGCCCGAGCCCGGATTAGGCATGACCCCATTTCTCAGGTGTCCCCATTTCTCACGACTCGTAGCCGTCCACGAAGTCCAGCGGGTCGTCGAAGTCCTGATGCTTTTCTTCGGTCTCCGGCAGGTCTTCGTTGTCCACGTCCATGGAGCCGGACCAGTCTTCAGGCGCCTGTATCGGCTCGGCGGCCATTTCGTGCCAGCCGCTCACGTCCACTTCCTCGACGGTGCCGTCGAAGTGCTGGATCTCCACTGTCCGGTCCTTGTCGTCCACGGCGACCACTTCGAAGGTCTTGCCGTCACCAACCCGGAACCAGCTGCCGATTTCCGGCAGTGCGAAGCTCATTGAGATGGCGCGCTCGTTCATGTGCATTGACCGTCTGTGCCCAGAGTTTTTATAGCGCATTTATGCTGCGATGGGTACACCGCAAAAGTACCTGTAATGTTCAGGAACTGCGCTGGTAGACCACCTCCCAGATGGGATGGCCGAGCCGCTCGCCGCGCGCCTCGAACCGCGTGCGCGGACGACCGCCAAGCGGGCCGCTCGGAGGGCATTCCACAGACTGAAAAGCGGGATTTCCCGCCAATACTTCCCTGATGTGCGTTGCATACTCCGGCCAGTCAGTGGCCACGTGGAAGTAGCCGCCCGGCGCGATTCGGGCAGCGAGCAGTGCAACGAACTTTGGCTGCACCAGCCGCCGCTTGTGATGGCGCTTCTTGTGCCAGGGGTCCGGAAAGAACAGATGGACGCCACACAAGCTGCTATCCGCCAACCGTTCAAGGAGAATCTCGGCGGCATCCTGCATCAGCAGGCGCACGTTGGTGAGTCCGACCCGCTCGATCGCCAGCAGGCAGTGCCCGATGCCCGGTGCATGGACCTCCACGCCCAGGAAATTCCGGTCCGGCGACGCCCCGGCCATACTGATCAGCGCATCCCCATTGCCGAAGCCGATTTCGAGCACGCACGGCGCGGAACGCCCGAAGAGGGCTGTCAGGTCGAGCGTGCGGGCAGCGCCTTCCTCCGGCAGGCTCACCCCAAACCGGGGCCATAGTTCGGCCAGGGCGCGGTCCTGGGCCCTGGTCTGGCGCCCGGCGCGGCGCACGAAGCTCCGGATCGGTCGCTGGTCGGGTGCGTCAGTCATGTTCTAGAATCGTCGCCAGATGCGGGTGTAGTTCAATGGTAGAACTGCAGCTTCCCAAGCTGCTAACGTGGGTTCGATTCCCATCACCCGCTCCAAATGCTTTCAAGGGCTTACAAGGACCTCAAGCCGGCCCTGCATCCGTACAATCCCACGTTATGACCAACTGGTCCTTCAATTTCCTCCGCGCGCAGATCGTTGGCATCGATTCGGCCTTCGAGACGCCGTTCGGCCGGCGCCTGATGGTCTACTGCGACTACACGGCGTCCGGCCGCTGCCTGGTCTTTGTTGAGCGCTACCTGCAAAGCCTGCAGCGAATCTACGCGAATACGCACACGGAAGACGACCTCACTGGCCGCAGTATGAGTCGCCTGCTGCATGCGGCCGAGGACACGATCAAGCGCGCCGTGAATGCGGGCCCGTCCGGGCGCATCGTCGCCTGCGGCACCGGCGCGACCGGTGCGATCGACAAGCTGCAGCAGATCCTCGGCGTGGCATTGCCGCCCCCGACGAGAAAGGCAGTCGGCGGACTGTTGCGCGAGTTTTTCGGCGCAGGCCGATTCGAGGAATTCCAGGGTTTCCACCTGACCCGACAAACCGTGGTTTTCGTCGGCCCCTACGAACACCACTCCAACGAAGTGACCTGGCGACAGGGCCTCGCTACGGTCGTCGAGGTGAATATGGCAGCCGACGGTGGCGTGGACCTGGCGCATCTCGAGGCGTTGCTCAAGGCGCCGGAGTATCAGGGCCGCCTGCGCATCGGTTCCTTCTCGGCAGCCTCGAACGTCACTGGCATGCGCTCGCCGGTGCACGAGATTGCGCGGTTGCTGCACGCACACGATGCCTACGCCTGCTTCGACTACGCCGCGAGTGCCCCCTACGTCGAGATCGACATGAATCCGGAGCCGGGCGCAGCGGGCGGCGATCCGTCCCTGGACGCCGTTTTTCTCTCGCCACACAAGTTTTTGGGTGGCCCTGGCTCGAGCGGTGTGCTGGTGTTCAATGAGCGGCTCTACCAGCGGGACCTGCCGCCGAGCGTCGGCGGCGGCGGTACGGTGGACTACGTCAGCCCGGTGGACCAGGACTTCATCCAGGACATCGAGGAGCGGGAGAAAGCCGGCACGCCCGGCGTCCTGCAGACGCTCAAGGCCGCGCTGGTGATCGATCTCAAAGGCCGGATCGGTACCGGGCGCATCGAGGCGCGAGAGCAAGAGCTCCTGCAGCGGGCGATGGCACGCTGGTCGGCGCATGAAGGTATTGAGATCCTCGGCAATCCGGACCCCTCACGGCGGATCGGCATCGTGTCGTTCAACGTCCAGGACCCCCGCGGCCGCTACCTGCACCCCAAGTTCGTGACCGTGCTGCTGAACGACCTGTTCGGCATCCAGTCCCGCGCGGGTTGCTCGTGCGCCGGACCCTACGGACACCGCCTGCTGGGCATCGATCAGGGTACGTCGGAGCTCTACCGCGACTGGGTGCGCAAGGGCTTCCTGGGGATCAAGCCCGGCTGGTGCCGGGTGGGATTTCACTACACGATGGATGACGCAGAGGCCGGGTTTGTGATGGACGCCGTCGAGTTCGTCGCCCGGTCCGGACATTGCTTTCTGCCCCTGTACGCGTTCGACCCGATTACCGGTCTGTGGTCACACCGTGAGCATCAGGAGTCGCACGAGGCGTTCTCGCTGGACGCCGCAATCGAGGCCAGCGGTTGCGACGCTTCCGCCTTGCCCCTTGCCGAGCGGATCCGGATCTATGCGGCTTGTCTCACGCAGGCGCGCGACTGGGCGGGAAAACTCGGCGAGCCGGCGGGAGAGTCCCACGCGGCGGGGGCCGGGGCGTTCGGAGAACTGCAGTTCTTCCACACGGAGTGATGAGTCAAGGCTGCTGACCCGCTGAGGGCAATTTCCTCAAGCCCTAAAAAGAATGGCCCCAAAAAGAAAAGCCCCGCCGGAGCGGGGCTTTTCGGAGGCTAGTTAAGTACGTCTTAGGCGAAGCGGCGGCGGGCAACACCCAGCAGGCCGAGAGCCGAGCCGAACAGCCAGACGGCTGCGGGCACCGGAATCACCTGGGGATTCTGCGTGTAGGTGTAGGTAACGGGGATTGCCGAGAAGTCGCCTGCATCGGTCCAGGAGAAGTCACCACCGTCATCAACGATCTGGATGTTGGCGAGACCCAGACCAATCGCGACGAAGTTGATGGTGAATGCAGCGTTGCCACCAAAGTTGCCGGTGGGGAGCGTCCCAACGGTCGGAGCCAGCACGCTGAAGTTACCGAGGACCGGGAAGGAACCCGCGGGCGTTGGCGTTGCGATGCCGCCCGTGAACGGGGAACCCGCACCCAGCACGATGCCGTTGACCAACGTGGCCTGACGGACAGCGACTGCAGCGCCGTTGAAGTTCAGCTTAAGCGTCGCGCCGACGGTGTCGGGGAAGCCGGATCCGAACACGTTGACGGTAATGAAGTCACCAACGTTCACCAGACCATCGTTCGCGATGAAGCTGGTTTCGGTGATGACGACGTTAATGGAGGCGGCAAAACCCGTGGAGGAGCCGAGGAGCCCCAGTACGGCGATTGCCTTTTTGGACATGGACATTTTCACGATTTATTCCCCACTTCTGTTCTAGTTGGTTTCGGATGGTTGTTTTCGAGCGTTGGCGTAAGTTTGCGTGGCTGGCCTACCCAATGCAAGCACGGCGTAAGCCATTATGTTCAATCGATTTAATGGAGTCCCGACGGGCCTGGGACGGTGCCCAGCCGGGCCCGCAGCAGGCCGAAATCCGCCGTGGTCACCGTGCCGCTGCCGTTCATGTCGGAGGCGGAGATGGTGGTGTTGGGCGGGGGACCGTTCGAGACCCGGCTCCAGGCCTGGCCGAGCACGGAGCGCAGCAGACCAAAGTCGGCCGTGGTCACGGTGCCGCTGTTGTTGATGTCGGCGTCGCAGATGTTGCCGTAGCCGTCGCCGTTGGTGTCGAGCTGGTTTGCGTTGGCGACGAGCGTGCAGTTGTCGATCGAGTTGGGCACGCCGTCAGCGTCCGTATCCACAGCACCGGGTGCGACAAAGACCATGTAGCTGACGCTGGAGACGACCGGGTTTACCGGGCAGGCATTCAGGGGGGCGATACCAAAGAGTATGCAGTTCCCGACACTGGCGTTCACATTCCCCGGAGTCCCGACGTCGGAGAGGATCAGAACCTGCCCATCGTCCTTCAGCACCTTATAGTTGTCGAAGGCGCCTGACGTCTGCTTGCAGCTGGCGCCCTGGGCTCCCGCGATCTCGGTACGAGGGCCTCGGGGAATTGATGTCCCCTGGACAAAGGCCAGGGCAGACTGCGCCGCTACTTTTGCAGAGCCCCCGAGTACGTCGGTGATGGTTTCGCCAATGTTAAATCCAGTACCCGGCACGGGGAGATTCTCGACGTCACTGAGGGTCAAAGTGCCCGTCGCGCCCAAATCTGCATCAGCCAGGACGTTGGCCGTGGCCGTGCTGGTCGCGCCAGTGATGTCCCTGCCGACGCTGAAATTTGCCGTTTGCAGATTGTACGACAGCGTGCCGCTCAGCCCGCCATCGGTCAGGCTGTAGTCATCGCCGGCGATGGTTTGCGATACGCAATACGGATTGCCACCCACCTGCCAAACGGTTGCGGTGTTGTCCGCGGCATTCGCCCCCTTGTTAATATTCTTGCAACCAACGGCGCCCACGCCGGCCAAGAACAGGCCTTCGACACACTCGTAGGTTGCCACTGTCGTTGTACTCGTGCCCGGAACGATCGAGAGGGTAGTGACCTTGTCGCTGATCACCGCCGTCGAGTTTGGATTGCTGTTGATATACGACGTTGCCCAGAAAAGTCCCGTGCCAGTTAGCGTCGTGCCATCCCAGTCGAAAGCCGGCGCAGCTGCGCTCACGTCGGCAATAATCGTCGTGGGGAGAACGAAGGCATTGTTAGGGTTGTAGCAGGGTTGCTGGTATCCCGGACCCGGGCAACCTTGAGCGGCGCCCGCCTTGAACAGGAGTGAACTCAGCGAGCCGCCGGTGCTGCGCTGAAACCAGCCAAACAGACTGTAGGGCGCGGCGCTGGCGGTGCCCCATGCCGAGAGTAGTGACGCTGTTACGGCCAATGCCGCAATCGTTTTAACTTTGTTCACCGTAATGATCCTCCAGAGGTCGACAAAAATGTTGTAGTTCTCACGGCATTTGCCGGTCATTTCTTGCGAATTAGTGCCCCGCGCGTCGTCCGAATGTACACCTTCGCTGTGCCTGGCAATAGCGCGCGTTAACTTAATTGTCTGCGGGAATTCAGCGGATAGTACGTATGGCGCGAGGCCAAAAAAAACCCCGCACAAGGCGGGGTTTTTTCAGGCTTTCGTAAACCGCAGGTCTCAGATCTGCTGCCGACGCCGGCGAGCTAAACCGAGCAGGCCCATCGCCGAACCGAAGAGCCAGACGGCGCCGGGAACGGGGACAGCCGAGAAGATCATCCCGTGGGCGCCTTTGCAGGCAACGTTGGTCGCTCCCGGGAAGCCGACGCAGGTGCCAGGAACGCCACTGATGCCGCCGATGGCATTCCAGAGGCTCAGATTGCCGCCGATGCCAGTCGTGTCGCTGAACACATAGATCATGTCTCGCGCGCCGATCTGCGCCAGGCAGCCACCGGTGGCGCCGTGCTCAGCCAGGCCGCGCAGGCCGCCGTTGGTGGGCAGCGGTCCGGTGACAGGAGCGGTGTCGTCACCACCCGTGATCACGTTGGTGCAGTTGGCATCGCCGCCGACGTTGTAGAGTATGGTGCTCTCATTGACGCCATTGAAGTCCCAGCTGTAGTTGCCGCAGATACTGCCGCCGGTGACAACGCCAAAACCGCCCTCGACGCACTCGTAGGTCGCGGCGGTGGTGGTGCCTGCAACCGTGTTGATGACCAGGCCCGTGACCACGTCAGTGTAGAGCTTGGTGCCGCCCGCGGTGCTGCCGGACGTCCGGGTGGACCGGAGAGTGCCGCCCGTCTGCGTCAGGACGCCAGTGCCGGCGTTCCAGTCCCAGGTGGCATCCGAGGCGATGGTGCCAGTGGCGGAGCCGTCGAAACGGAGGTTGCTGGTGCTGCCGGAGCTCGCGGAATGCAGATAGTCCTGGATCATGTAGACCTGCGTGGCAGAGGCGACAGCCGAGGCGGACAGCAGCGCTAGCGCAGCGAGGCCCCGCACGATTTCAAGTTTTTTCACGAATTAATCCCCCAGATATTGTGGCGCAAGTTCTTAAGTTCTTTTGCCGGGTTGCCCCGGGGAGGACAGGCCAGCGACCCGGGCGGATCGCTGGCCTGTAGTCAGGAAGGGTAACTTGGAAGGCGTTAGGCAGCCTTGCGGCTCAGGCGACGGCCGGCCAGAGCAACTACGGCGGTGCCGAGCAGCCAGAGGGCGGCGGGCGCGGGTACCACGGCGCTCTGAACAGTCACAGAGGCCTGGGTGTAGTCGACCGGAATTGCCAGGAAGGTTGTGGCATCGGTCCAGGAGAAGTCTGCCTGGTCGTCCGAGAGGACGATTCCGGCAGCGCCATCACCAGAGGCGTTGGCAACCATGTTGATCACGAAGGCATTAAAAGAACCGCTGGGCAGCGTGCCAACCGTCGGTGCCAGGATGCTCAGGATATTGCCTGACAGGAAGGGCGAGGGCGCCACGATTCCGCCGGTGAATGGCGTTCCTGCGGCCAGCACGATGCCTGCCGTCAGCGTGGGCGTGACGACCGAAACGTTGGAATTGAAAAACAGTTTGAGCGTGGCACCCACCGTTTCGGGGAAACCCGTACCGCTGACAGTCAGGGAAAATGTCTGACCGGGAGCGACGATGGTGGCACTGGGAGTGACAGTAATGGTCGCTGCGAACCCCGTGGAGGAGAACAGCAGCGCTGCGACAGCGAGACTCTGTTTGGTGATGAACTTCTTCATTGTGGATTCCCTGACATTTAATTTAGTTGGCAGCGAGCCGTTATTCGTTACGCTTCGCTGGTTCCCCCACGGGGGCAGGACGTTGTTTCTTTCGCCCTGCTCCTGCGTTCTTGCCGGCTCTTGACTGGTTCTACGGTGAGTCCGGTTGAGCGGACTCTACACCCGTCGTCAATCCACGCAAGCGGGTTCTTTACATAACCGTAAGGAATTGCGGTCCGGATCCGGCGCTGGTTGTCTTGCGGTGCATTACAAGGACGCCCCTCAGGAAGTGTGCAGCTGCTGCAGTTTCCAGCCGGAATCGGTGTGGACGAGGACCGCGGTCCCGCGTCCGCTGCCGAAATCCCGCTCCGGCCCTGTTCTCGGCAGGATGGCAAAGCTGAAACTCACGGCCGCCAGGCTGCCATTCACACGGATCTGGTACCCGGACAGGCGGAAGCGCACCTTGGCGAGATCGGCGAGTTCAGCTTTAAGGTGATTGTCCCGGTAGTCCACCCAGCCCTGGTTGACGTGCTCACCTTCGATCATCAGGAAGCGTTCGTCAGCCAGCACATAAGGCTCTGGTGCCGACGCATCGCCCATGGTGAGCGCGGCATGGTAGGCCGCGAGTACCGCAATCACCACCGATTCGGCGGGGGATAGCGCCGCCGCAGCCGTTTCAGGCGGCTCTTGCCCATGCTCGCCAGCGTGGCTATGCCCGGCCGTGGGTTCCGGCAACGCCAGCACGCCCACGCCGTGGCGAAAGACCAGATCGGCACCGCGCAGTCCCGTGCCCGTGAGCCCGACCGCAGCGACGGCCAGCAGCGCCACGAAGGCAAAGCCGACGGGCGCGGCGCGGCGCACACGCAGACCATTCCACAGCGCGAGCAGCACGAATAGCGCGGCGGTGCCCAGCGCCCAGAACTTGTGGTCCTCCATGGCCAGGTGCGCTGCTTCGTCATGGGCCACCGACCCGGCCGCCTGCAGCCCGGCAGCGACGGTCAGCGCGGTCACGGCGGCACCCAGCCACAGGTTCCAGCTGGCGGCGGCCTCGATGCTGGCCGACCAGCGGCCCCGGCGCCAGATGACGGCAACACCGAACAGCAGCGTGGCGATCGCCAGCAGGGCGATCGTGAAATTCACAAGGATCGGGTGCCAGTTGGGAATGATCTCGAACATGCGCGGCGGTCCTTCCTCGTGGGACGACATTGCCCGACAGGGACATTAGACCAATAATCAACCCCATGATGTTCCGGAAATTTTTTTGCCTCGGCCTGCTGCTCCCCGTTCTGGCCCTGGCGCAGCCGGCTCCCGGCGTCGCAGCCCCCGGTGGTACTGCACAGGCGCCACCGGACCGCTACATGCTGATCCATGCCGGCACGCTGCTGGCGGTACCCGGCACCAGGCCGCTGGGCCAGATGACGGTCGTCGTGAAGAACGACCGCATTGTCGCCATCGAAAAGGGTTACCTCGCCGAGGCCGGCGCCGCCGCCCCGGGAGCACTCGTCCAGGTGCTCGACCTCTCCGATCGGTTTGTGCTGCCTGGGCTGATGGATGCCCACGTGCACCTTCAGCACGAACCCAGCTTCTCGCGCCGGCGCACGGAGCGCGGAGACCGCACGCCGCCGACGCCGGCCGAGGGCGCAGTCAACGCCATGGTTTACGCGCGCCGCACGCTCAACGCCGGCTTCACCACCGTGCGCGACTTAGGCTCCGACGACCAGTCGGTATTCGCCGTGCGTAATGCCATCAATGCCGGCAGGATGATCGGCCCGCGCATTCTCGTCTCCGGCTCCGCGATCGCCGTCACCGGCGGGCACGGCGACTCCACGCCGATGGAGCGCACCGGCGATGACGCCCTGCGCCTCGCCGATGGCACGTGTGATGGCCCGCTGGAGTGCCGGAAGGCGGTGCGCTACCTGTACAAGCTTGGCGCCGACGTGATCAAGTTCACGGCGACCGGCGGCTTCGGATCCAACACGGGCCTCGAGCCGCAGCTCTACCCCGACGAGATCCAGGCCATCGTCGCCACGACGCATCTGGTCAGCCTGAAGGCGGCTGTGCACGCCTACTCAGCCGTAGCCATCAAGGATGCCGTCCGCGCCGGCGTCGATTCCATCGAGCACGGCTTCCTGCTGGACGACGAGGGCATCGCCATGATGAAAAAGGCGGGGACCTTTCTCGTACCGACACTCTCCGCCAGCTACCCGCCGCCGATCTTCCGCATCCCTGATCCGCCGTCGGTGAAGCTCCGCAACGAGTACCGGGCTTTTGAGCGGGCCTATGCCGCCGGTGTGAAAATTGCGTTCGGCACCGATGCCGGCACGTTTGCCCATGGCGACAATGCCAAGGAGTTCGACCTGATGGTGGGCTTCGGCATGCGGCCGATGGACGCCATCCGCTCAGCGACCGTGGTGACAGCCGACCTCTTCGCTATCTCGGCGGAAGCCGGCACTCTGGAGCCGGGCAAGCTTGCGGACGTCGTCGCTGTAAAGGGCAATCCGCTCGAAAACATTGCGGTGTTACGGCAGATTGATTTCGTGATGAAGAGTGGGCGCGTGGCGAAGCAGGACGGCCGCATGACTGAACCGTTTAGTTATCCGGCAGCTTTCCAGTAGGGCGGTTTTTGTCGCGCCTGAAGGCGCTCCTACGGCGTGTCGACGAGAGACAGGAATTCCTCGAATTTGCCGCTCGGTCCCCGGGGAATCTCCACCACCGGCACGACGGTGACCTCGAAAGGGTAGCTCAGGGCCTTGCGGGTTCGCGCTACGGCGTCCTCAGTTTCAGCCTGGCTTAGCGCCCTCGAGCAGACCACGCGAAGTTCCACCGTATCGAGCGCCGTCTGCACGAACTGCGCCTGGATGACCGGCGCAACGCCCCGGATGCGGCCGAGCGCTACTGGCCAGTAGCGGCCGCCATCGGGCGTCCGTATAAGGTTGCGCACCCGACCCTGGACCCGGGCCAGAACGGGGAGGCCGCGCCCGCAGGCGCAGGGTTCGCCGACTGTGGCGTAATCGCCGATCTCGTAGCGGAGCAGCGGCGTGGCGAGATTGTGCAGCGAGGTCACGACCACGCGGCCGGTATCGCCGGGCACACAGGGCTGTCCGGCATCGTCCAGAACTTCGACGAGCAGCGACTCCGACTGGACGTGCAGGTTGCCCTGTTCCCGGCAACGAAACGCGATATAGCCCACCTCGTTGGCGGAATAGAGGTCGGTGCTGCGCACCTGCCATTCCGAGCTGAGTCGCGCCTGAAGATCCGGGTCCAGCGGTTCGGAGATCAGCCGCACCTCTTCGAGCGAGGGGGGGCGCCCGCCGCGCGCCGCCACCGTTTCCATCAGCGGCACCATGATGCTTGGGTAGGCGAGCAGGTAGTGCGGGTCGAAGGTGATCAGCCAGTCGGCGAGTTCTTCGAGCGAGTGGCCAATGTGCATCGCCGAGGACGGTCCGCTGCGGTAGAGCAGGGCGACTGGCAAGCCCCAGGTGGGCTGAGTCTGGCCATCGGTCTCGCGGCTCTTCCAGCTGCGGAAGCGGATGGTGCCGAGACGCCGGCTGAAATCGCGGCGGAACCACAGGTGCTCACGAATCGTTAGTGCATTCCAGAGCAGGCGGGTGGTAGCAGTGGTCCGCACCTCCACCGGGATGCCGGTGGAGCCGGATGTGCTCAACGTGGCGAGCGGGGTTTCGCCGGGTGGCACACTGCCGGCATACAACTGGTTGCCCAGTGCACGCAGGGCCGGCTTCGTCAGCAGGGGCAGGCTTCGCCACACTTCCGGAAAGCGCACGGGATCCTTTGCGAGTACATCAGCCAGCGACCGCGCGGCAGGCCGTGCCCAGTCACTGCTCTCGTAGTAGGGCACCTGGGTGGCAGCCCACTGCGTAAGCCAGACCAGTTGGCGCTGCTGGGAGTCAGCCAGCTCCGCGGCGGGCCACCACTGGGAAACCTTGAGGCCGTCCAGCAGGCCTGGAAGGGTGGGCGTTGCCGGGAACGACGGCCAGCCTGGCGCTCTTCCCTTGTGTTTCCTGAGGCCGCTCATAATGCGAACGGAAGCCTAAGGCTGGACACGAGGGAAAGCCAACGATGACCGGCGTGATGACACTTCAGGAGATGGATATCAGCGCCATCGGGAGCCTGCTTGCCGGTTTCGGGCTGCGACTGGTAGTGCTCCCTGCCGGCGCCGAAATTCCGTGCTCCTACTGGGGAGCCCCCGAAGCCGGTCTCGCGGGTGACCAGCTCTTCGCGCGGCCGGACACGCCGGTACACTCAGTGCTCCATGAGGCTGCACACCTGCTCTGCATGGGGCCCGAGCGTCGCGACGGGCTGCGCAATAAGGTGGACGGCGACGCCGGCGGCGACGTGGCGGAGGAAGACGCGGTTTGCTACCTGCAGATTCTGCTGGGCGCCCGGCTCGAGGCGCCGGGCTGGAGTCGCGCAAGACTCTTTGCCGACATGGACGCCTGGGGATACAGCTTCCGCCTGGGCTCCACACAGCGCTGGTTTGAGCACGACGCGGACGAGGCGCGGGCCTGGCTGGCTAAAAAGGTACCGAACCCTGGTCTTGACTGGCCCTGGGCGGTACAGGTGACGGGGGTCGGCGGATAGGGGAAAATCGGGGCGGTTGTTCGCCAGGAGACGGAACCATGCGACAGATACCTGCACTCACTCTCGGCGTGGCATTGGCGCTCGCGGGAACACTGGCCTGCGCCGAGGACGCTGCCGAAGGCAGCGGCGCCCGCGGCACTTTCGACACGGAAATCTGCAAGGTTGACGGCCTGACGCCTGCCCAGTGTGACTGCGCCTGGACATTTCTCTCAGGCAAGCTGTCTGACAGCGACATCAAGCTCGCCATGCTGCTCACGGCCAGCAATTCTGACGACGCAGAGGTCGCGAAGAAGGCAGACCAGGCCCTGGACAAGAACAAGGCCTCTGACAAGCGCCAGGATGCGCTGTCATCGGAAACCAGCGCGCTGGTGATTGAGGCCGAAGACGCCTGCGCGAAGTAGGAGCGCCTTCAGGCGCGACGGGAAATGGGGACATGCCTAATTTCCCTTTGGGAAATTATG
>JANNJM010000079.1:0-27407 GCA_031395645.1 Gammaproteobacteria bacterium | reverse complement strand
GCCTCATTTCCGCCCGGTCGCGCCTGAAGGCGCTCCTACCCACGTAATTTCCACGGGAAGCGCTCGGTGATCAGCTTCAGCGGCCGCGACGCCGCACTGACGCGGTAGGTACGGGTGAGAAAATCCGGGGCCGTCAGTGCCGCCACCGCCGGTGGCAAAACTGCAGGTCGCTCACGGCCATACCACAGGCCCTCCCGGCGGCTCTCGAAGCCGGGCAGCAACAACAGCTGGCCGAGGCTTAAGCCCCCGGACAACAGCCCGTCGCGCAGCGCCGTGGGCAGCCGGTCCGTACAGATCACGGACTCGGCGTAGGCGAACAACGTCTGGCTGCGCGCGCCGATGAGCAGCACGGAGCGTTCCATGACCTGGGTCCCCGCCGGCGCATCGAGCCAGGTTTCGGCGGACGGCAGCACGAGCGCGCGCTGGTGGAGCGGCGGCTGCACGGCAACCGGTTCCAGCGCCCAGGCCGACAGGAAGGTCGTTACGGTGCCGTCGATCACGAGCAGTGCGCGCTGCAGTGGCGACAGCTCGTCAGGCCGCACGGCTGCCAGGTGCGAGGGGCGCCTTGCCTGGCCCACGAACAGGCCCCGGGCGGGATCGAAGGACGGCTCGGCTGGCTTTGTCATCACTCGCCTCGGGAACACCACCGCGGGCATGATAGCGTCCCATGTCGAGACCAACCCCGCACCCGGCTTGTCAGCGCCACTTTGTCACGGTCCGGGGCCGCTTCGGCACGCGCCAGGTGCACTTCAGGCGCGGCGGCGAGGGTCCGGTCGTGTTGCTGCTGCACCAGTCACCCCAGTCCTCCCTGGAAATGGAGCCGCTCATCGCGGCGTGGAGCCGGACCTTCACGCTGATCGCCCCTGACTCGCCGGGCTACGGCTGGTCGCAACCGCTGCAGATGACTGGCCAGCCGACAACCACAGCCAGCATCGATGACTTCGCGGCCGCCACCCTGGAGTTTGCGGATGCCTTAGGGATCGGGCGCTTCGGCATCTACGGCTTTCACACCGGTGCCAGCATTGGTGTGGCCCTGGCCGACGCCTGCCCCGAACGCGTGGCCGCCGTCGCCGCCAACGGCCTCGTGGTGCTGACGGCTCCGGAACGGGCGGCGATGCTGCGTGACTACCTCCCGCCCAGCGTGCCGCGCTGGGACGGCGGCCACCTGGCCTGGTTGTGGGGACGGATGCGGGAGCAGACCATCTTCTTCCCCTGGCACGACCGCCGGGCTGCCACGCGCATGGACTTTGACGTGCCGCCGCCCGATCGCCTGCAGCAGGGCCTGAACGAGTTCCTCGCCGCGGGGGACCACTATCATGTGGCCTACGCCGCCGCGTTTTCCGACGCGGCGGAACAGCGGCTGCCAGC
Source organism: Gammaproteobacteria bacterium (assembly GCA_031395645.1). Classification (GTDB taxonomy): domain Bacteria; phylum Pseudomonadota; class Gammaproteobacteria; order Steroidobacterales; genus SHZI01. The sequence goes on along the minus strand of JANNJM010000079.1, from coordinate 26,039 downwards.
GCTGCGCGTGCCGCTGCTGATCACCGCGGCGGCCCGCGACCCGCTGGCCGGTCACTTGCAACGGATCGGCACGCGATCGGCCAGCGTTCGGATCGTGACCTCAGTCGATGGCGACGCGACCAGGGACCAGGCCTTCGCCCACCTGGCGCAGCACCCCGGCGACCCCACCCGGGCCGACGTCGATAACGTGGATCTGTTTGAAGGCAGCTCGTACCGCGGCGCGCCCGGCCGGCAAATCCGGCTCGTCAGGACGACAGCGAGGGGCGGTCGCACGGGCCGAACGGTGCTGCTGCTCCACCCACCCGGCGCCTCTGCAGAATCGCTCCGGCTGCTGGCTGGCACACTCGCCGCCTGCGCCGATGTGCTGGCCGTGGACCTGCCCGGACACGGCGCCAGTGATCCGCCGCCCGCGGGTCCCGCTGGCGCCGCGCTGGCCGGGACCGTCCTGCAACTGTCCGCAGCGCTGCGGAGCTCGCTGCGACCAGCCACCACCACGCTGATCGCCGTCGGCGGGAGCGCCACGGTCGGCATCGAACTTGCCAGCGCCCTCGGACTGGAGACCGGCGTCGTCCTGCTCGAACCGCCCGCCTGGTCTGCCGCCGACAAGGCTGAATGGCTGCGCGCGGGTCTGCCGGCGCTCGCACCCGTCTGGTCCGGCGGCCACCTGCTCGAGGCCTGGCACCTGGTCCGGGACGGCCGCCTGTTTTCGCCGTGGTTCCGGCGCGGGCCCGCGGGCAGACGGCAGGGCGAGCCCGACCTGGACGACGCGCGCATTCACTGTGATGTCCGGGACCTGCTCCGCGCGAACGGGGCGTGGCAGGCCCTGCTCCGCGACCTGCTGAGCGATCAACCAGCAACGTGGGAACGACCCGAGCCGCGCACCATTCCGCTGGCCAGCCCCCCCGACAACTGGTCGGACATCCTTGCCCCACGCCAATCCGGAGATCAGCCTGCAAGTTGACCCGTCGTTGGTCGGCCGTATACTGCGGGGCGACAATTGGCGCTCGGCGGTTCGGTAGATGAACAACGGGCCAACCGCCGAAGCCGCCGACCACTGAGCGGGTGCAAACTCGCGTCCCTTAAGGGTCTGTTTTCCAGAACTCTATCGTTGAGGAGCCAGCGTGATGAAACGGTATCTGACGGCAATCGTCCTGGGACTGACCGCCACCGCCGCCATCGCGGCGGACGACCAGACCGACAACAAGACCGGCTGGAACGTAGGCGTCGCCGCGGCGTTCGGCGAGTACCAGTTCGAGAGCGATCAGCTCGACGACAGCTCCACCGGCTTCAAGCTCTTCACCGGCTACCGCTTCAACCAGTGGCTGGGGATCGAAGGCGCCTATCATAATTTCGGCGATTTCGAGGAAGACACAACCCCCGCTGTGGCGGGCGGCGATGCCATTGCCGATATCGACGGCTTCAGCGTCTCAGGGCTGTTTTTCCTGCCATTCGGTGGCGAAGACTTCGAGTTCTACGGCAAAGTAGGCTTCTACTCCTTCAATCAGGAAGTCTTTATCGAGGACACCGCGGTCGGCAGCAACTCACCGGATGGCTTGCTCGTTGGCGGCGTGGCACGTTTTTTCATCAGTGATCAGCTGGCTGTACGCTCGGAAGCAGACTGGTTCGACATCGACAATGGCGACCTCTGGTCACTGAACCTCGGCATCGAGTACCTGTTTGGCCGGCCCGCCAGGGTAGCCGCGCCGCTCGTGATGGCAGCGCCGGTTGTAGCGGAAGTCGCAGCGCCTGCGCCGCTGCCTGCGCCGCCGCCTGCACCGGTGGACAGCGATGGCGACGACGTGGTGGACGGCAGCGATCAGTGCCCCGGCACACCGGCTGGCGCGAAGGTCAATGCCCAGGGCTGCGAGGAGCAACTGGTGTTGCGTGGCGTGAACTTCTCCACGGGTTCGGCCACGCTGACGGCGCAGGACACGCTCATTCTGGATTCCGTGGCGGATATCCTGGCCAAGCGCCCGGCCTTCGACGTGGAGGTCCGCGGGCATACAGACAGTGTCGGTTCTGAGACTTCCAACCTGGATCTCTCCCAGCGGCGCGCCGACTCTGTGCGCGACTACCTCGTCAGCAAGGGCATTTCCCCCGAGAAACTGACTGCCGTTGGCAAGGGCGAGGCCGAGCCGCTGGCGTCGAACGACACGGCCGACGGGCGCGCCGAGAATCGCCGCGTGACGCTCGAGTTCACCCAGCGGTAGGAGCGCCTTCAGGCGCGACCGCCCTCCCGCTCGAGACGCGCGGACGCGATTCTCGCGGGAGGGCGGTCGCGCCTGAAGGCGCTCCTACCGGAACTGGGTCACACCGAGCGCCACCGCTCCTTCAAGGACTGTGATCCCGCACACGCCCCACCAGACATAAAACCCTGATCCTTCCCTGGCCTTAAGTTAACGGGGCCAGGGGCCATTGGTCATGACAGGGAACGTCGCGCGACACCGCGCACTCTTCGTATTCGCATCGGCACTCGGTGCCTTCACGGCTGGCTGTGGCACGGTCCAGTCGTTCGATCCGGCTGAAGAGCACCTCAAGACCATCGTGGGTACCGATGTGGTGCCGCCCACGGTCACCCGGATGCCAACGCCACCGGCACCGGTGCCGCGGCCACCGCAGGAAACCTACTCCGTCGTCGTCACCGACGTGCCGGTGAAAGACGTGCTCTTCGCACTGGCGCGGGACGCCGGCGTGAATGTTGACGTCTCCGGTGATCTCCAGGGCAACGTCACGATCAACGCCATCGACCAGACCCTGCCGCAGATTCTCGACCGCATCAGTCGCCAGACCAGCATCCGCTACACGCTGGACAACGGCACGCTGCTGGTGCTGCCGGACGCACCCTACTGGCAGAACTACCGCGTCGACTACGTGAACATCACCCGGTCCAGCGAGGGCGAGGTGACGGTGGCGACCCAGATCGCCACGGCCGGCGGCAGTGTGAACAAGGACTCCGAGTCCGGCGGCGGGGGCGAATCTGCAGGCAATGGCTCCAATACGAAGGTGAAGAACATCACCGACAACTCGTTCTGGGTCGGACTGGCAGGCAATCTTCGCCAGCTCATCACCGGCAAGGCGCAAGGGGCGGAAGGCGTAACCGAAGGGGACGACCCGGTGGTAATGAATGCCATGGCCGGGATCGTCAGCGTGCGGGGCACGAGCCTGCAGCACCAGCAGATCGAAGCCTACATTGACCAGATTTCGAACAATGCCCGCCGCCAGGTCCTGATCGAGGTGACGGTGGTCGAGGTGGAACTCAACGACCAGTACCAGGCGGGCGTGGACTGGTCGAAGGTGTCCTCGAACGGCGGTCTCGGCAAGGACGGCGTGTCGCTGATCAGCGACCTCACGGGCGGCAACCTGGCGGCCGCGCCGGTGTTCACCATGACTTACAACAACTTCGACGCCGACGGCAGTGGCTTTGCGGGCGCGGTCAAACTGCTCGCGGAGTTCGGCGATACCAAGGTGCTGTCAACCCCCAGGGTCATGACGCTGAACAACCAGACCGCGCTGCTCAAGGTGGTGGACGAGCGGGTCTATTTCACGATCACCTCAGAGACCGTCGAAAGCACAGTGATCGGAGTCCCGGCACGCACGATCATCACCAGCGAGATCAACACGGTCCCCGTCGGCTTCGTGATGAGTGTGACGCCCCAGATCAACCAGAACGGCAACGTGAGCCTCAATGTGCGGCCGACACTGACCCGCATTCTCGGCTTTGTGATAGACCCCGCACCGCGCCTCCTGAAGGTCGACTTCGACAACCTCGTCCCCGAGCTCCACGTGAGCGAGATCGAATCGCTGCTCGAGGTCGCCGACGGCCAGACGGTCGTCATGGGCGGCCTGATGCAGGACCGCAGCAAGAAGCAGCGGGACGGCATACCCGGACTGTCCCGGATTCCGCTCGTGGGCGATCTGTTCAGCTATCGCAACGACGAGGTGACCAAGAGCGAACTGGTGCTCTTCATCCGCCCAACCGTGATCCGCAGCGCGGGTGTCGGCCAGGAAGCCCTCGCGCGCGTCGCCGCCCCGCTGCCGGCGGCCATGCCGGCGCCGGCAGCAGCAACCGTCAACGTGGCGGCAACGCCGTGAGTTCCCTGCTGGATATCCTGCACCGGACGGACCACCGGGCGTCGCCCGCTCCGGAGACCGCTGAGCCTGCGGCGGACAACGCGGCGCCAACCGTTGAATTGCGGCTGGCAGTAGACAACGGTCCGGCGGAAGCGCCGGCCGACGAACTGGCCGTCGCCACGCACATCCATACGTCCCCACCGCCTGCCGCCGCACCAGCCGAGGATCCCTTCGCAACCCGGCTGTTGACGGCCGTTGATCTCCGGCGACGCTCGCAGCGGAGCAGCGTGTGGCTGGGGGCCGGACTGGTGCTGATCGTGCTCGCAGCCGCCGTTGCCACCTGGCTTCTGCAAGACTTCAAGGCAGGGTCCGGCGATGAGAACTCGCAGTTCACAGCCCCGGCGACTGTCGTGAGCGATGCGGCAGCACCGCCGCCCGTCAGCGCACCGCCAGCGGTCAGGGAGACGGCGCGCGCACCGCAACCGACTGCGACGGATCCCACCTGGTTCGACACGCCAGCCAGCGAAGAAGTGGCGGAGACCGTCGCCGAGCCGATCCGCATCGTGCGTGGCGCCACCTCGAATCCGCTGTTTCCGAAGCTCAGTGAGGCCTGGAGCGCCTTCCAGGCCGGCGACTACGCCCGCGCCGAAACACTGTACCGGGAAGTCCGCGCCGCGGAGGCTGGCAATATCGACGCGCTGCTGGGCCTTGGCGCGCTGGCCGCGCGCGGTGATCGCACCGACGAAGCCCGGGACCTCTACCAGGCGGTGCTCCTCGCTGAACCGAAGAACTCCACGGCAGTCAGCGCTCTCAGCACGCTGCCCGCCGCGGGAGTCCGCAACCTCGATGCCAGCACCCTGAAGAACCTGGTGCGCGAGCAGCCGGGTGCCGCCGACCTGCACTTCGCTCTCGGGTTGCAGTACGTCGCAGCGGGCAACTGGTCCGACGCCCAGGGCGCGTTTTTCGAGGCCGTGCGCAACGAACCCACGAACGCCGACTACGTCTACAACCTCGCGGTCAGCCTGGACCGGCTGGGCCAGGGGGCGCTGGCGGCCACCTACTACCAGCGGGCGCTCGAGGTTGCCAACAGCAGCGCGCTGTTCAATCCGGACGCTGCCCGGACGCGGCTCGCCACCCTGCGGCCCACTGCACCCTAAGCGCCATGGCCACACCGATCTCGCGAAAGCCGGCAGCTCCAGAGCCCGCAGCGACCATGCGGGGGGAACGCCGCGCGCCCCGCAAACAACTGGGCGAATTCCTCGTTGAGAAAGGCCTGATCAACCGCGACCAGCTCCGCGTCGCACTCACGGAGCAGAAGCAGAAGAACGAGCGCCTTGGCAAGATTCTCGTGCGGCTCGGCCTCGTCAGCGAGTCCGTGGTGCGCGACGTGCTGGCCGAGATGCTGCGCGTCGAGAGTATTGACCTCTCCAAAGTGGTCCCGGACAGCGACGCGGTGGGCCTCCTCCCGGAGGACGTGGCCCGCCGTTTCCGGCTGCTACCCATCGCCTATGACCCGGCAGCACGGGCGCTGACTATCGCCATGGCCGACACCTTCGACGTGGTCGCCCTCGACCAGGTCACCGCCCTGCTGGGCGGGAACATCGAGGTACGCACACTCCTCGCCAGTGAGGCGGAGATCCAGGCCGCCATCGACCACTTCTACGACAGGGAATTTTCGCTGGCAGCCATTCTCCAGGAGATCGACTCCCCGGGGACGGCCGCCCCGATACCTGCCACTGTAGGCGACGACGTCACTCAGCCCATGGTGCGGCTGGTGGACGCCTTCCTCGCCGATGCCGTGAAGCGCCGCGCCTCGGACATCCACCTCGAGCCCGAAGACGGCTTCATCCGCGTGCGCTACCGCATCGACGGCGTGCTCCAGCAGGTGTCCACCGTGCACAAGAAATTCTGGGGCGCCATTGCCGTGCGCCTCAAGGTGATGTCCGGCATGGACATCACCGAGACCCGCGCACCCCAGGACGGCCGGATCTCGCTGAGTATCGGCGGGCGGCCGGTCGATTTCCGCGTGGCCACCCAGCCGACCATCCACGGCGAAAACATCGTCCTGCGCATTCTGGACAGGCGCGCCGGCATCGTGCCGCTCGACAAGCTCGGCCTGCCGGATGACCTGCTGACGCTGCTGAAGATGCTCATGGCGCGGCCCGAGGGCGTGATCCTCGTCACCGGCCCGACGGGCAGTGGCAAGACCACCACGCTCTATTCAATCCTGAACTACCGGAACGACGAGGCTGTGAACATCATGACCCTCGAGGATCCGGTGGAATACCCGTTCCCGATGATCCGCCAGACCTCGCTCGGCGAGGGCATCAAGCTCGACTTTGCCAGTGGCATCCGCTCGCTGATGCGCCAGGATCCCGACATCATCCTGGTGGGCGAGGTGCGCGACGAAGCAACGGCCGAGATGGCCTTCCGCGCGGCGATGACCGGCCATCAGGTGTACACCACGCTGCACACCAATTCCGCACTGGGTGCGATCCCGCGCCTGCTCGACATCGGACTCAAACCCGGCATCCTGGCCGGCAACATCATCGGCATCATCGCCCAGCGCCTGGTGCGCCGCCTGTGCCCGCACTGTAAGGCCGAGTACGTCCCGAGCGAGATCGAACGACGCCTGATGGACCTCTCAGGCGACGTCGAGGCAAAGATCTTTCGCAACGTCGGCTGCGACCAGTGCAACCAGATCGGCTATCGGGGGCGGCTGTCGATCATGGAGATCGTCCGCTTCGACAGGGACATGAACGAGGCCCTCGCCCGCAACAGCTCCGTCGGCGAACTGCACGCGCTCGCCACGGCCAAGGGTTTTCGCCCACTGGCCGACGACGGCATCCGGCGGGTGCTCGCCGGCGATACGACGCTCGACGAAATTGCCCGTGTCGTCGACCTCACTGAACGGGCGCTCAAGGTGACCGCATGAGCGCTTTCGCCTACCGGGCGGTGGACGGCACCGGTCGGCTGCTGCGTGGAGAACTCGCAGCGGCGTCGGAGGCGGAACTCGACTCCCGGCTCCTGCAGATCGGCCTGCAGCTCGTCACCTGCCGGCCGCTCAGCAAGCGCCAGGAGAAGTCCGCCGGCAGCAGCGTCGACCGGCGGGAACTGATCAACTTCTGTTTCCACCTGGAGCAGGCGCACCGCGCCGGACTGCCGATTCTGGAGGCACTGCGTGATCTGCGCGACAGCACCAACAGCAATGGGTTCCGCAATGTGCTCGCCTCGATATCGCTCGCCGTCGAGGGCGGCAAGGGGCTGTCGGACGCCATGGCGGATTTCCCGGCCACCTTCGACCGGGTATTTGTGGCCCTGGTACGCGCCGGCGAAAGGTCGGGAGAGCTGTCCCAGGTGCTGGGCCGCATGACCGAGACGCTCAAGTGGCAGGACGAGCTGATCTCCCAGACCAAGAAGCTGATCATGTACCCGGCCTTCGTTGGCGCCGTGGTCTCAGGTGTCGTGTTCTTCCTGATGCTCTACGTCGTCCCGGAGATGACCGAGTTCCTTAAAACCATGGGCCAGGAGATGCCCTGGAATACGCGGGCCCTGATCGCCACGTCCGAGTTCATGGTGGCGTACTGGTATCTGGTGCTCGCAGTTCCTGCGGTCGCGGTGCTACTCGGCCGATGGCTGGTCCGGAACGACCTCCGCGCCCGGCGGGCCTTCGACGGTTTCAAACTCAGGGCCTGGCTCATCGGCCCAATTTTGCAGAAAATCATCATGAGCCGCTTCGCCACCTACTTTCAGATCATGTACGCCTCGGGCATCCCGATCGTGGATGCCCTGAAGACCTCGCGCGAACTCGCCGGCAACATGGTCGTCGCGGAAGCGCTCGACCAGGTGTCAGGCTACGTGGCCGAGGGCAATACCCTCAGCATGGGCATCGGCAAGGCCAGGCTGTTTCCGCCACTCGTGGTCCGCATGGTCCGGATGGGCGAGGATATCGGCAAGCTGGATGAGGCCCTGCAGAACGTCACCTACTTCTATAACCGGGAAGTTGGGGAAGCGGTCGACAAGCTGCAGACGCTGATCGAACCGGCGATGACCGTCGTCCTGGGACTGATCCTCGGCTGGGTCATGCTGTCGGTGCTCGGACCGATCTACGACACGATCGGCAACCTGGGAGCCGGCTAATCATGAAGCCCCAGCACGTCATCCATCTCGCCGGCGGCAGCGTGGTCCTGTACACCTGGGACCGGCAGTCCTACGTGCCCGTCTCGGGCTATGACCTTCCCGACGGGGATCCCGCCACGCTGCTGGCCTACCTCCGCCAGACAACCGCCGCGGTGGTGGCGATCGTCGTGGACGTTCTCGAGGAAGAGCACACCCGCGACACCATGGCGAGCCTCGGCAGGCGGGACCGGGAGGCGATGCTGGCGCGCAAGCTGGCACGGGCTTTCCCACGGACCAGCTATCGGACGGCCGCGATCCAGGCACGACTGCCCGACGATGCCCACAGCACCCGGGTGCTCCTGAGCGGCCTGACGAAAGCCGAGCACCTGCAGGCGCTGCTCGGCCTGCTGGCTGCCGCCAGGGTGCCCGTGGCCTCCGTCTGCAGTCCGGCCCTGCTGAGCCGGCCACTGCTGGAAAAACTCCGGCCGGCAGACCCGGCGGATGCGACCCTGATCGTGTCCCGCCAGCGGGAAGGCAGCCTACGTCTGACCTTCTTCCGCGGCAGGCATCTGGTCGGCAGCCGCCTGATGCGCCGCTCGCTCGCCGCGCCGCCCGGAGATCTCGAACGACTCGTCCGCCAGCTGGAAGAGAGCGTCCGCTACTTCGACGCGGCTTTCGCGCCGAGTGCCAGCAATCCGGTTGATGTCGTCCTGCTCTGCGAACCCGGCATCGATCCCGCGGAGGCCACGGCCCGCGGCACCGATCACGAAGGCTTCCGTCTCGTCGTGCCCGACCCGGCCGCAGCGGCCAGCAAGCTTGGGCTCAAAGTCGCACTGCAGGCGGGCAACGCGGACCTGCTCTTTGTTGAGCTGTTGCGACGGCAATCGCCAGCCGGCAACTTCGCCCAGGCGTCCGACCGCCGCTATTTTCACCTGCATCGGTTGCAGGTCTTCGGCAAGGCGGCCTGCGTGGCACTGGCAGCAGGGGCGCTACTGGGATCGGTACTGAACGTCGTCGGTATCGTCGAGACGACGCAGGCGACGGCCGATACCCGATCTGCGATTGCGGATCTCACCGGACAGCTGGATACGGGTACTTCCGGAGAGCTTGCCGGCGCCGCGGATCCTCTGGAGATGCAACGCGTTGCCGCCTCATGGCAGGCCATCCAGAGTCATTCGGTGAAGCCACGCGCAATTCTCAGCCTGGTCAGCGCTGCCGTGGATAACAATCCGGACATCCAGCTCGAGGCCATCGAGTGGTTGCCGGTGCAGGCGGTGGCCGCAACCGGGGACACGAACGCAGCGCCTGACGAGACCACTGTCGAAGCAGCAGACAGCAACGCGGACGGCAAACAACGGCTGCGACTTACGCTTCGTGGCCGCGTCGAGCCCTTTGATGGCAACTACCCGCTGGCCTTTCTGAGTGTCAGAACGTTCATGCAGGCACTGAGCATCGATCCGCGGGTGCTGTCCGTGAACGCGGTCAAGGAGCCGCTGGACCTGAACCTCCAATCGACCCTTTCAGGCGAACTGACGGCAGAACGAAAGACCGAGAAGGCCGGCTTTACGATCAATGTCCTGTTGAGGGTCGCCGATGAACCAGCGTGACCTCGACTGGGCCTACCTCCGGCAAGGCCTGCAGAGCGCAGCGTTGCTGCTGCTGGCCTGTGGCGTCGTCTGGGGTGCAACCACCGCGTACCGCACCCGGGTAACCGCCACACAGGCCGATGACCAGCAGACCCTTAATAGCCTCGAAGCTGAGCGCAACGAACTGACCGAACGGCGCGACGCCCGCCGGAAGTTCGCGTGGATCTTCAAGCAGCTCTCGATGAACGGGGTCGTGGGCGAAGAGCAGCGCCTTGCCCTGGTCCAGGCGACGCGGGCGGCCGGCCGGGAACTCCGCCTCCCCTACCTCCGGTACACCACCGGCCCGCAGCAGCCTTTTGAAGCCCCGTGGCTGGTCCCGGGAGTGGCGGCCCCCGTACGGGTCAGTCTGATGGACCTGCAACTGGGGCTGGTCCACGAACTCGACCTCCTCCGGCTGCTCGAACAGCTCAACGAGGCCCCCGGGCGGCCCGAGGTCAGGTCCTGCAGCCTTGAACTTCTGGGTGTGGACAAGGCCGCAGAGCCGGACAAGACCAATCTTGGCGGCAACTGTCAGCTGGCCATGTACTCGATTCCGCGGGAGTCAACGCTCGTCGCCGCCAATCCGGAGAACTGACGATGCGGATCCTGCAAAAAACGGTTGTGATTGTCCTGCTCGGTCTCACGGCCACGCCGGGCAGCACCACCGATACCATCGGCCGGATTTTCATGACGCCAGAGCAGCGCGCCGCGCTCGACTCGGCCCGCGAGTCCGGCACTGACCTGCCAGCGGATGCCGGGCAACCAACCGGGCCACGTGCAGCGTCGCCGGACGAGCCGGTCGTGCTGAACGGTGTGGTCCGCCGCAGCCAGGGCCCCAGTGTTGCGTGGGTGAATGGCGTCCGTGCTGGCGCTGCCGGCGACGAGTCCGTACACCTCCGTCGCGGCCCGGACCGGCACAACCAGGTGACACTCGAGGAGGCTGGGGGCACTACCGCGCGGCTGAAACCTGGCCAGTTCTGGATTCCTGCCACCGGCCGGGTGGCCGACTGCTACGGCTGCGCTGCCTTGAGCAAGCCTGCGGACCTCATCGAGACAGTCCCGTCAACAACACCCGGCACGGCAGCCGCAACTGAGCTGGTTACGCCGCTCACTGCGCCGCCAGCCACCCCGCCGTGACCACGTCGCCGCCGGTTCGCCAGAGTGGCGCCGCACTGCTGATCATGTTGCTGCTGCTGATCCTTGGCGGCACGGTGCTGTTCTCGCGCAATCTGTTGTCCCAGTCGCCGTCCGCCAGCCGCGCGCGGCTGAATGCCGCGCTGCTGGCGGAAGCCAAGGAAGCCCTCCTCGACTACGCGACGACCTGGGACGCGACGCATCCCGGCGAGCTCGGCTTCCTCCCCTGCCCGGACCTCGATACCAGCGGCGGCTTAAGCGAAGGTGCAGCCCACGAAGTGGCCTGCGGCGCGCAATATCGAAGTGCGCTCGGACGAATCCCCTGGCGGACACTCGGCGTCGATCCCGGCCGGACCCGCGGTGGCGAATGCCTGTGGTACGCCGTCTCGGGTTCGTGGAAGGCAGGTGGCGCGGCGAAGCCGGTACTGCTGAACGAGGATTCCAGCGGCCAGTTCCGCGTGCTCGCGGCGGACGGCACGACAGTGATCGCGGGCAACAACCCGGCAGAGCGCCCGGTCGCAATTCTCATCGCCCCCGGTCCACCGTTGCCCGGTCAGGTGCGCACGACGCTGGGCGCCGGTGTGGAGCAGTGTGGTGGCAGTTTTGTCGCCGCCCGCTACCTGGACAACGACACGGCCTCCGGCATCAACAACGCCACGCTGGCCGCCACCGCGGATACCATCGATGATTTCATCACGGCCGATCCGGGCGCCACAGCAATCAACGACCAGGTCCTCTTCATCACGCGCAGCGAAATCGAGAATCGCCTCCTGCGGCGTGCCGACGTGCAGACCACACTCCGGAACCTCACCCTGGCCGTTGCCAAGTGTGTGGCGGACTACGGCAAGCGCAATCCCGGCGCACCGAATGACCGACGCCTGCCCTGGCCCGCGCCGCTGGATCTGGTGGAGTACCGGACAGCAGCGCAGTACAACGACACACCGGTGGGTGCGCTCAGCGGCCGCGTGGCCAACGTGGTCAACGACTCCAACACCCAGACCGGCAACACGAGCGCCGGCGTGCTGACCGCCTGCAGCCCGGTCACTGTCCCCGAGTGGACACCCGCAATGGCGACCCTGTGGCAGCACTGGAAAGACCACCTGTTCTACGCACTGGCCTGGGACTTCCGGCCGAACAGCCCGGTGGTCGTCGCCTGCACGACCTGCCTCCGCGTCAACGGTGCCGGCGCCTGGGCCGCGGTCGTGATGTTGTCGGGAACCCGGCTCGCAGCCCTGAGTCAGGTGCGCGACGAACCGCCGATGAATGCCGACACGCGGAGCGTCATCGGCAACTACCTCGAGGGACGCAACGCGACCAACCACCCAAATGCCCCTGGCAGCGCGGACTACCAGTCCGGTGTCGCCAGCACCACGTTCAACGACATCCTCTACTGCATCGACGCCAACCTGAGTGTCACCGCATGTTAAAGCACCGCACACAAACCGGTTTCAGCCTCCTCGAGCTGGCCATCGTCCTGCTGATCGTGGGCCTGCTGCTCGGCGGTCTGATCATGCCGCTCAGCGCGCGCATGGATCAGCAGAAGATCGACACCACCCGGGCGCAGCTCGAGCAGGTCCGCCAGGCACTGGTCGGCTACGCACTCGCCCGCGACGCGCTACCCTGCCCCGCCACTCCGGCGAGTAGCGGTCTCGCAGCGACGACTGCGACCGGTTGCACCCGCCAGCACGGCTTCGTGCCGGCCGTGACCCTCGGCCTGACCGGCACGCTGAATCAGGACAAACTGCTGCTTGACGCCTGGGGCAGCCCCATCCTCTACTCGGTCACGAACAGCGACGCGAACACGAATGGCAACTGGGATTTCGTCAGGCCGGGCGAAATGCGCACAGTGACGCTGGCCAATCTCGCCCCCAGCCTGGACATCTGCACCACCACCACGGGCTCGACACCCACCGCCTGTGCGAGCAACGCGACCACCCTCGCCAGCACCGCGCCCGCCATCCTGGTTTCGCTCGGCAAAGACTGGGCGAGCGCCACGTCGGCCGATCAGCTGGAAAACCTCGGCGCGACCGTGGGTGGCGGGCCTTCAGGCCGCAACTACCCGGTGGCAGCAGACGAGGTCTTTGTTAACCGGACGCTCGGCGCCCAGGCCGGCAATGAGTTCGACGACCTTGTGACGTGGGTCTCACCAGCGACCCTCTACGGCGAGCTCGTCAGTGCGGGGCGGCTCCCGTGATTCTCTCCGCGACGGCCGGGTGAAGTACCAATACTGTGACCAGTTTTACAGAACACACGGCGGCATTTCCGCACCATGGGTCCAGGTCATCGGGTCCGGCCGGAGCACGCGCTTCCGGTTTTCAATCTTCGCAGGAGCAACGCATGGTTACGCATCCCCGGCAGCAGGGCTTTACCCTGGTCGAAATCGCAATCGTTCTGGTCATCATCGGTCTGCTGATCGGTGGCGTTCTCAAGGGCCAGGAAATGATCACGAACGCCAAGGTGAGCAAGGTCGAAAACGACTTCAAGGGCATCACCGCCGCCATCCTGGCCTACCAGGACCGCTACGGCGTCTTGCCGGGCGATGACCCGGGCGCTTCCACCCGCTTCCCCGGCACCTGGACGGCCGCGGACAACGGCAACGGCAACGGCGCGATCGCCGGCGCCTGGAACACCACCAACAACACACTCGAGGCCCGCAAAGTCTGGAAGCACCTGCGCGGCGCCGGCTTCCTGAAGGGCCCCGTGGATGGCACGGCAGCGTCCTACCAGCAGCCCGCCCACGCCTTTGGTGGCCTGATCGGCTTCGAGCAGGGGCTGTACAACCTGAGCGGCCACGTGGTCGTCTTCGGTGCCCTGCAAGGCAACGTGGTCCAGATTCTGGAAGCGCGCGGTGACGACGGCAACCCGAGCACCGGCTCCGTGCAGGGCAACGTCACTGCCACCACCTACACGCTCAACACGAACTACGATCTGGCCTATAGCTTCTAGCTGCCGACCAGACCCGGAAAAAGCAACGGGGCGGTGCGCGAGCACCGCCCCGTTCTTTTTTAGTCGTCAGTCTTCGATCTCGACCTCGTCCGCCGTAATCGGCGTGCTCGCGCCGGGCAGGTTCGGTGTGAATTTCACCTCGAGCTCATCGCCTGCGACTGTGCCGTTGAAAAAGTCCTCGGCAAGAATGTCGCCTCCCTCGTCATCGAAGAAGTCAGTGAACTCGTTCGCCTGGACGACGACTCCCAGGATGGAGAAGATCGGATCGCCGATACTCCCGAGGGTCCCACGAAGCTCACCCTGATCATCCGGCTCCTGGCGCTGTACCAGCGTCGCACGGACCGTGTTATTCGGCTGGGCGACACCGCGGATCTCAACGAAATCCGTGTTGCCACCAGCCACGATGTCGGCCAGTGAGAATTCACGCACGTCGGCCTCGCTCTGGTCCTCCAGGCGGGTGTTGGCATCGATCTGGACGGTGACGCCCAGGAGCACGAGCTGACTCCCGGCCGGATTGACCGAGTCAACGTAGGTCGCGATGCGGACATCCACTGCCGAACCACTGGCGCCGGCGCGGACCTCCACCTCGTCCGCCACGATCGTCCCGGCACCACCGACCTCGCCCTTGACCCGCACCTTGGCACCGAGCGCCACCGTGCCGCCCGTGGCAAGGACGTTACTCTGCACCGGGATACCGGAGACCGAGAAGGTCAGGCTGTTGGTGAACGCGGTCACGTAACCCTCCACTTCTGCCTCGTCGCCGGGAGAGCCGATCTCATCATCCCCGTCCTCCAGTTCGACGCGCGTGGCAATCAGCTCGCTGCTGCCATTCAGGGTTGTGCCCTTGGCCTCCACGAAGTCACCATTGCTGATCACGCCGCCCGGGGCATCAATGACGGCGGCGGCCGTGTTAACGACCTGCGCGTTGATGGTGAAGGTGGTCGCCGTGCGACTGGAAACGACACCGCGGATCTCGATTTCGCCAGCGGCCTTGCGCTCGATACGGGTCGCACGGACGACGACACCTCCCGCAGAATTGGCCAGCAAACCGCTCACCTCGACGAAGTTGCCATCCGCGAGACTCTCGATATCGAACAGCGGAGACGCGAAGGAAGTGTCGGCATCCACGACGACCGTCTGGCCGAGCACCACGAACGACTGGTCGACCAGATCGATGCTGCCGGCGGTGATCGGACCCTCGACTGAGTCGTCGTAGAAGACAGCCTCTGCCTGGCGCGTGCCGCCGGCGCTGTTGCTGCTCCACTGGACCGTCACCTGCTGGCCGACCTGCAGGTCGGTCAGGCTGCCGGGCGCGTCGTCGATGTCAAAGGTCGTCCCGGTAGTCGAATACTCGACACCGTTCACGAAGACGCTGCCAAAGCCCGTGATGGTGCCGTTGGTAACCCCAAGGCGATCGATACCGGCGAAGTTGGCGCCACCACCGCCGCCGCCACAGGCAACCACCGCCGCCGCCACGAGGCCGGCAAGACCGACCACTGAAATCCGCTTCCTGAAACCCTGCATGACTAAATCCCTCATTACTCGCCAGCAATCAAAAAAACACCGAGACCGAGCCGCAGGCGCTTGCGGGCGCCATCGGGCGCGGGCCGCGCTTCGTGCTCGACCAGCCATTGGTCGATCTTCTCAAGAAATTCCTGCCCGCTCTGCTCGACGAGCGCCTCGAATTCGGGCACGGCGGCTTCGTCGATGCTGTCGCTCGTCGCCCGGCCGATGAAGCGCCGCCCTTTCACGCTAGTAGGTGCGTTGAGCGACGAGCCGGGAATTGCCCCCACATCGAGATTGTGCGTGATACTGCCGCCAAGGTCGCGCAGCATGCTGCCGGCATTCAGGATCCACTGGGGGTCGAAGCTCCGGGGCATGAAGTAGCGCTGCTCCGCGCGAACGGTACCGTCGGCCAGCATCGTGATGGCTCCCGCCCGCTCGAGCTCCTTGCGCATACTGGTCACCGGCACGTCGCCGCCGTAGCGCTTCCAGAGAGTCGTGAAACTGGCGCCCTCGCCGTCCAGCGGGAGCGTGCGCGGCTCCCCGGCCGGCGTGACGAATTCGGGATCCTGATGCCAGCCGGACAAGAGGCGGGTGGCATCGGTGGTTTTGTTGGGCAAGGGCGTGGACTCCTGCTCGAGCAGGGTCCGCACGCGGGTAATTTCCTTGCGGCTGACGCCAGTCAGGATCGACACGCGCGAAACGTTGGTGGGCCTGCCGTTCAGGCCGTAGTCCTGGCTCGCGACGGTGACGAAGACGCTCTTGGAAACGTCAGCGAACTCCCGCCACGTCATCCCGCATTTCAGCAGCAGACTGGCAATCGGCCGGAGCAGGACCCGGCAGGTCTGCACGACGGCACACCGGTCGAGGGCGCGGGCTGGCTGTGTGTCGGTTGTCATGTCCATCGGGTTGCCTGGGTCGGAGTCAATTATGGCCGATTACGCCCGCCAGGCACGGAGGAATGCCTGGCGGGCGACCAGCCGTCTTAACCGTCCTCGTCCTCTTCCTCTTCCTCGTCCTCGTCCTCGAACTCCACTTCCTGAGCCCGGATGACCTGGTCGGCCAGCACACTGCCCTGCGCCTTGACCTGATCGCCCACCAGAACCAGCGAGAAGAACGTGCTCGCCGGGATACTGATGCCGGACCGGTCCTCGAACTCGGTGTCCATGACTGTCTGCACCGTGACTCCGAAGACTGCCAGGTCAGGCGCTGCCACTGCCGTCACCGGACCCTGGACGAAGCTGCGGTCCTCGGCATCTTCCCGCTCGAGACGCGTAGCCAGCAGCCCGCCGCTGGCGGCCGGGAACTCGGCGCCCCGGACTTCCACGTAGTCGCCCACCCGGAGGTCAGCCAGGGAGAATGACTCCATATCCCCCTCACTCTTGTCCTCCAGGCGCGTCAGCGCGTCGACCTTGATGGTGATGCCCAGTACGACGAGCGTACCGCCGGCAGCGTCGACGCTATCCACCAGGGAGGCCACGCGCACGTTGCCCGCGCGGCGAATGCTGACCTTGCGCGCCACCAGAACGCCAGCTGCGTTCAGCGGTCCCTCGACCTCTACCTTGAGGTTGACGGCCAGGTCGACCACCGACCCGTTCTCATAGACGGTACTGGCAGTCGTGGTTACCGGCCAGCCAGCGACATCGAAGTCTGTCGCCGACGCGAAACGGGTGATGAGGCCCTCAATCTCCCGCTGGGCATCCTCGTCGCCATCGCCATCGTCAGAATCTGGCCCCTCGAGCTCGACTTTGGTCGCCTGCAGGACGCCGCCCACGAAGGTGCTGCCTTTCGCCTCCACGAAGTCCCCGCTGCTGATCTGACCACCGGGGAAGTCGTCCCGGATCGCCGCGCCGTAGTCGATGTTGAGCGCGTTGATGCGGAAACGGCGGTTCACCGTATCCAGGTCGGCGACGACGCCGTGCACCTCGACAATGCTGCCCGCGGGCTTCTTTTCAATGCGCGTGGCGCGTACAGCACCCGTGGAATCAAAGAACCCGGCGACTTCGACATGGTCCCCCACGACGAGACCGGCCAGTGAGGAGCCCGGAATGTTGTCATCGAACGAGGTGTCTGCATCCGTCCGCACGGACTGGCCGGCGACTAAGAGCGTGCCGGCCACCGGATCGAGTGCCGTGACAGGTCCCTCGACGGCGTCCTGACTGATCACTGTAGTGGCTGTGCCGGAGCGCCCGTCGTCGTTGACCCGGCCACGGATCTGCACCACATCGCCAACGGCGAGGTCGCCCTGGCGACCCGGCCCGTCATCGACCAGGAACTCGGCGCTGTCGGTTTCGAAGTGCACCCCGTTGACGTGGATGCTGCCGAATCCGGTGATGACGCCACTGCTCACCACGTCGGAACCCGCGGCCGGGGCGGCAGCGCCGCCACCACCACCACCGCACGCGGCGAGTACGAACAGCAGCGCCGTGGCGGCCGAAAATCGCAAATCTCTGAATGTCATGACAATCTCCCCAAGCTCTCTCAATTGATAGATTGGATCTGACGGCCTACCCGCG
Organism: Gammaproteobacteria bacterium; assembly: GCA_031395645.1. Lineage (GTDB taxonomy): Bacteria > Pseudomonadota > Gammaproteobacteria > Steroidobacterales > SHZI01. Next base: position 8,125 of record JANNJM010000079.1, on the reverse strand, counting down.
GCAGTCAGGTTTCATAAATGGGGCTGATTACCCCAAGTTGGGTAAATTTACCCCAATTGAGAGAAACATGTCAACGATCTACGGCTCCACCTCCGGAGCGAGCACCACCAGGGCCTTCCCGACGTTCTCCCCCCGCATCAGGCGGGCAAAGTGCGCACCGGCCTGCCCGATGCCCTCTGCCCGGTCCTCCCGGTAACGGATCTGCCCGGCGCGGATGCCGGCGGCGACGGCTGCCTCGAAGACCGGCCGGCGGTACCCGAAGTCCGACACCACCAGGCCTTTCATCACGGCGCGCTTCAGGATCGGCAGCGCGAGATCGAGAAGTTTGGATTTGGCCGGGTCGTTGTAGCGCTCCATCAGGCCGCAGAGGATCACCGTGCCATTGACCTTCAGCACCGAAAACGCGTCCGCCAGCAGCTGCCCGCCCACGTTGTCGTGGTAGATGTCGGCGCCGTCGGGCAATGCCACGCGCAACGCCTCAAGGAAACCCTCGCGGCGGTAGTTCACACAGGCGCGGAAGCCAAATTCCCGGGTGACGATGGCGCACTTCTCGTCGGAGCCTGCGATGCCAAAGGCCTGCGCGCCCCTCTGGATCGCCAGCTGGCCGACCAGCGAGCCCACCGGCCCCAGCGCCGCCGACACGAGCAGCGTCTGTCCGGCGTGAACGCCAGCCAGTTCAACGCTACTGGCCCAGGCGGTGAGACCGGGCATGCCGAGCACGCCAAGCCACGCCGAGAGGGGCGCCAGCGCCGGGTTCACGCGCTCGGTGCGCTCCCCTGTCGAGAGGCCGTATTCCTGCCAGCCGCCGAAGTGGCGGACGTACTCACCTTCCGGGTAGGCCGGGTGTCGGGAACGGAGTACCTGTCCCACCGTCTCGGCGGCGGGCATCGCACCTGCGCCCAGCGGCTGCCGCGCCGCCATGTGGCGGCCCGCCAGCGCGGAGCGCTGGTAGGGATCAAGGGAGAGGTAGATGTGCCGGACCACGAACTCGCCCTCGGCGAGCTCCGGCAGGGCCTCGTCCACGACCCGGAAGTCACCCGGCTCGGGGACACCGACCAGTGAACGGGTAAGCACGACCTTGTGATTGCGCATGGCGCCACCGTACCCGCTGGCGACCCCTTGCAGCTAGACTAGCCGGCCAAATCAGAGCCGGGCCGGCACAAGGAAACCAACACGATGGCCATTATTCCCTTCGAGACGAAAATCGACTTCATGAACCCCCGCTGGAACCGGGACGCCTGGTCACGGATCCAGGCAGACATGGATTCGAGCAAAGAGCGCATCGGCCACGCCAGCGGTGTGATCCTGGGCGTGAAGCCCGGCGAAAAGCTGAAGCCCCTGCTCGGCTTCCAGACGTTTCTTGCCACGCGCCTCATGCCCCTGCCCGACGGCAACATCCGGCGCCTTAACAAGGAAGTCATCTTCTATACCAACCTCACCCGGCTGGGTCAGCCCGGCGAGATCATCGAGGAATGGGACAACCCCTGGACCAAGGAGAAGGTGAAAGTTGTTCAGGTCTTCAACGATCCCTTCAACTACACCATCAGCGACATGCTGATTCTTGCCCCCGAGGATTTCCCGGGCGACAGGAGCAAGCTGCCGAAAATTCCGCTGATCTTCCCGTGGCAGGAACTGAACGGAGACCACCTGGTGCTATCGACTGACATGCACCTGAACTACCCCAACCCCCTGCAGCCGGACAAGTGGCCCCGCGAGTCCGCCGGCCCGAACGCGCAGGTCTCCGAGATGATGCGTTACTTCGTGTCCCGCAAGGACCTGGAAAACCCCAAGCTCACTTCCGTACCGTTTGTCGGCACCTGGCACCGCATCACGCCCTGGCTGCCCTGGATGCTGATGGGTCAGACCCCCGGCCACTGCATGTACACGTCAACGATGACGGCCTTTGACTCGCCCGAGCGACTGCCCAAGGTCTTGCTGGATTACGCGAAGAAGCATTGCCCGACGATGCTCTCCGCGCCCACGGAAGACTACGGCCCGAGCCATTCGAGCCTGGAGCACTACTCGAAGCAACAGAAACCCGCCCCCGTCGTCTGACCGCAAAAAGGTACCGGACCTTAGTTATTGGATTTCTTTAGTTGTTTTGCCGCCCAGCAACCAAACAACTAAAGAAATCCAATAACTAAGGTCCGGTACCTTTTCTTATGCGCGTCCTCATTGTCTACGCCCACCCCGAGCCACAGTCCTTCAACGGCGCGATGAAGGATCTGGCAGTCGAGACGCTGGCCGCCGCAGGCCACTCGGTGACCGTCTCAGATCTGTACGGCCAGCACTTCAATCCCGTGGCTGGAGCCCGTGACTTCACGACTCGCGCTGACCCGACGCGTCTCGATGTGGGTGTTGAACAGGCGAACGCGGCCCAAACCGCACGCTTCGCGCCTGACGTCCAAGCCGAAATCGACAAGCTCATGGCTGCCGATCTCCTCATTCTCCAGTTCCCGTTCTGGTGGTACTCAGTGCCCGCCATGCTGAAGGGCTGGATCGACCGTGTGTTCGCTTATGGCGTGGCCTACGACTTCGGCCGCACCTGGGACCGGGGCGTGTTCCGCGGCCGGCGGGCGATGCTCGCTTTCACCACCAGCGCGCCGCCGACCTCCTCGTTCCCGGACGGCCGCAACGGCGACCTGGAACGTACGCTGTGGCCGCTGCATGCCGGAGTGCTGGCCCTCTGCGGCTACGACGTTCTTAAGCCCTGTGTCGCGCATGCCGTCCGCTGGGTTGATCAGGCGCGCCGCGAAGCCATCCTCGCCGAGTACCGCCAGCGCCTGCTCCACATCGAGAGCGACCAGCCGCTGTTCTTCCAGAAGCTCGAAGACTACGGCCCGGACGGGCGGCTGAAGCCCGCTATCGAACCCGCCACCCCAGGCCAGCATCGGGGGCCCCGCTTCCATCTGGACTGACCACGGCCCGACCGCAGGGAGACCCGACCACAGCTTCGCGCGAGACGATCCGCCGTTCGTGGTATAGATTCACGCCAAGCAAATCTTTAAGGACCCGACTGCCCATGAAGACTCGCACCATCGTCCGCGCTACTGCTCTCGGTCTCGCGGGCGCATTCACTGCCCTGCTCACCACTGGCTGCGCAACCACCCCCAGGGTGGACCCCGATGTGGCCACGGGCCGGCAGCAGCTCGTTTTGGCGATGGACGCCGCCTGGATTCGCGTCGTCGCCAGCGGCCGGGACCGGGAGATCCTTGCCCAGCAGCCGCCGGCCAAGCCGGGTGCCGCGCTGTCTTATATGGTGACCCTCGCAGATTGCCTGCCCCAGCCGGACCTCGCGCCGTTTCCTGAGAAGCCCGTGGGACTGTGGAAGGAAATCCTCGACCGCGGCACTATCCGCCAGGTCGTCCAGACCACAACAAACTCACCGAACGACACCTCGTTCTTCTTCGGCTCGATCAGCGATGCCCAGTTCCAGGCGATGCTCGACGAGATCAACAAGTACTACAAGGTGAATCTGAAAATCGAGAATGTCACGATTCCGCCAGGCCCGGCCTGGACCACGTCACTGGTTCTGGATGGCACAGCGGACATCATCAGCCAGTTGAATGCGACGGGCGGTGACACCCAGGGCATGCGCCGGCGCCTCTCTCGCCGTTTCACCTGCACGATCAGCGCGATCAGCCAGTACATCCATATCCCGGTGACGTCTCCGCTGTCGAAGCAGATCAACACAGTGGATGACCTCGCGAAGATGAAGGACCTGCGCATCTGCACGGGTCCGCTGGCCACCCAGACCACCAAGGCGTTCTTCCCCCAGCACAAGGTGTCGACCAAGTTCGTGAATGACCTCACGGGCTGCGACAAGGACACCAAAGCCGGAAAATTTGACCTCATTGTCAACCCGCTGCCCAGTCTGCAGATTGCAGACATCACGGGCTACAAGTCGGTGCACACCCTGATCGTGGCGGGCACGCCGCTGTGGGTGACGCGGGATGACATTGAGTGCCCGTCGGATGGCAATCCCAGGACCGAGGACAAGTGCTTCGCGGTGCAATGACTGCACAAGCGCCTGTAGGAGCGCCTTCAGGCGCGACCGCCATGAATCGCGCCTGAAGGCGCTCCTGCAGGCGCTCCAGCGTATAGACCAGCAGGCCTTCCAGACATGCAGACTCCGAACCCGCAAACACAGATCGAACTCGAGGCCGCGGCCTTCCGCCGGCTGCTTCAGCACCTTGACGCCCACAAGGAGGTGCAGAATATCGACCTGATGAACCTGGCGGGCTTCTGCCGCAACTGCCTGGCCAAGTGGTACCGGGCAGCGGCCGAGGAACGGGGCATCGAACTAACGGACGACGCGGCCCGGGAACACGTCTACGGCATGCCCTACGTCGAGTGGAAATCCAGACATCAGAAGCAGGAGCGGCCGTAGGATCCGCCGCAGGAGCGCCTTCAGGCGCGACCCGTTAAACGCTAAAGGAGTGTCCGACATGCGCCTTTCCACGCTAAGTCCCCTTCTCCTCTCCCTGGCATTGCTCACCGCAGCACCGGTACAGGCCCAGTTCTGGGACCCCCGCGCCCTCGACGGTGACCCGGCCAGGGCCACGGCCCCGCTCGCACCAAGACTGACCGGACTCGGCACGCTCACCCATCCGATCACCACGACGAGGAACCCGGAGTCCCAGGCTTTTTTCAACCAGGGCATGAACCTCGTCTACGCCTTCAATCACCCGGAAGCGGTGCGGGCGTTCCGGGAATCCGCGCGCCTTGACCCTGACAACGCGCTGGCCTGGTGGGGCCAGGCGCTGGCACTGGGGCCCAATCTGAACCTGCCCATGCAGCCCGAGGCAATTGCGCCTGCCTGGGATAACGCGCAACGTGCGCTCCGGCTGCAGGATCGGGCCTCCCCCGTCGAGCAAGCGCTGATCGGGGCCCTGGCAACCCGTTACAGCAGGGATCCGAAGGCGGATCGGGCCACGCTCGATCGGGCCTATGCCGATGCCATGGCAAAAGTCGCGGCAGACTATCCGGAACACCTGGGAGCCGCCACGCTGTACGCCGACGCGCTGATGAATACCTCGCCGTGGAACTACTGGTTGCCAGACGGGCAGCCGAGGCCGGACACGCCAACCATCATCCGTACGCTGGAATCCGTGCTCGCGGCGAACCCGGAGCATGCGGGAGCGCTGCACCTCTACATCCACGCCGTAGAAGCAGCGGAGCCGCAGCGCGCGGAAGCCGCGGCAGACCGTCTGCGGCCGCTGATGCCAGGCGCCGGACACCTGGTGCACATGCCCTCCCACATCTACATGCGGGTCGGCCGGTACGCCGACGCCTACGCGGTCAACGTGGATGCGGCCCGGGCGGACGAGAGCTACCTGGCCCAGTGCCGCGCCCAGGGCATCTACCCGCTGCTCTACTACCCGCACAACGTGCACTTTCAGGTGTGGGCTGCCATGTTCGAGGGCCGCAGCGCTGTCGCGCTGGCCGATGCGCGCAAGCTGGCCGGGCACTCGCACCTGGAGCCGGAGGTGTTCGGCGTGCCGGAGCTGTTCGAACTACAGCCGTTGTTCGTGCTGGTGCGCTTCGGCAAGTGGGATGAGGTTCTGAAAGAACTGCAGCCGCCTGCGCAGGCCCGCCTCATGAATGCCCTGTGGCACTACGCCCGGGGACTCGCCTTCCAGCATCGGGGCAAATCGGAACTCGCGGGCAAGGAGCTGGCGGCACTCCGGGCTATCGCCCTGGAGCCGGGACTGAAGGACAAGTACACCGCCTTCGCGCCCACCGTCCGGTTGATCACGATCGCTGAGCAGGTCCTCGCCGCCGAGATCGCCGCGGGCAGCAAGCGCTATGACGAAGCAATGGCAAGGCTCCAGCGAGCCGCGCTGCTGCAGGACGGGCTGATGTATAACGAACCGCCCGACTGGTATTTCTCTATCCGCCACTATCTGGGCGCCGTCCTTCTGGAGGCGGGTTTGCCCCAGGAGGCTGAGGTGGTCTACTGGCAGGATCTCGCGTTGTATCGCGAGAACGGCTTTTCGCTGCTCGGCTTGCAGAAAGCACTGGAGGCCCAGGGCCGCACCGGCGAGGCCGCAGGCTTCGCGGAGCGGCAGCGCAAGGCCTTCGCCAGGGCCGACGTGCAATTGAGGTCGTCCCGATACTGAAGCAATGGCAGGAGCGGCCGTAGGAGCGCCTTCAGGCGCGACCGGAACAAGTATCGCGCCTGCAGACGCTCCTACGCTGCCGGCACGGGCTGAAGGGGCACGGCCGGCAGGCCGGGGATCCGCGGCATTGGCCAGAAGCCCGGGATCGCCTCGACGCTGTCGACCCAGCGGCGGACGTGCCCGAAGGACGACGTGTCGACCCCACCCTCGGCGGCCAGTGCCACGTAGGGGTAGCAGGCCAGATCGGCAATCGTGGCGTGCTTGAGCGCGAGCCACTCCCGGTCGGCGAGATGGTCGTCCATGATCCTTAAGATCCGGTAGCCGGCCCGCACTGCCTGCTCGTAGCTGAGCGGCCAGCCCAGCAGCTTGATGGCCCGTGGCATCGCGAGACCATTCTGGATCTCGTTGGCAGACACCGACAGCCAGCGCACCACGCGTGCGAGGCACACCGGATCGAGCGGCGCCCACGCGTGCGGCGTGAACTCGGCATAGCGCCCGGCCAGGTACATCAGGATGGCGTGGGAATCGGTCAGCACCACGTCCCCATCCACCAGGACCGGGATCTGGCCGAAGCGATTACGGGCCAGGAAGGCCACACTCTGGTGTTCGTTCTGGCGGAGGTTCACGGCCCGGGCTTCGTAAGGCAAGCGCAAGAGACGGAGCAACAGCTCAACCTTGTAGGCGTTACCGGAGCCAAGACTCGTATAGAGGGTCAGATTCATTGATCACGTCCGTTAAGTGGAGGGCTGCATCGTCGGCCAAACTGACGTCAGGGTCTATCGCTATTGCCAGCGCACTGCAGGAGCGCCCGTAGGAGCGCCTACGCCAGCGCCGGGATGATGTGTTGTCCGATCAGCCGGATGCCCTCCGCCGGCTCGTCGTGCAGTTCAAGCACGAGGTCCGTGCAGCCAGCATCCCGCATTTTCTTGAGGTGCTCGACGAAGGCGGGAATGTCGGCCGGCGTGCCGGCCAGCGTCAGGTTCTCAACGCAGGCATCCAGCAGCGGGTCGGGTACACCCGGCACCGACCAGGTCTTCGTCGGCACCATGCCGTAGATCCCGGCTTTGTGGGCTTCGATCACGTCGTAGTCCGCATCGGTCATGAAGGTGTTCAGTACCCAGCGACGGAACAAGCCCCGGTAGCCGAGCCACATCTTCGCCTCGCGGATGGCGCGCTGCCGATCAGCGTACACGTGCCAGGCGACGAAGTTGTAGAAGCGGAACGGGTCGGCCGTGCGGCCAAACTCGCGCAGGTGTTCCCGAACCCAGCCGATGCGCTCCTTGCAAATGAGTGGCGTCAGGTCTGACAGCATGATCCCGTCACCCAGCCGGGCCGCCATGCGCAGCATCTGGGGTTTGTTCACCGCGACGTAGATCGGCGGCTTTGGCGCCTTTGCCCAGAACGGGTTGTAGTTCTGGACACGATGGATCTGCCCCTCGAACGAGTACGGCGTTCCCGGTGTGATGCCCTTCAGGATCTGCACGCACTCGCCCACCGCCCGCACCCGCCGCGCCGGCTTGATGCCGAGCGCCTGCAGGGCCTCGCCGCCACCGCCGACGACGATGCGCGCGCGGCCCTCGGCATACTCATTCAGGGTCAGCAGTCCGGTGGCAATGCGGACCGGGTGGGTGTCGTAGGGGTTGACGGCAATGGCGCCGAGCGTGATCTTGCGGGTGGCCTCCGCGGCGGCCACCAGATTCGACCAGGGGTCCCGCGACGCCAGGTAGCTGGCGGTCCAGACCCCACCGATGCCGCCGGCCTCGGCCTGCACGGCGAGCCGGGCCAGCTCGTCGGGAGTGGCTAACGCATTCAAAACCACATCGATGTTCACGCGAAAAGGTACCGGACCTTAGTTTTGTTAGTTATTCTCGACCAGAAGAATAACTAACAAAACTAAGGTCCGGTACCTTTTCGCGTGACCATCGAGGTGGTTTTGAATGCGTTAGCCACTCCCGACGAGCTGGCCCGGCTCGCCGTGCAGGCCGAGGCCGGCGGCATCGGTG
>JANNJM010000002.1:0-38321 GCA_031395645.1 Gammaproteobacteria bacterium | reverse complement strand
GCGCTTCTTCATGCTGACAAACAGTCTATGCCAGCCCCGCGAGAACCGCGTCTCGGCTGCCGAGCGACCGAGCCGCCGCGTACAACGGCGCGCCGATGCGCCAGAGGCCGATCGCCCAGCACCAGTTCGAAAGGAGGCGCCGCCCCGGCACAGCGCCCGCCATCGCGACCCGAACGATCGGCATCAGACCAGGCTGGTTCCCGCCAGCTTCAGCGGCAGCGAGCGCAGCCGCTGGCCGGTCAGTGCGAAGAGCGCGTTGGCCACCGCCGGTGCGATGGGTGGCACGCCAGGCTCGCCCACGCCGGTGGGCGGGTTCGTTGATGCCACGATGTGTACGTCGATGCGCTTCGGCATGTCAGTGATGCGCAGGGGCTGGTAGCTATCGAAGTTGCGCTGGTCCACCCGGCCATCGGTCAGTGTAATTTCGTTGCGGAGTGCAGCGTCCAGGCCGAAGCCGATTCCGCCTTCCATCTGGGCGCGGATCACATCCGGATTCACGGCGATGCCACAGTCGACAGTGCAGGTGACGCGCTCCACCTTTATGGCTCTGTCGACGAGGCGCACCTCGGCCACCTGGGCAACGACCGTGCCGAAGCTTTCCTGAATCGCCAGCCCGCGGCCGACGCCAGCCGGCACGGGTGTGCCCCAGCCGGACTTCTCCGCCACCAGTTTCAGTACGGCACTGGCCCGCGGATTGTCCTTCAGCAGCGCTAGCCGATAGGCGAGGGGATCCTGTCCCGCGCGCTTTGCCAGTTCGTCCATCAGCACTTCTTTCGAAAAGGCCATGTGGGTGTGCTCCACGGAGCGCCACCAGAGCACCGGGACGCCCACCGTGGGGATGGTCCAGGTCACGTGGCAGTTTGGGATTGCGTATTGCTCGCCGGCTGACCCACCAGTGGCCATCACGTCCACACCGTTCTTCACCGTGAGAGCAGCGAAGGGCGTGCCAATGGTGATGGACTGGCCCACGATGCGCTGGCGCAAAGCGACCAGTCGTCCGCGGGCGTCGAGGCCCGCTTCGATCCGGTGCAGGTTCATCGGCCGGTACATGCCGCCCTGCAAGTCGTCCTCCCGGGTCCAGGTGAGCTTCACCGGGTATCTGCCACCCGTGGCTTTCGCGATGGCCACGGTCTCCCGGATAAAGTCGGAAGTGGGGTTGGCGCGGCGACCAAAGCTGCCGCCCGACGCGAGGGTGTGCAAAACGACCTGTTCCGGTTTTAGGCCGGAGACGATAGCGGCGGTCATGAGGTCGCCCGTTTGCAGCTGGGAACCTGCCCAGATCTCGCAGCGATCGGCGCTCAGCACGCAGGTGGCATTGAGCGGCTCCATCGGCGCGTGAGCGAGGTAGGGAAACTCGAACTCGGCGTCAATGCGGGTGGCGGCTCCGGCCAGCGCCGTATCCGCGTCGCCGCGCTTCAACACGTCCAGGGCGCCGTCGTTGCGTGCGAGCCGCCGGAACTCGGCCTTCAGTGCGTCGGAGCCGCGGGTCTCGGCAGTGGACTCGTCCCACTCGATGCGCAGAGCCTCCCGCCCCTTGATCGCCGCCCAGGTCGTGTCGGCGAGGACGGCGACGCCCCGGTCGATCGTCACCACCTCAGTGACGCCGCGGACCGCGCGGGCCGCCGTCCCGTCGACACTCTGCACGGTGCCGCCAAAGCGCGGCGGGCGGGCGAGCACGGCGACCTTCAGTCCCGGCAGGCGCTGGTCGATGCCGTAGGCCTGCTGGCCCCGCGACTTGGCCGGATTGTCGAGGCGCGGCAGCTTATCCCGGCCGATCAGCGTGTAAGCGGCCGCAGTCTTCAGCGTGACGGATGCCGGTACTGGCTCAGCGGCCGCCGCTGCGGCCAGCTCGCCGAACGTGGCACGCTGATCCGACGCAGCATGTTGCACGACGCCCACCCGCACCGTGATCTCGCCAGCCGGTACCTGCCACCGACGCGCGGCGGCGCTCACCAACATGCCGCGGGCGGCGGCTCCTGCTTCGCGCATCTGGGTCCAGGAATTGGAGATTGAGTTGGACTCGCCGGTGCCCTGGAGGTTGCCCCTGGGGTCCCAGGCCAGGTTGCCGTAGTCGGATGGTCCGGTGGGCGACGACTCCACCCGCATCTGGCTCCAGTCCGCGTCCAGCTCCTCGGCCACCAGCGTCGGCAGGCCGGTCCACACGCCCTGGCCCAGTTCGGCGTGCTTGGAGAACACCGTCACCGTATTGTCGGGATCAATACGCAGAAACGGACGTGCGAGGGACTTCGTCGCCCCGACCGACGCCGCCAATAGCTGGTCCGGGCAGACGAACACACCACCGAGAGCAAGGCCAACACCACCGAGGCTCGTGAGCTGCAGGAATTCCCGGCGGCTGGGGCGTGGTGTCGTCATACGGGAACTTCCCATTCGACCGGACGGTCATTGATATTCCGCGTGATCACACCGAAACTCCCTCCAGCGCCTGCCCGGTTTATAGCAGGAATTTCTTGGACTAAAGCTCACTGGATCCGCCATGCAAACCTTGCCCGTTCTTGGTCCCGGTCCCGGCTACGCGTACTCTGAACCGCGTTTTCGCGACAAGCTGGCGCGGGCCGCGAAGCTGGCGGGTCGCGAAGTGGTCGAGAAGGCGCTCTGGCTCTATTTCGCCGCCCAACGGCCAGAGACGCCGCGCTGGGCGAAGGCCACCGTATATGGCGCGCTGGCGTATTTCGTCGTGCCCCTGGACGCAATCCCGGACGTGGTGCCGATGGCGGGGTACACCGACGACCTCAGTGTCCTCGCCATGGCGGTGGTGACCATCGCCCGCTACATCGACGGGACCGTCAGGGACAAGACCAGCCGGTTGCTGGCGCGCTGGTTCTCGAGCGTCTAGGCCTCGAGCACGAGGAATGCCCAGAACGGAATTCCCAGCACGCTCCAGCTGGCCGACGCGTCGCTCAGGATTTCAATGAGCGTATCGAAGTCGTCGTCACCCGCCGCCCTGAAGTCTCCCAGCTGCTCGAAAACCAGGACGTAGCCCTCGGCTTCGCGCCAGCTGAAATCCGTGAGGCAGTCGGCGAGCGCGTCCCAGTTCTGGCCAAACCAGTCGGGAAAATACAGCTGCTCCGCGAGACGTTCGAGAACCTCGCTGCTTTCGGTGCAGCCGGCCAGGTTCACGCGGAACACCGCGAAGCGGCGCTCCGTCGCGACCTCTGCGAGCGTCGCGATGTCATGCGCCGGCAGGCTGAATACACCGGCCCGATCAGCCTGGGGGAGGGTGTCGGTCAGTTCTTCCCGATTCATGGCGAGGAGCGCTCCCCGGGGTCGATGGGTCGGAAACTGCGGTAGTGATCGTCGGTGTAGTACCAGGATGTCGGCGGCGTGCCACCGGTGACGATCCGGCGGGCGCCCCGGTCCGGGGACCCTGGCGTGGGTACCGTGTATTCGCGGTAATAGCCCCGGGCCGCGTCCGGCAGCTGGCCTTCCCGGTTCCCGAAGACGCTCCCGTCCTTGCGGTAGGGGAACGGGCCGCCTTGTTCGATCAGCTCGAGGGTGACCAGGGCTTCCGTCGGCAGGTCCGATTGGGCCGTTCGCTCGCCCGGAAGCCCGGGCGGCGCCTGGCGCTGCCAAACCGTGGCCGCCCCGATCAGGATCACCAGGAGGGGAATCAGGAGCCGGCGCATGGCCCGTATCCTACCGCGCGCGAGGGACTATCGCGGGCCTCTCCAGCCCCGGGGGCTTGGCGCGGATGGCCCCCCCGCGTTACAACGGCAGGGTGAAACGCAAGAAACCAGCTGCCCGGAAGCCTGCCGCGGCTGCCCGTCGCCCCCCGCGAGCGGTCGGCGCTGGCAGTACGCGGCCTTTGGTGGCTGCAGAAAAGCAGTCGTTCGAGGGGGCGTGCCACTGTGGCGCCATCGAGTACACCTACGTCACGGCGCTGCCACCGGCGCGCTGGGCCGTTCGCCTGTGCCAGTGCGCGTTCTGCCGGGGCCATGGCGCGCGCTACACCTCGGACCCGGCCGGTGAACTGCAGTTTCGTTTCGAACGCCCGGAATTCCTGCGTCGCTACCGGTTCGCACTGCGGACGACGGACTTCCTGATCTGCAAGGAATGCGGTGTTTGCGTGGCCGCGGTGATCCTGACTGGCCGTGGCGCGCAGGGGGTGATCAATCTGAACACCTTGCGTGCCGCACCGAAGGGCGTGCGCCCCGGGAAGCCTGTGAGCCACGACGGCGAGTCGGGCGAAATGCGGCGGGCCCGGCGCGCGCAGGCGTGGACACCTGTCGTCGGGCCGGTCTGACCCGGCACTGACGGGCTGATGGCCTCCCGCAGTCTGCTGCTGCGCCGGCAGCGCAGCTGGGCGCGCCGTGCCGGCAAGGTTGTCGATGCCACCGGCTACCTGCCAACTGTCAACGACAACCTGCGCCAACCGCTGTCAGCAACCGCGCTGGCAGATTTTTCGGTGCGGGGTGCTGCGGAATTTCACGACGCCGACGTCGCCAGTGGTGGCTGGCACCGCGCCCGGATGCGCGCCGTGCACTCGTCAACGGCCCTGGCTGCCAACGTGTTCGATTTCTGGAGCGGCGTGAACTCGGCGCCGCTGGCCGCAGCTCTCGGACTGCCCGCGCCGATCCGCCGCATCGTCTTCGAGCCGCACCTTCCGACCGGCCTTGCCGGTAATCCGGCGAACCCGGATATCCTCCTTGAGCTTGAGTCGGGCGACGTCGTGGCCATCGAGTGCAAGTTCAGCGAGTGGCTGCTGCCCAGGCGCCAGCGGGCGGGACTCTTCGGCGACCGGTATTTTCCACCCGGCCGGGCCGTCTGGCGCGAGGCCGGGTTCCCGGCCTGCCAGGCGCTGGCGGATGACCTGCAGTCGGGTCGGGACTACTTCCGTTACCTCGATGGCCGTCAGCTGCTGAAGCACGCCCTTGGCTTGCAGGCGCTGCGGCCAGCACGACTCAGCCTGATCTACCTGTACTTTGACTGGCCCGGCTGTCTGGGCGAGCTGCACCGGGCAGAAATTGCGCGTCTGGCAGAAAGGACGGGCAAGGAGCTGGGCTTTCGGGCGCTGACCTACCAGCAGCTGGTAGTGAAGCTGGACGGCGGGCCGGTGCTCGATTACCGGGAGTATCTGGCAAGGCGCTATGGGCTAACCGCGCGAGATGTCCTGGCCGGTGGCCCGTGATACTGCCCTGCTACGAACAGCCTGGTTCATGGCCTGCACGGACACCGGTCTGGCAGGTTTCCTGACAATGCACCGCAGGGTCTTGATGTCCACTTCCAGTCGCTGCCTGGCCTCGCTTGGGATGGTGATTCGACCCGTTCTGGAAACTATCGCGCTGGGCATCGGCTGAATTCATGGCTGGTTGTCCTTACGCTAAAGTGTGTGCAGTCTGCAATCAAGTGACATCGGCCGGACCTGCCCTGCCAAGGAATTCGCTATGGGAAACCCTTACGACAGTTTGGTCACAGCTCGGGCACTCGTATGAGCGTCCGCAACCTTCCTGCCGCCTATCAGCTGGAGGCCTCCATCCTGAAGGAGATCCAGCGCAGCTTCGCCGCCGAGCACCGGGACTACGTCACCACCAGGCTTTCGAACACCGGACTGCCCATGGGCGCCGTGGCGCCGCCACCGCGCGTGCACGCTGCCATCCTCTGGCTCGCGAAGGGCAACCTCGCAACGTTCGACGACGTATTGACCGGGGCCTGTGCCGACTGGCGCGACACGCTCGTCGCTGCCGGGCTGGCCAACCAGGGCTGGAAGCAGGTGCTTGAAAAGCGCGGCATCGACTGCAGTAAGTGGCCGGTGGGGCCGGCCGGACCCGCGCTGTAGGAGCGCCTTCAGGCGCGAAATGGGGACAAGCGGGAAATGGGGACATGCCTAATTTCTCCTTCGGGGAAATTAGGCATGTCCCCATTTCGCGCCTGAAGGCGCTCCTACGGGGCGCTAGAAGGCAGCGATGCCGGTCTGGGCGCGGCCCAGGATCAGGCCGTGGATGTCGTGGGTGCCTTCGTAGGTATTGACGGTTTCCAGGTTCATCATGTGGCGGATCACCTGGTATTCGTCAGAGATGCCGTTGGCGCCGTGGATGTCGCGGGCAGCGCGCGCGATGTCCAGTGCCTTGCCGCAGTTGTTCCGCTTCAGCAGGCTCACGACCTCATGGGGCAGACGCCCCGCGTCCTTCAGGCGACCGGCCCGCAGGCAGCCGGCTAGCCCCAGGGTGATTTCCGTCTGCATGTCGGCCAGCTTTTTCTGTACGAGCTGGGTGCCAGCGAGGGGCTTGTCGAACTGGCGGCGCTCGAGCGCGTAGTCCCGGGCGGCGTGCCAGCAGAATTCCGCCGCGCCAAGCACGCCCCAGGCAATGCCGTAACGTGCATTGTTCAGGCAGCCGAAGGGACCCTTCAGGCCGCTCACGGTGGTGAACATCGCCTCGGTGGGCACGAAGAAGTCCTGCATGACGATCTGGCCCGTGATCGACGCGCGCAGCGACATCTTGTTCTTCAGTGCCGGCGTTTCCAGGCCGGATCCGCCTCGCTCGAACAGGAAGCCGCGGATGGTTTCCGTCTCGTCCTTTGCCCAGACGACGAACACGTGCGCGATCGGGCTGTGGCTGATCCAGGTCTTGGTGCCAGTCAGTGTCCAGCCACCCTTGACGGGCTTCGCGCGGGTGCGCATGGCACCGGGATCGGAGCCGGCCTCGGGTTCGGTAAGGCCAAAGCAGCCGATCAGCTCGCCGGAGGCGAGCATGGGCAGGTAGCGGTTCTTCTGAGCCTCAGTGCCGTAGGCGTGGATCGGGTGCATCACGAGAGACGACTGCACGCTGATCGCGGAGCGGTAGGCGGAGTCGACGCGCTCCAGTTCGCGGGCGATCAGTCCGTAGGCTACCGACGACACGCCGGCACAGCCGTACCCCTGGATGGTGGCCCCCAGCAGCCCCACCTCGCCCATTTCCTTGAGGATTGCCGGGTCGAAATGCTCGTGACGGTTCGCCTCGATCACGCGGGGCTGGAGCTGGCCCTGGGCATAGTCCCGGGCGGCATCCCGGACCATGCGTTCGTCGGGCGTCAGCTCTTCGTCAAGGCCGAGCGGGTCCTGCCAGTCGAAGCGGGCGCTACTCATCTGCTTTACCGTTCAATGCGCGTTTATGATGGAGACTGTAGCCGTTAGTCTAACGGGCACCGCATGACGTCGATATCCCAATACGCCAATCTGCCCCTCGATGCCACGCCACGGCAACGGAGCGGCGTGGCCCTGCCTTTGTCCACGCTGCAGGCTTTCGCGCCGGGCGACGTGTTCATCGGCGCCACGCTGTTAAACAGCGCGACGGACGACCACGCGGGCCTTGGCCGGATCCTCCAGTTCGACGCAGACCTCAATGAGAAGGGCGTGCTGTGGGTAGAGGGCACCACCCATCTGGTCTACGGGCTGACCTTCGCGCCTGACGGGACGCTCTGGGCCCAGGATCCGTGGGCCTGGACGACCGTACGAGTGACGCCGTCCGGTAAACAGTTGCCCAACCTGCAGTTCGACATGCGCGCTTTTTCGAAGGTGCATTTCATGGCGGACGGCACGCTGCTGTTCACGGAATCTCTTGACGGGGATCACCAGCCCGATCCACTCACCACCCGGCACCGGCCGCTGCCCGGCCACCGTACCCATTTTGGCGATGGCGACCTCTGGCGCTACACGCCGGATGGCGAGCTCGTGGAAATCCACGAGCCTGAAGTGCACGGTGGCCTGAGCGGGAGCCTTGGCGTGACGCATTCCGTGCTCTCGCCGGATCAGACGCGAATCTTTTATGTGTCCGAAACCGGACCCCGCCTGATGCAGTTCGACCTGATCAATCATCGCCAGCTCACGGACCTGCGCCGGGGTACGGAGGGCGACCGGACGATGATGCACTTCGACCTGTCGTTGACGCCCGACGGTACCCTGATGGTGTGCATGGGCAATCGCGTGGACGCGCTTACCCAGGACGGCGTGTGGCTGCGTACCTTCAGGCTGCCCGGTTTCGGCTGGTCAATCATCGACGCGCGCTCCGGCACTCATGCCTACGTGGGCAACTGGTTCAGCGGCGAAGTCGTCAAGCTCGACCTGCAGACCGGCGACGTGGTGGCGCGCACCGTCGTTGCGGAAAAATGCATGGCGGGCATCGCGCAGTACCTCCCACCCCCGTAGGAGCGCCTTCAGGCGCGATCCCACCCGCGACCTCAGGCGCGAACTGGTGCGACCAGCAGCAGCCGCGTGCCCTCCGGCGCGACCAGTAAATCGTTTGCTCCAGCTCGTCGGCACGCGATGCCCCGCAAGTCGAGAAGCTGGCGCCAGTCGCCGGCGGGCTCAAAGCGCAGGGTCACACCGCCCCGCTGCATTTCCGGCCGAATGGCCAGCGAGAGTCCCGGCGCCGAGAGCAGCACACAGTCCTCGTCCTCCCCATCGGTGCCGAGGAAGCCCGCAAGCTCGAAGAAGTTCCGGGTGTCAGCCAGCGTCGAGGAGCATAGGGCCAGTTCAGTACAGCGCCCGATAAGCGGCGCTGCAAATTCGTCGTCCGTCACGGAAAACGTCGCCGCCTCGAGCAGCTGTAACAGTAGTCCGTCGGGTGTCCGCAGTCCGACCTCATTGAACTGGTCATCATCGAGCCGTTGAAAGTCGAGCTCGGTACCGGTGTCTACCAGCGCGCGGGCGTGCCGGGCCAGGTTGGGCTTCACGAAGGTGAGGGCGGGTTCGTCGAGGCCGACCCCATGCAGGCCAATGACGATCTGGCCGTCCGTCACGGCTGCGTAGTGCCCGGGACGAATATCGTTGACCCGCAATTCACTAAAGCCCAGCCGCAGGTAGAAATCCAGCGACGCGGCCAGGTCAGTGGCGGGGACGCTGAGTTCGAGGAACTGACCCAGGATGGACATGCCGTGCCTTGCCGTCTGGAGACGCAAGCATTGCGATTAACGACCGGATGAGTCAAGAATCGCATAGCCGGGAGCCGCCCGGCTGCTTGTGGAAGTTCTCCCCTTCGGAGTACTTTCCCCGACTCATGACTTCGAAACTCGCACTGACCCGCCATATCGCCCAGCTCTATGCCCGGGGCGAAAATGTCATGCAGAACCTGCGCCGGCTGAGCTCTGACGCCGGCGCGCCGCAGAACTCCGTCGAAGACATCATGATCAGTTACGACTTCCAGGCCGGCACGTACATCCAGGGCTACGAGCGCGACCCCGCGTATCTCGAGCGCTATACCGACGAGGCAGCCCGCGTGTTTGGCCAGCTGGGTCCGATAGGGACGGTACTGGAGGCCGGCTGTGGCGAGGCGACCACCCTCAGTGTCCTCAGCGCAAAGCTTGCCGGCCAGCCGGTACTGGGTGGTTTCGATATCTCCTGGTCACGGGTCAAGCTGGGTGCCCTGTTCGCCGCCGGGCGCGGATTGTCGCCAAGGCTTTTCTGTGCCGATCTTTTCCGGATTCCACTGGCAGACCGTAGCGTCGACGTGGTCTACACCTCCCACAGTATCGAGCCCAATGGGGGGCGCGAGCGCGAGGCGATCAGCGAACTGGCGCGCGTGGCCCGCAAGTGGCTCGTCCTGCTCGAGCCAGCCCACGACCTGGCGACCGAGGCGGCGCGCCGGCGGATGGAGAGCCACGGCTACGTGCGCGATCTCGCGATGACAATCCGCAGCCTCGGCCTGAACCTCGTCGAGCACCGGCTGTTCCCTGTTTGCACCAATCCCCTGAACCCGACCGGGCTCTACCTCGTGAAGATTGATGCGTCGGCCGGCGAAGCCTGCGATTTCCGGTTTCAATGCCCGATTTCCGGCACTCCACTGGAGCCGGGCACCGACGCCTACTATTCCCGCGACAGCTTCCTGGCGTTTCCGGTGCTTGGCGGCGTGCCCTGCCTGCTCGAAAACAACGCCATCCTGGCCACCAAGTTCCGTTCTACCTTAGCGATCCGCTGACGGCATCGGGCATGGCGGATAAACGCGCGCCCAATGTGCTGTTCTTCGGCTTTCGCCGGCCGTTAAACCAGCAGGCCGTGCGCCAGGCGCTTGCCGGGAGCAGTGTGGGCCGTATCAGCCTCATCTCCCGCCATAACTTTCTCGGCAGCCAGTCAGACTACTTCCTGACGACCCGACGGGGATTTCGCGACTGCACGTTCGATGCCAATCCTTTTGCGGCCTTTCCGCCCGCAGCCTTCATCCGGGAACAGTACCCATCCGAGGTGATGGTCCTGCGGATGTTCGAGCGGATCTTCAGGCGGATTCGTTCCGGGCAGAGCTACGAGGTGCGCAAGCGGCTCTACCTCGAGCAGCTGGCATGGGCATACGGCCTGCTTCGGGACTTAGACATCGACACGGTCATCTTTTCCGATGTGCCCCACAGCCCCTTCGCCTATATCCTGCACAGCGTGGCCCGCGCCCTGGGCAGGAATGCATTTTTTTTCCTGCAGCTGCAGGTCAAGGACTCCTACGTGATCGCGAGCCACATCGAGGCCGCCTTCGACCCGCTGCGCGCGGAGTTCCGGCGGCTGCAGGCCACCGGCGAGCCGGTGACTCCCGGTAGACGTGCGCAACGGGAGATCGACCGCCGATCCGGCAAGCAGGAGCCCTTCTACATGCACACGGAGGGGATGCCCCTGCTGGCCCGCATCCGGGAATGGGCGAAGTGGACCTTTCGCATCGACACGCGCCTGCGGGTGCACCGCACCCTGCGCAATGGCCTGGCCTACTGGAGGGCACGCAAGTCGCTGCCGGCTCCGGGCACGCCCTACGTCTATTTTCCGTTGCACCTGCAGCCTGAGGCCTCGACCTCGCCCATGGGCGGCGTGTTCGTGGACCAGCACCTGGCCGTGGAGATGCTGGCCCGGGCCCTGCCGCCTGGCTGGGTGCTGCTGGTCAAGGAACACCCGGTGCAGCGGCTGGCCAAGCGCGACTACGGCTTTTACGAACGACTGGGCCGCATCAGCAACGTACGGCTCGTCAGCCGGGCTACCGGAACTTTTGCCCTGATGGAGCAGTGCCGGGCCGTCGCCAGCATCACTGGCACGGCCGGTTGGGAAACCCTGTTCATGCATAAGCCGGTCCTTGTATTCGGCAATGCCTTTTATCGGGGCGCGCCGGGTACAGTGAGCGTCGACGACCCGGAGGAACTGGCTGCCCGGCTGCGAGAGATCGAGTGCGGTAGTTTCCCGGCCTGCGCTCCCGCGGATCTGGAGCGTTTTGTCTGCGCCGTGGAGCGCTGCACCGAAGAAGGTATCGTCGACAAGGTTTATCTGCGCGACTCCGACTTGTCAGAACAGCAGTCCATCGACAATTATGCAGCCGCCCTTGTGCGGCTGATCGAGCGACCGGAGTCCGTTATCTCATGAGTACAGCAGCGCCTCCTACGAACATCCTGATTACCGGAGGCACCGGCTCCTTTGGCCGGGCGTTCATCGCCACGCTCCTGCGGACGCGTACCGACCTGCAGCGGCTCGTCGTTTTTTCGCGGGATGAGCTGAAGCAATTTGAAATGGCCCGGGAGTTCCCCCCCGAGAAGTATCCCTGCATGCGCTACTTTCTTGGTGATGTGCGGGACCTTCCCCGGCTTAGCCGCGCCCTCGAAGGAATCGACACCGTTATTCACGCGGCAGCCCTGAAGCAGGTGCCAACCGCCGAGTACAATCCTTTCGAATTCATCAAGACCAATGTCCTCGGTGCGCAAAACCTGATCGAGGCGGTCCTGGACAGCAAGGTGCGACGGGTCGTGGCACTGTCCACAGACAAGGCGGCCGCGCCAATCAACCTTTATGGTGCGACCAAGCTGTGCTCCGACAAGCTGTTCATCGCTGCCAATAACCTGCGCGGCACGCGCGACCTGGCGCTCTCGGTGGTTCGTTACGGTAACGTGCTGGGTTCACGCGGTTCCGTCATCCCGTTTTTCCTTGAGCAGCGCAGGACCGGCGTGCTGCCGATCACCGACCCCGCCATGA
The DNA here is from genome assembly GCA_031395645.1 of Gammaproteobacteria bacterium. Lineage (GTDB taxonomy): Bacteria > Pseudomonadota > Gammaproteobacteria > Steroidobacterales > SHZI01. The sequence goes on along the minus strand of JANNJM010000002.1, from coordinate 26,401 downwards.
CCCGCTTCAATATTACGTTGCAGGAAGGCGTGGAACTGGTGCTGCACGCTCTCGACCGGGCCGTGGGCGGCGAGATCTTCGTCCCCAAGATCCCGAGCTACCGGATCACCGATGTTGCGGAGGCAATAGGGCCCGGGTGCAAGACGCCGGTCATCGGCATCCGTGCCGGCGAAAAACTCCACGAGGAGATGATCACCGAAACGGACGCCTTGCAGACTATCGAGACGGACGACCTCTACATGATCCTGCCAGCGCTCTACCAGAGGGCCAATGCGGAAGTCATTGCAGAGTACTGCGCGCACCACGCCGCCCGCCCTGTGCCTCGCGGCCTCTCCTACAATTCGCGGGATAACACGCAGTGGCTTAGCGTCCCGCAGATCCGCGATCTCGTTCGCCGGCACGTGGACGGCGCGTTCACGGTCGCCCCGTGACGTAACCCCGGAGAAAATTTCGATGCTGAGGTACTGCACCCGTTGCGTGATGCCGGACAGCAAGCCGGACCTCAAGCTCGATGCCGAAGGCGTTTGCAACGCCTGTCGCTCGTACGAGAACCGCAAGGCCGTTGACTGGGCGGCGAGGCACACCGAGCTACAGAGCATCCTGGCCCGTTACCGCCGGCCCGACGGTGCCAACTGGGATTGCATCGTGCCCGTCAGCGGTGGCAAGGACAGCACCTATCAGGTCGTGCGGATGCTCCAGTTGGGCCTCAATCCCCTGTGTGTCACCGCCACGACCTGCGATCTCTCTGCTATTGGTCGCCGCAATATCGAGAACATCAAGAAACTGGGCGTCGACTATCTGGAGTTCTCGCCGAACCCTAAGGTCAGGAGCAAGCTCAACCGCATCGGGCTCAACCAGGTCGGCGACATCTCGTGGCCCGAACACGTCGGCATCTTCACGATCCCGGTGCGTGCAGCGGTCCAGTTCAGTGTGCCCCTGCTCGTGTGGGGAGAGAACGCCCAGAACGAATATGGGGGGCCGGCGGCGGCGGCCGACAACAACATCATGGACCGGCGCTGGCTGGAGGAGTTCGGCGGGCTGCTGGGCTTGCGGGTCACGGACCTGATCGGCATCGAGGGCATTACCGCCAAAGACCTGATTCCGTACACCTATCCCACGGACGAGGACTTAAAGCGCGTTGGTGTAACCTGCCTCTTCCTCGGCCACTATCTGCCCTGGGACGGGCTCTCCAATGCCCTCATTGCCCAGGCCAACGGTTTCGAGGCCCTGCCCACCACGGTGGAGGGTTCGATGGTCAACTACGAAAACCTGGACAACCACCAGACTGGCATCCACGACTACTTCAAGTTTCTGAAGTTCGGCTTCAGCCGGGCCACCGACATTGCCTGCCTGCACCTGCGGCGGGGCCGCATCAGCCGGGAGGACGCGCAGGCCATCGTCCGCCGGCACGATGGCCGGTTTCCCTGGACTTATCTCGGCAAACCAGTCGCAGACATCCTCGCCCCGCTTGACCTCTCCGTGGAGCAGTTCATCCGTATCTGTGACCGCTTCACCAACAAGAAAATCTTTGTGCGCGATGCCAGCGGCAACCTTGCCAAGGACGCCCACGGGAATCTCACCAAGCTGAACTACGACAACTGACGCGCGGCCGGTGCTCCCATGAAGGTCCTGGTCATCGACTACGGGATGGGCAACCTGGGCTCGGTCAGGCGGGCCTTTGAGGAGTGCGGCGCGGACGTGCTCACCTCCGCGAATTCACGGGACGCGCTGACGGCAGAGCGCATCGTGCTGCCCGGTGTCGGCGCCTTTTTAGACGGCATGGCGCACCTGCACGCCGGCGACTGGCCAGGCCAGTTGCGAACGGCGCTCGAGAATCCCGAAGTGCGGCTCCTCGGCATCTGCCTCGGCATGCAGTTGCTGGCCGACTCAGGCGAGGAGGGCGGCCGGACGGCGGGACTGGGTCTGATCGCCGGCGAGGTCCGGCGTCTCGAGCCGGAGGATGCCAATACCCGTATCCCTCACGTCGGCTGGAACGAGGTGAACAGCACGAGGCCCGACCGCCTGCTCCAGTTGATTCCCGATGGTACCGACTTCTATTTCGTGCACAGCTACCATTTTCGGCCCGCCTCTCCCGCGCTGGTACTTGGGACGACACCCTACTGCGGCGACTTCGCCTCGGTGGTCGGCGCGGGCAATGTGTATGGCGTGCAGTTTCATCCGGAGAAGAGCTCCCGGCCGGGCTTCCAGGTCATCCGCAACTTCCTGGCGCGCTGATTCGTGCTGAAGACCCGCATCATCCCGACGCTGCTCTGGAAGGACCACGGTCTGGTCAAGGGCGTGGGCTTCGACAGCTGGCGGCGCGTGGGCACCGTCTTGCCCGCCATAAAGGTCTACAGCACCCGCGAAGTCGACGAACTCATCCTCGTGGACATCACGGCCACGGGCGAGGCCCGCGCACCTGATTGCGATTCGGTGGCGGAGTTTTCCGCCGAGTGCTTCGTGCCGCTGACGGTCGGCGGCGGCATCCGCACGATCGAGCACATCCGGGACCTGCTCAGGGCCGGGGCCGACAAGGTCAGCATCAACAGCGCTGCCTATGCCAACCCCGGGCTGGTTCGCGAGGCCGCCAGCCGTTTCGGCGCTCAGTGCGTCGTTGCGAGCATTGACGTGCGCCGGCTGCCCGACGGCAGCCTCAAGTGCTACAGCCATAGTGGCAGCCGCCCGCAGGACCGGGACCCTGCCAGCTGGGCACGGGAGCTCGAGACCCAGGGCGCCGGCGAGATCCTCATCACCTCGGTGGAACGGGACGGCACGATGGAGGGCTACGACCTGGAACTGGTCCGCGCTGTCGCCGCCGCCGTGCGGATCCCGGTCATTGCTTCGGGGGGCGCGGGCAGCTATGCACACCTGCTGGCGGCGCTGCGGGAAGGTGGCGCCAGTGCGGTCGCAGCAGCCAGCATCTTTCACTTCACCCAGCAGACCCCGCTCGAGGCGAAGCACTACCTGGCAACCCACGGTATTCCGGTGCGCCGGCATCAGCTGGCCAGTGATACCTTGAAAGCCTGATCGGGTTCCGCAACTTGCGTTGCACTGCCCGGGCCTGAAGAATGGCGAGGTCTTGGGTTTTGGCTCGCTGCCGTCAGGTCACCGCATGAGCGGTTCCAGCATTCCCGTCCCGTTGCCTTACGGTCGCCAGAGCATCAGCGAAGAGGACATTGCGGCGGTCGTCGCCGTTCTGCGTTCGGATTTCATCACCCAGGGACCGGCCATCGCCCGCTTTGAGGAGCGCGTGGCAGCGTTCTGCGGTGCACGACACGCCGTGGCCGTTTCCAGCGCGACAGCAGCGCTGCACATTGGCGCGCTGGCGCTGGACCTGAAGCCTGGGGACCGGCTCTGGACGTCCCCCAACACCTTTGTAGCCTCTGCCAACTGTGCACTCTATTGCGGTGCCGGCGTGGACTTCGTTGACATCGATCCGCGCACCTACAATCTGGATGTCGGCGTCCTTGCAGCGAAACTTGCAGCTGCCGCAACCAGGGGCACCCTGCCAAAGGTGCTCGTGCCCGTGCACTTCTCCGGCCAGCCCTGCGAGATGGGTCCTATTGGAGAACTGTGCGCCGCCCATGGTGTGCGCGTCCTGGAGGATGCCTCGCATGCCGTGGGGGCCGAGTATCGGGGCCAGCGCATCGGTGGTCGCGCCGGTCCGGACCTCACCGTGTTCAGCTTTCATCCCGTGAAGATCATCACGACCGGCGAGGGCGGCATGCTGCTCACCGACGATGGCGCTCTCTACGAGCGTCTCCTCCGGCTGCGGAGTCACGGGATCACGCGGGACGTTCAGGAGCCAATCCAGCTTGAAGGCCCGTGGAGTTACGCGCAGGTGGATTTAGGCTTCAACTACCGCATGACTGATCTGCAAGCCGCGCTTGGCGCGAGCCAGATGACGCGCCTGCCCGACTTCCTCGAGCGCCGTCGCGCACTGGCCGCGCGCTACGATCGCCTGCTCGCACCGCTGCCCCTCGTCCTGCCCTGGCAACACCCGGATACGCTGTCGTCCTGGCACCTGTACGTGGTGCGGCCGGACGCGACGCGCACTGACGTGGGCCGGGCGGCGCTCTACGCCGGTCTGCGCGAACGCGGCATCCACGCGCAGGTCCACTACATCCCGGTCCATACGCAGCCGTGGTACCGGGCGCTGGGTTTCAAACCGGGCGATTTTCCCGAGGCAGAACGCTACTACGCCGGTGCGTTGAGCCTGCCCATGTACCCCGCGCTTTCAGATGCCGACCAGGACCTGGTGGTCGCGGCGCTCCAGGCGCTGTTGGTTGCCTGACATGTCGGCGGTCACGCTGTTCGGCCCGCTGTGCATTCGTGCCGACGCCAGCCCGTCGATGGGGATCGGCCATCTCATGCGCTGCCTCGCACTGGCCCAGGCCTGGCAGGACCGCGGTGGCGCGGTGACCTTCGTGACGGCGCCCGGACAGCCCGCACTCCAGTCGCGCTTCGTCAGGGAAGGGTTCGCCGTCCACGAACTCGATGCGCTGCCAGGCACCCTCGCAGATGCCACCGAAACGCTGGCCAACGCGGTGGCAGCCAGCTGGCTCGTGGTCGACGGGTATCAGTTCCGGACCGACTACCTGCTGGCGCTCAAGGCCGGCCAGTGTCGCGTGCTGGCGGTGGATGACCTGGCCACGATCGACCTCAATCCCGCTGATCTCGTGCTGAATCAGAATATGCAGGCCACTGCGGGTCTGTATGCCGGTCGCGTGGCTGAGAGCCACCTGTTGCTCGGCAGTTCCTTCGCATTACTACGCCGCGAATTTCTCGCCGCGATGGCAGGGGCCACGCCCCCGCGTGGCGGCGTCGCACGCAATGTCGTGATTACGCTCGGTGGCAGCGATCCGGCCAATGTTTCCGGGCTCGTACTGGAACTCATGGCCGGCTTCCGGGATCTTCATCTTTGCGTGGACGTCATCGTGGGTCCGGCCAACCCGCACCTTCCATCGCTGCAATCCACCGCCGCACGAATGCAGCCGGCACACGACGTGAGACTGGTTACAGACCCGCCTGACCTGCCCGCACTTCTTGCCCGGGCCGACGTGGCCATTTCGGCCGCCGGGTCCAGCTGCTGGGAACTGGCCTGTCTGGGTGTGCCGATGCTGCTCATCGTGGCTGCCGAAAATCAGCGCCCGAGCGCAGTTGCCCTGGCCGCCGCCAACATGGCCGTCGTGGCGGGTGGTGAGCTCACAGAAGAACTGCTCCCGGCGCTGCGCACGCTCCTCAAGGACCCGGACGTACGCCGCCGCCTGTCCCACGCCGCTGCCCAACTGATCGATGGCCGGGGCGCTGGTCGCGTGGCCGAGCGCATGGCTACCTTCCCCGTGCGCCTGCGCGCGGCGACGATCAAGGATGCGGCGCTGCTGCATACCTGGGCCAACGATCCCCTCACCCGGCGTATGTCGTTTTCCACGGCGCTTATTCCCTGGGAAACGCACCTGCCCTGGCTGACCGGGCGGCTCGCGAACCCGCACTGTCGGCTCTATATCGGCGCGGACGAAAACGGCGCAGCCCTGGGGCAGGTGCGCCTCGACCGGGCGGGGACGACTGCCACGTTGAGCATTGGCCTGGCACCGGAGGCCCGGGGCCGGGGCCTTGCGGCGCGCCTCGTGCGCCTGGCTGCGGTAGAGTGCCTGCATAGCGGGTGGTGTCGTCTTGTCGAAGCCAGGGTCCGGCCCGAAAATGCTGCCTCCCTCGCCACGTTCCATCGCGCCGGGTTCACGGACCAGGGGCTAACCGCGGGTTCCGGGTCAGTGCTGTTCAGTCTGGTATGAAGATCGGCAATCGCAACATCGGCCCGGGACATCCCTCCTACATTGTGGCGGAGTTGTCCGCCAATCACGGGCACAACTTCGAGCAGGCGGTGGCGCTGATACACGCCATGCATGCCTCGGGCGCGGACGCGGTCAAAGTCCAGACCTACACAGCCGATTCGCTGACCATCGCGAGCCGCCGTGAGCCCTTCGTGGTTACCGGCGGTACCTTGTGGGACGGCCGGACACTCCATGAGCTGTACCAGGAGGCAGCCATGCCCTGGGAGTGGCAACCGAAGCTGCAGGCGCTGGCGCTCGAGTTGGGCATGGATTTTTTCTCCACGCCGTTTGATGCGTCTGCTGTCGCGTTTCTCGAAGGCCTGCAGGTACCCGTCCACAAGATTGCGTCCTTCGAACTGATCGATCTGCCGCTGCTGCGTCAGGTCGCGGCCACCCGCAAGCCCATCATCATGTCCACCGGAATGGCCACGCTCGACGAGATCGGGGAGGCACTGGACACGTTGCGTGTGGCCGGATCCGGACCCGTGGCGTTGCTCAAGTGTACCAGCGCCTATCCTGCACCGGTCGAAGACATGCACCTGCGCACCATTCCCGACATGGCTGGGCGCTTCGGCGTGCCGATTGGACTCTCGGACCACTCGCCCGGACACACCGCTGCCGTGGTCGCGGTGACTCTCGGCGCCTGCATCATCGAGAAGCACTTCACGCTGTCCCGGGCAATGCCAGGCCCTGACTCCGCGTTCTCCATGGAGCCGCAGGAATTCCGCGCGCTGGTGACTGCCGTCCGCGAAGCGGAGCAGGCGCTCGGCACCGTCAACTACACGGTCTCGGCGAAGGAAGCGGCCAGTCGCGCGCTGCGACGTTCGCTGTTCGTGGTCAGGGACGTCGAGGCTGGCGCCACGCTGACCGCGGACAACGTGCGGTGTATCCGGCCGGGGCATGGCCTGCATCCGCGGCACCTCGACGAGGTCCTAGGCCGTACCGCCGCGCAGGGTATTGCTGCCGGCACTCCGCTGGACTGGCCGCTCCTTAAGCCATGACCGCCGTAGCGATCATCCCGGCGCGCGGCGGTTCGAAGCGCATTCCCCGCAAGAACATCCGTACTTTCCATGCCGAGCCGATCATCAGCTACGCAATCCGGGCCGCGCTCGAGTCCGGGGTGTTTGCGGAGGTCATGGTGTCGACTGACGACGAGGAGATTGCGGACGTCGCCCGCGAGCGGGGGGCACAGGTGCCCTTCCTGCGTTCCGCCGGAAGTTCCGGCGACCGGGCCACTACGCTGGACGTGCTTGTCGAAGTTCTCGACAGCTATCGCAGGCTGGGCCGGGAGTTCGACACGCTCTGCTGCCTGTATCCGACGGCCGTCCTGACCCTGCCCGAGACGCTGCAGGCCGGCGCCGCCCGGCTGCAGGCAGAGCCCGGGGCGGAGTGCGTCCTGCCCGTCGTGGCCTACAGCTATCCCATCCAGCGAGCGCTGCTCATCCGCAACGGCCGGCTGTTGATGGCCCAGCCGGATCAGGCCCATGCCCGCACCCAGGACCTTGAACCGGCATACCATGACGCCGGCCAGTGGTACTGGATCCGCGTCAACGCCCTGAGCGATCCCGCCTTCCGCATCCTCGGGCCAGCTTCAGTGCCGATCGTGGTTGGCAGCCTCGTGACGCAGGACATCGATACCGAGGAGGATTGGGCCATGGCGGAAGTCAAGTTCGAGCTGCTGCAACGGCAACGTTTGCTATGAGTAACTTCGGGACACCGCAGGAAGGGTTCTGGGCCGGGGAGTTCGGGGATGCCTACACGGACCGGAATCTAGGCCCCCGCTGGATCGCCAGCAATCTCGCCCTGTTCGGCAGGATCCTGTCCAGGACGCGCGATGTGCGCTCGCTGCTTGAGCTGGGCGCGAATCGTGGCCTGAACCTGTTCGCCCTGCGGCAGCTGCTGCCGGAAGCGAAACTGTCGGCGGTCGAGATCAATGCGAAGGCCGTCGAGGAACTCCGCAAGCTCGACTGGCTGCAGGTCACGCATGCGTCGCTACTGGATTTCAGACCCCCGGCACCCGTGGACCTTGTTCTGATCAAAGGCGTGCTCATTCACCTGAATCCCGATGCGTTGCCGGCGGTATATGACTTGCTGCACGCAGTGAGCACCCGGTATGTGTGCATCGTTGAGTACTACAACCCGTCGCCCGTGAGCATTGCCTACCGTGGACACGCGGATCGCCTGTTCAAGCGTGACTTCGCGGGCGAGCTGCTGGCGAAGCACCCGGATCTGCGGCTCGTCGACTACGGCTTTGTCTATCACGCCGATCCGAATTTTCCCCAGGACGACCTGACCTGGTTCCTGCTGGAGAAGCACCCGGCGACAGCCGGCTGAGGGACGAGCGTTGGGCGTGCAAAGTGCGGCTCAAGAATTGCTGATCCGTGGGGCCGCCAGCGGGCTGTTTCCCGCCAGCTGGGTGCTCCCGCTGCCCGACACCGACACGCTTCCAGGACGCACAGGTCCGCTCTCCCTTGAGATCGTCAGTCACTGCTGGCAGTACGGGCATCTGCTGGCCTACCAGCTGAGCGCGCTCGTGAACTTTCCGCCACAGCGGGCGACGGTCCGCATGACCGTATTCCACTCGCCGGAAGACCTGGGCACGCGGGCGATGCTGGATTTCTTCGCGACCCAGCACGTGCCTTCCGTGACCTGGAACTGGCAACCCGTCGACCGCGGCCAGCTCTTCCGGCGCGCGATCGGGCGCAATCGCATCGCCCGGACCACGACGGCCGACTGGGTGTGGTTCACCGACTGCGACATCATCTTCCACCGGGGCTGCCTGGATGCTCTGGTGGAGCAGCTCCAGGGGCGGCGTGATCGCCTCACCTATCCGCGCGAGGAACGGGTGACGGCCATGCTTCCGGAGACCGATGCGCTGCTCGCATCTCCGCGTATCGTCCCGCGCCTCGTCGATATTGATACCAGCCAGTTCGCCGTGCTCGCGGTGCCGCGGGCCACGGGCGCCTACCAGATCGTGCACGGCGACATTGCCCGCGCCTGCGGCTACTGCGAGCAGCTTCCGGTTTTTCAGAGGCCAGCCCAGCGCTGGGCCAAGACCTACGAGGACCGGGCGTTCCGCTGGCTGATGCAGACGCAGGGGACGCCGCTCGAAGTCCCCGGCGTGCATCGGATCCGGCATGTGCAGAAAGGCCGGTACGGCGACAACAAGGGTGAGGCGCTGGTCCGGAGCAACATCCGCCGCGTGAAGACCGCCCTGAAGGAGCGTTGGCACACCGTACTTGGCAGGCACCCCTGACTAAGCCGTGTCATGTCGCCGGGGCGAAGCGCCCCATGAGTATCCGCGTCAGGTGCCAGAAGTTGTTCGCCGTCCAGTACAGCACCATGCCGGCCGGAAACGTGTAGAGCAGCACGAAAAACACGACGGCCATGCCGTACAGCCGCAACCGCTGGCCCTGCCGGAGCCCGGGCGACAGCGACGGCTCCTCCTGCAGGCGCGCCGCCAGAATGGTGAGCGCCGTCATCAGCACCGGGAGCAGGTTCAGGTGCCCGCCAAAGAACGGAACCATCACGGGCAACGCCGCCGCCCGGTCCGGGACGGCAAGGTCATGGACCCACAGGAAGCCCGCACCGCTCAGTCCGAAGTTTTCCCCGAGCATATCGAAGGCGGCGATGAAGACCGGGATCTGGATGAGAAAGCCAGCGAGGCTTTTCACCGTGTAGAACTGACTGACGCCGTGCTTCCTGTAGACGGCGAGCGTGCGGTTGTGTGCGTCCTCGCCCTTGAAATCGCGCTTGATGGCGGCGAGTTCGGGCTGCAGCAGGCTTTGGGTGCGGTTCACGTCCGCCTGCCAGCGCTCGGCGAAGAAAACGAGCGGGGCCATCAGGATCTTCACGGAGAGCGAGAGCAGCAGGATAGCCACGCCCCAGTTGCCGACCAGCTCCTGCCAGCGATCCAGCAGCCAATGGAGTCCAAAAGACAGGTATCGGAGCGGCGTCCAGAGGCCCGCGTAGAGCATCCCGCTGAGTTCGGGAGCGGCCGCGACGAGGTCCCGCCGTGCGACGGGGCCGCCGTACAGCGTGAGATCGAGAATTCCACCGGTCGTAGCATCACGCCTGAACGTGAGCCGCGGCTGGTCGGGCACGCTTTCCTCGGCGTCCAGAAGCAGGGCGCTCGCGGGCTTCAGCAGCAGGGTCCAGAAACGGCCGCGCACGCCGGCCCAAGCACCAGCCGTCAGTGGCACGCCGGCAGACGCGGTTTCGCCGTCTTCCGTCAGTGTGCGCTGGCCTAAGGCATTGACCACGATGCCCCGGGCATCGCTATAGAGGCTGGCGAAGCCCGGCAGGCGCTCCGGCGTCAGATCCTGGCCGCCGGTCAGTTGCAGCTGGGCGCCGGGCGGCACTTGCAGCGAGGCGGACAGCATCCTGTCACTGGTACCGATCGTGTAGCTGTGCACGAGACGCATGCCACGAAATGGAACCTTGGCAGTGAGTATTGCGGTGCTGTGCTGATCGCCTCGCGACAGCTGTACTTCGTACTCGAGACCCTCCAGTTCGCGGGTCGCGTCGGGGTCACCCGGAACCAGCCAGATGATCCGGCTGCCGCCGGGTGCCGGCCGAAGGAGAGTCTGCACCTCAGCCGGCGACGTCTCGTCGAGGTCACTGGGGCAAGCCTCGACGCAGCTCGTCCAGCGTCCCGGCAACCCGCCGCTGAGATTGATGAGCACAACCTGGCGCTCGCCAGCCAGGCGCAGGGCTTCGGCAGCGGACGTCCCGGCGAATCCCTGCAAGACGAGAGCCAGCAGGGCAGCGACGGCGGGACCGTTCATCGGTAGAAGCGCCGCATTTCCGCCATCGATTTCTCGATCAACGCGGCATCCAGGCTGGCGTCGGCCGGCGCCCGGTAATCCGGCCCCAACACTTCCGCAAATCCGCCCGGCTCCGTCACCATGATCCGCTGCGGCTCGACGATGGCGTAGGACTGATAGCTGCCCGCGATGATCCAGTCCCAGGAGACACCAGAGAACAGGTTGCGACCCATGCTGTAGTCAGAGGGCGGGTTCTGGCAACCCAGCACCTCCTGCAGCAGGGTGGTCGGGATATCCAGGTGGGAAGTCCGGTGCGTGAATGCCTGCGGTGCCCGGCCGGGCCAGCGCAGCATGAACGCTGCCCGCAACTGGTACTGGCCGAAGTTGCTGGCATGCATGTAGTAGCCGAGGCCCAGGTCGTCGAACTCATAGCCGTGGTCGCCCATGACGAGCACCAGCGTGTCGCCGGAATGTCCTGCCCGGTCAAGCGCGCCGAGGACCTCCCGGAATTCGCTATCAACCAGGCGCACACCGCGCCGGTATTCGTTCCACAACTTGTTGGCCCTGGGATTGCCGCCGTAGCGGCCGTCGGGCTGCAGGTCTGGCGCCGGGAGCGGAATGTTGGCAATCGGTGGGTTGAACCAGAGCACGCTGAAGAAGGGCCTGGCGGACTTGCGCGTGGCGAGCCAACGGCTGAAATCCCGAGTCGCCTGGACGTTGGCCTCCACAGGGCTCAGTTCTTTGGTCGAGGTCATGGCTGGCACACCGGAGAACACAGTCCGATCGGTCAGCGTGGGACTGCCGAAGCCCACCGCGCTGATGGCCAGCACGTCGTAGCCCTCCGCACGGAACTGGTCCAGCATGATCGGCGGCCGCTGGGCACTGTAGAACGACTGAAAGTAGGTGCCGGGTAAGCCGTAGAACATCGAAAAGGCACCCATGCGCGACGAATTGCCACCGCTCCAGTGGTTGTCGAAGGCCTGACTCTCACCCCGGAAGGCGGTCAGTGCGGGGGTGACCACGGGATCGACAGCATCCGGGCGCAACGCATCGATAACGACCCAGAGCACATTGAGCGGCGGCTTGGCCGGTACCGGGCAGCGCAGGGGCGACAACGGATAGCGGAGATCGCCGTCGTCGCTTTCCAGCCCCTGGCGCAACAGGCGCGCCTGCCGCACGCGCTCCTGGTCGATGAGGCCGAGCCTGGCGAGCTGCCGCTTGGCGTGTACCGGGTAGTAGAGCGGCAGATAGGCGGTGAACCGCGTGACCGGACTGTAGCCGACGGCATCTGCCCAGATGTGCAGTCCCTGACTTGTAAGCCAGCACGTTGCGAGCAGCACACCGAGCAGCAAGCCGCCTGCCGGTCTCGGTCTGTCAGCCAGCCAGCGCCAGAGCGCACCGCCCAGCAACGCTTCGAAAACCAGGGCGACGCCGAGCACCAGCGCTCCGGCAAACCACGTGACGGGCTCGAACAACACGGCGATGAACAGGCTCAGGTGCAGGCGCCGTTCGGCAAAGACGTTGGTATCAAGAACGAGCAGCGCCAGACTTATGGCAGCCAGGACGATGGCGAGCGTCAGCAGCGTACGGCGCATCGGCCGAAGCGCAATCAGCGGCCCGAGGAGCAGGACTGCGGGCACAACGGCGAGGACTGCGAAGTGACCCAGCATGGTGACGGGGACGTAGGCGATTCCCGCCAGGGAGTCCGGCCACTGATAGCCCTGCAGGTAACGCAAACCGACCAGCAGATAGAGGCCGGCATTTGCCGCCGTGAACCAGCCTAGCCAGCGCCATGCCTGGCGGCGGGTGACCGGGGTTGCCGACATCAATGCATCCTTGGGTTTCAGAGCCGGAGACGGACGCCGGCGACCAGCCGTGCCTCGCTCTCCGTCTCGCCGGCCTGGGACGCGAGCTTGGCCGTATCGCCAATGAAGGCAAACCACTCTGCTCCCACGTACGGCGCGATGTTCCGGCTGAGCGCGTAACCGAGCCGCACTCCGCCGGACCACATCGACGGGCCGACGCCCTCGCTGTAGCGCACGTGGTCTTCGCTCCAGAGCTCGTACTCCACACGCGTCCCCAGTGTGAAGCGGCTGCCCAGCAGCCAGTCGCGCTCGGCCTGGAAGCGGTAGCCCGCGTGGATATCACTGCCATCACGGCTGCCACGGCCGACATAGCCGGTGGCCTCAACTTTGATATCCAGCGGTGCCATGGCCTGAATCGCGAGCGCGGTATAGGTCCGTGACGGAGTTGTGCCGCTATCGTGACGGAGACCGACCAACCACTCCCACCAGGTCGTAGGGTGTCCCCAGAGAAGCTCGAGGCGATTGTCACGCGCGGCACCGGCCACGTGCGTGCCGCCTTCGTCGCGAAGCCAGAGACGATTGTTGGCCGTGCCCACCCAGCCGCTGACGTTCCAGAGCAGGGTGTCGGGTCCGGAACCGTCCTGCCACTCCAGTTGCTTGACTGTCAGTTCACTGGACCACCGGCTTGCCGATGGGCCGCCCCAGGCAGTTGACGCGAGTGTCAGGCCGAGTGCGGTAAACGCGAGCCGCCGCAGCCCGCAGTGGTATTGTTTCAGAGCCATCACATTGAATAGTCCGGAGTTTGCCGCCTCACTGGTCAGTGTAGACGGTGGCCGGCAGGGGGTGAAGTCGCTGCGCAGAGACAGCCTAGATTTTGAGCGGCGTCACGTAACCAGTCATCTCGAGATACCCGCGGCCTACCGGTTGGCCGGCTTCGAGCAACGTGCTCGCACCTTCCCAGTACACGGCGCCCGTCGTCATGCGGGAATCGAGTTCCTGGTCCGGCATCAGTGGTGCGGTCTCGAAGGTGCGCTTGCCCACCTGAATGCGCTGGGCGATGGGCCATGCGGCGCGACTGCGCGCGGAGGTCCACCGCCGAAGCGGTATCAGACGGACGGTGGAGGGATCTATCACGCTTAAGTTGCCTTCCGGGCTGCGCCAGGCGGCATAGCGCTGCAGCGGCGCGTCGTCTGCGCTGGCACCCTGCCGGCGGATCTGAAAGGCCAGCAAGGCACTGCCATCGTCGAGATTCATGCCGGCCCAGTCCCACCCGGCAGCATCGGGCGCCAGCGCGGAGCTGGACCACTCGTGATCGAGCCACGCAACCCCCCTCATCCCCGTAGGAGCGCCTTCAGGCGCGATCCTGACATCAGCCTCCACCGTCAACTGCGGCCTGGAATAGTAGTAACTCGCCTCGGTCGGCAGCGTTCCTTTGCTCGACACGCCGCGGTCGCCCTGCAGCCAGGGAGCACCGCGGCTGGCCGCGCGAAAGTTCAGCGTGAAGCCCCGGGCCGTGATCTGCCCGATGTAGGCGTCGGTTGCAGGATCGCGTCTGAGTGTCCAGCCATCGAGGCGCAGGTTCGTGTCCCCGCTCGCAGCTTCCACCACCCCAAAACCTGTGCGGGCGATGCATTCGTCGACCAGCAGCTTGCCCCGTGCCGGGTCGGCCAGCGCCGCGTGGGCGATGATCAGTTGCCGGGCGGCGAAGGTACTGGGGTTGTCGGGGTCGATGTCCGTGCGCACCCGAAAAAACGTAACCTGGAAGCCGAGCTGCCGCGGAGCCTCGCCCAGCCAGCCCGTGAGATACCACCACTCGGTACGGAAGTCCGCGTGGGCGCCGAAGTCCTCCGGAAACTTCAACGTCCGCGGGATGACCTCCGGGTAGGTGAGCTCTGCCCTGATGCTCGGCGCCGCCAGCGCACTCATGGAGAGCAGCAACCGGCGGCGGCTCAGCATCACCAGTCCTCGTGCACGGCGCGCAGCGGGCTGACGCCTGTCGCCCGCCTGCCAGCCAGTGCAGCCGTCGCCGTGGCGCAGACCAGCAGTGCGATGCTGAGTGCTGCAATCAACGTGGCTGGAGCAGAGAAATCCATCGTCCAGTGAAACGACTGGCGGTTCACGACGCGGATCAACACGATTGATACCAGCAGGCCCGTCACCAGCCCGACCAGCAACGCGTGGCCCGTCGCCAGCGCGCCCTCCAGCGCAAGGATACGCAGGATCTGGCCCCTGGTGACGCCGACGTGCCGGAGCATGCCGAACTCCCGCGCGCGCGCGATGGCCTGCGCCGAAAAGGTGGCGGCGACGCCGATCATGCCGATCAGGATCGCGGCGATTTCGAGCACATAGGTCACGGCAAAGCTCCGGTCGAACACCCGCAGGCTCAGCGCACGAATCTCTCCCGTCGGGTTGAACCGCACAGCCTCGCCGGACGGCACGGCAGTCTGCAGTTCCCGGATCACTTCGTCGGCGATCGCGCCAGGGCGGAGCCACAAGGCGGCCTCGGTCCGGGTCGTGTCTCCGGTCAGGCGTTCGTAGTCGGCCGCTCTGATGATCACGGAACCAAACTGCCGCGCGTAGTCGCGCCAGACCCCGACTACAGTGAATCGCGACTGGCGCCCGGCCAGGGGCAGCGCCAGTTCCTGGCCGGGGCGCGTGCCGTAGAGATCGGCCATCGCTTCGGATACCCAGACCGGCGGTGGCGCGCCGGCCGGCAGCGCTGCTTCCGCCCCGACCAGGGGGAGCAGACCGGCAGCCTCACTGGTTGCCAGTGGCCGGGCGATGATCGTCACGGCTGCCCGGTCCGGCGCGAGGGACACGCTGACCGTCCGGGAGAATTCCACCCGCGATATGCCAGGGTGGCTGGCGATGAGTCGCAGATCTCCGGCCGAGAAATGCGTGTCTGTCGTGAACGTGCCCACGCGGGCGTAGATGTCGGCCGGCAGTACGCGTATGAGCCAGTCTTCCAGGGAGCCGCGGAAGCTCGTCACCATCGTAGCCATGGCGACCATCAGGCCGAAGCTCGCAACGATACCAGCCATGCCGATCGCCGCGCCCCCGGGCGCGCGCCCGAGCCGGTTCGTGGCCAGCAACAGCATCGGCCAGCGCACGCCAGCCGTCGAACCCGCAAGCCAGGCGGCTGCTGGCTGGAAGGACAGCGCCGCCAGCCGCGGTTGCAGGACGATCACGCCAATCAGTGTGCAGCCGATCGCGACATAGGCAGCGAGCGACACGCCACCGACGGCTGGGAGCCAGATCAGGACGGTGGCGGCGGCGAGCAACCATAGTCCTGGTGAAAAGCTGCCGAGAGGCTGCAGTGCATCCTCTTCAGCGCCTGCCCGCAAGGCCGGCGCGATGGCCGTCCTCGCTGCTTCCCGGGCTGGCACGAGTCCGCCGGCGATCGCGGCGAGGACGCCGAGTGCGGCGTAACCGGCGGTTGCCGTCGTCGGTAGAATCAGGCGCGGCTCGAAAGACCCGAAGTAGCCGCCACCGAGATCACCGCCGAGCGCGGCGAGGACGCCGCGTGTAATCCCGATACCCAGGAGAATCCCGAGCGCGCTGCCAATGACACCGATGGTGGCCGCTTCCGCGAGCAGCAGCCACTGCAGCCCGCCGGCCGTGATGCCCGCTGCGCGCAGGTAGGCGAGCTGCGGCCGGCGCGCAAGAGTTGCCTGCACCTGGAGTGAGAACACCAGGAAACAGCCGGTGAACAGCGCGACCAGGGCCAGCACGTTCAGGTTTACCCGGTAGGCGCGGGAGAGCGTGGCGAGGCGCGCAGCGCCGGCATCTGGTCCGGTCACTGAAATGCCGGCGGGGAGCGGGAGGCTCTGTCGCAGCGAGTCTGTGGTTACCCCTGGACGAAGGCGCAGATCGATGCGCGTCAGCTGGCCGAGCCTGCCCAGTCGCCACTGTGCAAAGCCGAGATCCATGACGCCGAGCAGGCGGCCTGGCCGGGCACCCGGCAGGCTGCCACGCACACTGAGGGTGACGCGCTCGTCCCCGGCCTGTACCTCGATCGAGCCGCCGGGCTGGACGCGAAAGCGCTCAAGTGCCGCGGGCGACAGGAAGATGCCGTCCGCAAAAAGTGCGAAACGCGAAGATGATTCTGTGCCCGCCGCCGGGACGGACGAAAAATCAGGCAGCAGTCCGGGGGTGACCCAGCCGGCCCGCAGCGCATCTACGCCGAGAACTAAGAGCCGGGCGTCCCTGCCGATCACCAGCACGTCGGTGGCGAGCACGGGGCTGGCGAGTTCCACGCCGGGATGGATCGCCACGCGGGCGAACACCTGCTCATCGAAGCCGCTGCCGGGACCCTCGATGGCGGCGTCCGCCTCGCCATTGACCTCGCGCAGGGCGGCATTGAACTCGGAGAGAGCTGAGGTGTTGATGAGGCTCACCGAATAACCGAGTGCCACGCCGACCGCGATCGCCAGCACCTGCACGGCCGTTCGCAACCGGTGGGCCCGTGCGTGCCCGGCGCAAACGTGCCACCAGAGCCAGAGCATCGCTAGCCAGCCGGCCTGAGGCGGCCGTGATCGAGTTCGAGCACCCGATCGGTACGTGCGGCGGCGATTGCAGAGTGCGTGACCAGCACGCCGGCAGCGCCAACGGCCCGCACCTGCTCGCCGAGCAGCGTGAGCACGGTGCCGGCGGTATCGGGATCCAGATTGCCGGTCGGTTCGTCCGCGAGCAGGAGCGCCGGGCGATGCACCAGCGCGCGGGCCACCGCCACCCTTTGCAGTTCGCCGCCCGACAGTTCCCGGGGCGCGCTGGCGTGCCGGTCGGCCAGACCGACCGCGCGCAGTATCTCCGACGTACGGGTCCGCCGGTCCGCCACGCTGACACCGAGCAGGACGAGGGGCAATTCCACGTTCTGGGCCACGGTCAGGTGCGGGAGGATGTGAAAGGACTGGAACACGAAGCCGACTTTCGCCCGGCGCAGACACGTGCGGGCGTCGTCATCGAGCGTCACGAGTTCCACGCCGCCGATGCGGATGGTGCCACTGTCGGGTGTTTCCAGGCCGGCGATCAGGTTGAGGAGCGTGGACTTTCCAGAGCCGGACTCGCCCATGACAGCGATGAACTCGCCGGCGCCAACCAGAAACGACAGCTCACGCAGGATGTGCCGGTTGCCGTATCGTCGCGAGAGGCCTTCGACTGCAAGACCGGCCGGCGTCATTCCTCAGTGCCGCAGGGGCCGGTCAGCATCCGGACTGATTTCCGTGCCGGCCTCGGCGTCGGGTGCGCCGTCCGCCTCCGGCTCCACATCGTCGGTGGCGTCCACTGGCGCGTCATCGGTGATCTCGAGCAGCTTGGCCGGCAGCTTTTTGGCTGCTTTCGCTCCCAGTGTGCGGATCTCGTCGGCGCGGCGGACCAGGTTGCCGCGACCGATATGCAGCCTCTCTACGGCCAGATCCAGTGACCTGCCGGCGCTCTGGAACTGAGTCTTGACCTTATCCAGCTCTGCAACGAACAGTACGAAGGCGTCATGCATGCGGCCTGCCTGCTCGGCAATCTTCATCACGTTGCGATTCTGGCGCTCAAGGCGCCACACACTCTCGACGACTCGTGCGGTCGCGATCAACGTCGTGGGACTGACCAGCACCACGTTCCTGGCCCACGCTGCTTCGTACAGGCTGGGATCCGCCTGGACGGCAGCCATGAAAGCGGGCTCCACCGGCACGAACATCAGCACAAAATCCAGTGAATCGAGGCCGTACAGCGCCGGGTAATTCTTGTCGCTCAGGGACTTGATGTGGCTGCGCAGGGAGGCCAGGTGCTGCTGGAGTGCCAGCTCCCGAGCCTCGTCGTTGTCCGCGTTGACGTAGCGGTCGTACGCCACCAGCGAAACTTTGGAGTCCACGATCAGGTTACGGTTCGGTGGCAGGCAAATCCGCACGTCGGGCTGTTGCCGGCTGCCACCAGGGGCCAAAAGACTTTCCTGGACGAAATACTCGCGGTCGCGCGCGAGTCCCGACTTCTGCAGCACGCTCTCCAGGAGCATTTCGCCCCAGTTGCCCTGAGTCTTGGCCTCGCCCTTCAACGCAGTAGTCAGGTTCTTGGTGTCCTGGCTCACCTGCTGGTTCAGGTCCATGAGCCGCTTCAGTTCGTCCTTCAGCGACCGGCGCTCAGTGGTTTCGCTTAAGTGCGTGTCCTCGATCTTCTTCTGGAAGTCCTTGAGACGCTCGCGTAAGGGGTTGAGAAGCTCGTTCAGCTTCGTCTCGTTGGTGGCCGTGAACTTGGCCGTCTTTTCGTCGAGGATCTTGCTCGCGAGTGCCTTGAACGTGTCCGTGAACTGCTGCCGTGTATCCGCGATGACCGAGTTCAGGCGGGCGTCATTCTCCACCTTGCTGCGCGCGGCTCCGTCCAGCTCCGCTTCCAGTTCGCTGATGCGGGCAGCGCGGGTTTCGAGCGTTTCGCTGAGACCAAGAATCTTTTGCCGTGCCGCTCTTTCGCTATCTGCCTGGGCAATCTGGAGCAGCTGCAACTGTTCGGCCAGGAGGCGGGCGCGCTCCTCGAATACGGCCCTGGGCCGGCTGGCCAGGAGCCAGCCCAGCACACCGCCGCAGACCAGGGCCAGCAGGCTGAAGGCGAGGGTGAGGAGGGTGACCGGATCCACGGGGCCAGTGTAACTGGCCCCGTGGGGAGTGGGGCTACTGGTACTTGCAGCCGGTGCCCATCGGCGTGTAGCCCACGATGATGCCCTCGCTATCCACCTCGAAGTGAATCTCGCAATTCGGGCGGTCCGGCTGCACGTACACCAGATGGCCGTTGGCCAGCGTGTAGGTTTTTTCCTCCCAGCCAATCCGGGTTGCGTAGCTGGTCGGACGCCTGGCCGAGTCCCGGATTACCGAAATGTTGAGGCCAATGCACGCCCTGCCGTACTCGGCCAGAGTCGGGATCTGGGACCAGCTGCACGCGCCGATGCCCAACGTCAGAAGCAGCAGCATTTTGCTGTACACCTTGCGTTACCTCAGTCGTCGAACGTACCGGCCAGCGAGGGGACACCATCGAACAGTGCCGGGTAGGTCAGGGCCGCGGCCACCGGCATTCCGGGAAAGTTTAGTCCGCCACGCAGCGCACTGCCAAAGTGATCGCCGCCGAGCTGGTCGATTCGCACCTGGAACACGTCGTGCATGCCCGCAATCGCGTTCATCCCCGGGATGCGATTCATGAACCGGCTGAGGCGCCCACCCTCGCCGGTGAAAGTCGCCGGGTTGATGGCCGGTCGGCTTTCGGCAAAGTTGTTGGCGCCCTCGTTTGGTAGATCGAAGCGGCCTTTGCCTCGCGCGGCACCGCCGGGTGCCCACGTCGCGTCGTAGTTCACGATCTGGTCGTAGGCGTAGCCAAAGGTCGCAGCGCCTGCGCTGACGGCAAAACCCTGCCGGAAGTCTCCGCCGCTGACCTTTGCCGTGGCGCCCCCGACGAGACCTGAAGCCGCGATACGCTGGAGACTCCAGGAATTCCCATAGGCGGCTCCAACCGCACCGAAGCCTGCGCCGCCGATGGCGAAGCCGCGCAAATCGCCGCTGACGATTCCGCCGGCCACGGCGCCGCCCGCGATCGCTCCGACGGTGCCGGCACCGACCGCCGTTGCAGCGGGTACCGAGGCCGCGTACCAGCCGCTGGCGATGCCGCCGGTGTAGTACGCGGCGACGGCCGCAAGGATCTCCCGGCCGTAGTGGTCGACAACGCGTCGGACCAGGCTGCCGATACCACTGATCAGGCGACGGAAGAATTTGCCGATGCTGCCAAACAGGTATCCGCTCGGGTCGATCAGGGAACTCGGGTTATTGGCAACGTATGCGTAGCGATTGAGCGACTGTGGATTCAGCAGGTTGCCCAGCACCGGATCCGGCGCCAGCATGGTGCCGAGCACGGGGTCCTGCACCCGGCCATTCATGTGAATCAGTCGCACGTTATCGAGGTGTTCGTGACCGGTGTAGCCGCGCTCCAGGAAGTGACTGTCGGTTACCCGGACACCTGCCAGGTCCGGGCTCCAGTCGGTGTTCCTGCGCTTGCCAAAGGCATCGAAGCGCTGCGCCAGCGTGTTGTTGCCCGTGCCGACGGCTCGCGTGAGGGTGTCCACGCTGCCCTGGTGGTCCCGGTGGAGGAAGTAGCCCTCGTACATGGCCGGACTGGACTGCTCAACCAGGGAGTAGATGGCTTCCCCGTTGGCAAATACGGTCGATCGGTACCGACGCTGGGTGCCGTTGATCTCGACTTCGAAGTGCGGGCCGATGTACCAGGTGGTGACCGTGTTCGCGCCGTTCCGCGCAATCTGGCGGATGCGCTGGCGGTCAGGACCATAGGCGAACTCGGCGAAATCCGAAGCCCCGTAGTCGATGCGCTTCGGCAGCGGGAAGGGGTGCCAGGTAATGGTCTTGCCCTCGCGCGCCGCCATGTTGCCGTTGGCGTTGTAGTCATAGCTGCGGCTGCCGGCAGGGCCGCCGGCCACTGCAGAAACGGCTCCTGGGTGTGAACCGCCGTAGGCGTAGGTGCCGACATCCGATTTCGACTGAATCCGGCCACCCGCGTCGTAGCTCAGGGCGACGGTCAGCGTGCCATTGCGCCGAGCGCTGAGCAGCCGGTTCTGCTCGTCGTAGCTGAATTCCTCAGTCAGTCCCTGGCCCAGGTCCTGGCGCTGCCGGAGGTTGCCCACCTTGTCCCACGAATAGCTGTAGTTCTGTTGCTTGGCGCCGAGGCTCGGGCCGGTCCGGATGGACTTTATGCGGGTGCTGGCCCGGTCGAAGTCCCGTTGCTCATCGATGGTATCCCAGTTGCCGAGACGCACCCGTCGCTCACGCGTGAGGGCGTCGTGACTCTGCAGGTCGAACACGCGTATCCAGGCGCCGCCACCCGCCAGCAGGTCCTGGTCGATCACGTCGAGGTAACCGGCCGTGTCGTAGCGGAGTGCGAGATACACCTTCGAGCCATTGACGGTGTTCGGATAGGCCATGGAAGTCACGCGTCCCAGCGCGTCCCACTGGTAGCTGGTCACGTAGGAGGTGCCTTCCAGCGTCGTCGTCACCGCCGTGCGGCGACCGAGCAGGTCGTAGGTATAGTGCTCGGAGAATCCCGTCGGATCGTTGCCGACCGGCGCTGTTACCCGGCTGGGCAAGCCCTGCAGTCTGCCGCCGGACCCGTGGAACTCCCAGCTGGTAAACCCCTGCCCCGCATCATCGCGCCGGATCATTCTCCCCAGCTGGTCGTAGGTGAAGCGGAGGACGTTGGCCGGCGTGCTCGCGTCCGACTGCGTGAGCAATTCGCCAAAGGCGTTGTAGGCAGACAGGCGGCGGCCGCTATCCGGCGATTCGACGGACAGAGGCAGGCCGCGGTCGTCGTAGTTGAGGGTCGTCCGGGTACCGTTGGCATCGGTAACGGTGGCGAGCTCGCCGAAGGCCGTGTAGGTGTAACTGGCCGTGCCGCCCGTCACGGACGCTACCGTGAGCAGGCGTCCTTCCGCATCCAGCGTGTGCGTGCTGACCCGGTTCTCAGCGTCCCGAACCGTACGCGTCAGCCGGTTGGAATTCCAGCGGGTGCTGGCGTTGCCCCCGGACTCGTCGGCGGGCCGGTCTTCGGCGTGCTTCTGGCCCTGGATGTCGTAGGTGCTCTCGACCCAGAACTGGGGTTCACCGGTAACGTAGGGCACAGTTTGGCGGGCGAGTCGCCCCAGTGGGTCGAACTCGAACAGCTGGCGGCTGGTCTGGCCACCGGTGAGGCTGAACTCCCGCCCGACGGTCCGGCCGTAGCGGTCGTGAATGGAGCTGGATACGAAGCCGTCGCTGCGGACCGAGCGCAGCTGGTATTCCCCGCGCGCACTGAAGCAGACTGCCGTGCAGCCACTGTAGCTGTAGCTGGTGGAGGGGCCATCGCTGCGAGTCTCCTGCCGCAGGCGGGCGAAATCGTCCCAGGTCCAGCGGGTCTCCGCGCCGCGCGGTGAGCGGCGCGAGAGCTCGACGTCGAGTCCGTGATTCCATTCAGAGGTTGTGACCGGGCTCACCTGGCCGGTAACGATAGCCGTCTCAGTTTTCGCCCGGTCACTCCACGTATCGTAGGTCCAGGTGGTCCGGCGGGCGGGCGCCGACTGATCCGCGGGGCTTCTGTTGAGCTCTGTCAGTTGTCCCGAACTGCTCCACGAACGAGTACTGACCAGTTGACTGGCGAGCGGCCCCGGCGCCCCGGTAGCTTCTGTGAGCTGGCGACAGGTGGTGCCCGACCAGCTGTACTGGCTGGTACGGGTCGAGGCACTCGCCGTCGAGATGTCGCGGGTGGTATCGACGCGCAGGGGCAGACCGAGGCAGTGCTGGGCCAGGCGTGCCGTGTCGTCAAATACGGTGGTTACGGTGGTATTGAAGACTGAGGAGGACGCCGGCGATGACACGGCCGTCGTTTCGCGCACCGGAAGGCCATGATTGAAGTCGTACGTCAGTTGCCGGCTGGTGGTCCTGTAGAGCTGGCCCAACCCACCGCCGTCGGGGTCTGACTCGTATTCATTCTGTGTCTCTGCCTGCAGATAAGGGAAGTGGTAGTCATCTGCAGGGTCCGAAGCCGTACTCGGCTCCGCGCGGGAGCTCCAGGCGGGATTTCGCTCACTCAGTTTACGGCCGTCACTGCGCTGGGTGGTGATGAGATCTGCGGCGCCGATGAAGGGGAAGTCCTGGCGGTACGTCACCTCGCTAAACACCGCCACACCGTATAGTGAGGCGTACCGCGAGTCGGTGGCGCGGAGCTTCTCGAAGCCGAGAAAGCCACGGCCGAGGCGATTCACCCGGCCGTTCCAGTAGGCATAGCTGTTCGAGTAGCTGCCACCACTGCCATCGTTGGCCGTGTACTGAGTGACTACCGGCAGCGAACCACCACGCAACAGGAATTCGCCTGCAGCTGCGGTGCCGTTGCGCGTGTAACCTGCAAACGTGCCCAGTGACTGGTAGGTTGGCTGGAACACGTTGCCCAGTCCGTCGGTCGCCGCGACCAGCAGGTCGGGGCGCGGGCCGCTGTGTTTTCGCACCTGCCAGCGGCCGGTGTTCTCGGTGAAGACGAGATCCGGCAGGCCGTCGCCGGTAACATCCGTAGGCGCGAGACGCACCGTTACGTCGGGCGTCGGGCCGTCGGCAATGTCAAAGTACCGGGCGGCATCGGCGTTGCTGAAGGCCGTGCCCTGGTTGGCGCCGCCCGCGAGGTGCACACGCCACGTGTTGCCGTCGAGACGGCGGATCAGGTCGTCCCGGCCGTCGCCGTTGAGATCTGCTGCCCGGACGATCTGGCCGATGCCGGTCGAGAATCCGGCCGACTCTGCTTGCGCCAGTGTGTTGCCCAGACTGCGGCGTGTCTGCCACCCCAGGACGCGGTCACGGTAGGCGACGTCGGTAAGGCCATCGCCGTTGAGGTCGAGCGGGATCGCGTCGAAAGCAGGTGGCGTTGTAAAGAGCGACTGGAAGTCCGTCCCCGTGGACAGCAATCCCTCGTAGTACCAGGGGGGGCCGCCGAGAGCGATCTGACCCCGCAGGATCAGCAGGTCCTGCTTGCCATCGCCGTCGAAATCCGGTGTTCCCACCGTGCCATCCAGTATGGGCAGCACAGCACTGGAACCATCGGTACCCGCGCCGAGACTGGTGGTCAGTTCGGGGCCGAAGCCGGACCCGGTATTGCGCCGGATCCGGATGATAAAGGCCCGGTTATAGACGAGATCGTCGAGCCCGTCGCCGTCTACATCAATGGCGAGTGGCGCGGGCACCGTCGCCGTGGAAAGCCCGGTGTTCAAAGTCGGCAGAAAACCACCGGTCCCGTTGGACCGGTGCACAAACCAGGTGGCTGGTGAGCCCGGCCCCTGGGCCAGAAGATCCCGGCGGCCGTCGCCGTCGTACTCCAGAACGCGGCCCGAGTAGTAGCGAGCGATCCCGGTATCAATTGCGGCCTGATCGTACACGCTGGCTGCCGTGGCATTGGCCAGACGGATGTGCCAGCGTTCCGTGCCACCGACGTTGACCGGGAGGTAGAGATCGGCATCCCCGTCGCCGTCGTGGTCTGCCAACAGCGCGTCGCCCGCGAGCGCGTCGGTTGGGCCGACCGCCGCAGTGGCAAAACTGCGCACGCCGTTCTGCCAGCCGAAGCTTGTCGCTGGCAGGCATTCCGTCGGGCCGCACTGCTGGATGCTGGCGAGCTGGCTCCGGCCGCTTCCGCCGTTGTTTGCCGTCGTGTACGTCAGTGCATAGCGGTGGACCAGTCCGAAGCCGGCACCGCCGTCGAAGTCGTAGCGAATTGTGGCGAGCCGCTGCAGGCGCTGCCAGCCGGCTCCCCAGCGGTGCAACTGACGCTGATCTTCGGCAGGTCGTGGCTCATAGCTGAATAGCAGGCGGAAGCGAGCGCCCGTTCCTGTGGCGTCCACGGTCCAGCGGATTTCCCCGGGAACGGAATCGCCGGTTACCGGGTCCTCGAGCCAGGTAAAGGCGATCTGGTTGGAAAACTTGTCGCTGATCTGGTTGATGTCCCACTCGCGGACTTCACCGGCAGTGCCCATGGCCTCGAGGCGGGAGTCAGTGTCATTGCCGTAGCGCCAGGTCAGGCCGTCGGGGTGCTGCACATCGAAACTCAGCGGCCCCGACCCCTGCCGACCCCTGGAGATCACTCGCTGAAGATTGTTTACCTCGGTCCGGTACTCGGCGCCATCCGCACCGTAGGTCCCTGCAACCAGCACGAGCGGCTGATTGTCCAGGCAATAGCGATCACTGTTGGCAAACCGGACGCCCTGGGCGTGACCATCGACGGCGATCGTCAGGGGACAACGCGTGATGCGCGACAGGCCGAGGACTGTAAAGCCCATGCCAGCCAGCCCATCACCATCCTGGCTGGAGTAGCGCAGACCGATCGCGGGGCGCAGCCCGCCACGCCCGGCAGCAACGTTGATCGGAACGATGTAATTGGCGGCCCCCGTGGCATCCACGCCGTACTCCGCGGCCAGACGGCCGACCGCAGTCGCACTGGCGGCGGGCACCACGGCGAGGCCGGCAAGGAGTATTCCGAGGACTCTGGACCGGATACGAACAGGATTCTGCATGGTTGCCTCCGAAGGCTGTGACGGATTGGCGGAGGCGTATGAAAGCAATCCGGGGCTGCATCGTGCGACTCAAGAAACCCGCGCGTTCCGACCGATTTGCCAGCGTGCTGAGAATCTCTGCAAACAACTGAGTTATTCTCCCCGCCGCACTTGGATGGGACGCGCCATGAAAAAGCCCGTGAAGTACGGCCTCGGCGGCCTGGCACTGCTGGTGCTCCTGGCAGCGGGCTACCTGTACTCGACACAGGCGAACAAGGCGATGCCGGCACCCGAAGCCCTGGTGGCTATGCGCTCAGACGAGCGCTTATCCGTCGAGGATGGGCGATTCGTCGTGTTTCGGCCTGCCGGTGCTGCGCCGACCACGGGGCTGATTCTCTACCCCGGCGCTGCCTGCGATGTGCGCGGCTATGCCCCGGTGCTGCGCCGGGTTGCTGAGCGCGGCTACCTGGTTGTCGGGGTTCCGATGCCGCTGGATATGGCCATCTTCGCCCCGAACCGCGCAGACGACGTCCGGGCGGCTTTTCCGGCCGTGAAACGCTGGGTGGTTGCCGGCCACTCCATGGGTGGAGCGATGGCCGCGCACTACGCCCACCAGCATCCCGATGACATTGCCGGCCTGATTGTCTGGGATTCCCGTCCCGCCGAGAGCGACACGCTGGCGGAGCTGAAATACCCCGTATGGCATATCCACCGCGCGACGGCCGACAGCCGTCCGCCCGAGAAGTTCGAGCGCTATCGAAATCTGTTTCCGGCCACCAGCACCTGGGTGCCCGTTCCCGGTGGCATCCATATGTACTTCGGGTCCTTTGTTGGCGGCAGCTACAAGGAACAGTGGACACCGACGATCAGCCGCGAGGCACAGCAGGATATTGCGGTCACCGGCACCCTGAATGCCTTGCTTGACATGACAAATTGAGAAATGGGGACATGCCTCATTTCCGC
>JANNJM010000092.1:0-48593 GCA_031395645.1 Gammaproteobacteria bacterium | reverse complement strand
TGCCTAATTTCCCCTTTGGAAATTAGGCATGTCCCCATTTCCCGCCTCACGGCGCTCCTACACGGCGGCGGCGACGGGCACCTGGTAGGAAATTGGCGCCTGGCGCTGATCCTCGAAAGTCACGATCTCGAAGGCCGACGGGTCCGACAGCAGCGCGAGCACGAGCTTGTTGTTGAGCGCGTGGCCCGACTTGCAGGCGGTCAGTTCGCCCACGAGGCTATGCCCCAGCAAATACACGTCACCGATAACGTCAAGAATCTTGTGCTTGACGAATTCGTCTTCAAAACGCAGGCCGTCTTCGTTGAGTACCCGAAAGTCATCCAGCACAACGGCGTTGTCCATGCTGCCGCCAAGTGTGAGCTTCCGGGAACGAAGCATTTCAATGTCCCGGGCGAAGCCAAAAGTCCTGGCGCGTGAAATTTCCTTGAGGAACGCCGTGGTGGAAAAATCGACCGTGGCGGTCTGGGCGTGCCGGCGGAATACCGGGTGATCGAAGTCGATGCGAAAATTAACCTTGAAACCGGCAAAAGGCTTCAGCTCGGCGAACTTGTCGCCGTCTTCCACCCGCACAGTCTTGCGAATCCGGACGAATTTCTTGGCCGACTTCTGCTCGGCAACACCGGCCGACTGCAGCAGGAAGACGAACGGCGCCGCGCTGCCGTCCATGATCGGAACCTCGGCGGCACTGAGGTCTACATAGGCGTTGTCGATCCCTAAGCCAGCGAACGCCGCCATCAGGTGCTCGATCGTCGCGACCTTCACCTCGCCCTGGACGAGGGTGGTGCCAAGCATGGTCTCACCGACGCTGCGGGCATCCGCGCGGACGTCCACCGGGGGATCCAAGTCGACCCGACGGAACACGATGCCCGTATTTTCCGCCGCCGGGCGCAGGGTCATGAATACCTTGCGGCCGGAGTGCAGACCCACACCGGTGGCGCGGATGGCATTCTTGAGAGTGCGTTGCTTAACCATGGGATTCCATTCCAAAAGCGGTCGCTGCCGGCCAAACCGTTCGCTACCGGCTGTCAGCGGCCCGCAACAAGGCCGAAATGCGCAAGAGAGGCACCCCCAACGAGCAGGGAACGGCCACTACCAAACGCTTTCGCCCTACCCAAACCCCTGAATAGGCAAGAAAACCTGGCTTAAAGTTGTTCCTGCTGCTTTGCAGGAAAAGCTCCATCCAGGCTGGAACCGTAGCACAGGCGGGGAAAATCCCGCAACGGCGCCGGTCCGAAAACCGGCGCACCGCTGGAACGCCCTACCCCCTGTCGGCCTTCTTGGCCTGCCAGGGGGGCAGGACTTTAGCCGCTCAGTCTGCCTGCCGCCGCAGGAACGCAGGGACGTCGAGCAGATCGAACGACGCGTCCCCCCCGTCCGTCAGCTGATCGCCCACGGCACGCTGGCGAATGTAGGTCGGTTGATCGTAGTTCGCGTAGACGCTGCCGGCCTCAGCCATCTGGGGCGCCGCCACCTGCTGGGGAGCCTGCTGGTGGCCGTGATGACCGGGATGAGGACCATGCCCCCGCTGGAACCCGACCGGCGCCTGCGCCACGACCCTCATCTGCGGCTGCTGCTTGGCAACCGGCTGACCCAGGCCGGTCGCAACCACCGTCACGCGGATCGTATCGCCCATCTCCGGGTCGATGACGGTGCCGATGACGACCGTCGCGTCTTCCGAGGCGCACTGCTTCACGGTCTCGCCAACCTGGCGGAACTCGCCAATGCCGAGGTTCTCACCGGCGGTGACGTTCACCAGGATGCCGCGTGCCCCGGACAGGTTCACGTCCTCCAGGAGTGGGCTGGAGATCGCTGCCTCAGCGGCTTCCCGAGCGCGATCCGGACCCTTGGCGGTGCCAGAACCCATCATCGCCATGCCCATCTCGGACATCACGGTGCGCACGTCGGCGAAGTCCACATTGATCAGGCCAGGACGGGTGATCAGCTCGGCTATCCCCTGAACGGCGCCCTGCAGAACCTCGTTCGCCGCCTTGAAGGCGTCGAGCAGGGTCGTTTCAGGACCGAGCACCGACAACAGCTTCTCGTTCGGAATCGTGATGAGCGAGTCCACATACTTGCCGAGCTCAGCGATGCCCTGCTCGGCAATGGCCAGGCGCTTCTTTCCTTCCATGGCAAAAGGCTTCGTGACGACAGCCACCGTGAGGATCCCCAGCTCGCGGGCCACCTGGGCCACCACCGGTGCCGCGCCAGTGCCCGTGCCACCGCCCAGTCCGGCCGTGATAAACAACATGTCCGCGCCCTCGATCACCTCGATGATCCGGTCGCGATCTTCCATGGCCGCCTGGCGACCTACGTCCGGGTTCGCTCCGGCACCAAGGCCCTTGGTGATGTTGCAGCCGATCTGCAGGGCCGTGCGGACATTGGAGGTCCGCAGCGCCTGCGCGTCAGTGTTGCAACAGACAAAGTCCACGCCATCGATCCCGGTACCGACCATGTGCCGGACGGCATTGCCGCCGCCCCCGCCTACACCAAGAACCTTGATTACTGCGTTCTGGCTAACTGCATCCATGAGTTCAAACATTTCCTGTCTCCATTAACTTGATTGTGAGGATTGGCGACAACAACAAACCGTACTTAGAAATTTCCCTGAAACCAGCTTTTCATCCGACCCCAGACATCCTTAAAGCCCGCACCGACCAGCAAATCGTCAGACACCCGCACTGCCTTGCTTCTGGCATAGACCAGCAAGCCAACCCCCGTGGAGTGAATGGGGTTGCGTACCACATCACCAAGCCCCCGGACGTGCTGGGGCACGCCGAGGCGAACCGGCATGTGAAAAACCTCTTCGGCAAGCTCGACAGCGCCCTCCATCTTCGAGCTCCCGCCCGTCAGGACGATGCCGGCGGCGATCATGTCCTCGAAGCCGCTGCGCCTGAGCTCGTCGCGGATCAGGCCGAACAGCTCCTCGTAGCGGGGCTCGACGACCTCGGCGAGCGTCTGCCGGGCCAGGCGACGCGGCGGCCGGTCGCCAACGCTCGGCACCTCGATGGTCTCGTCGAGATTCGCCAGCTGGGACAGCGCGCAGGCGTACTTGATCTTGATTTCCTCGGCGTACTGGGTGGGCGTCCGCATGGAGATCGCGATATCGTTGGTGACCTGGTCGCCCGCAATGGGAATGACTGCCGTATGACGGATTGCACCGTTGTTGAAAACGGCGATGTCCGTCGTACCGCCACCGATATCGACGAGGCAGATCCCGAGTTCCTTCTCATCGTCCGTCAGCACGGCAAAGCTGGAGGCCAATTGCTCAAGGACGATGTCCTCAACTTCAAGGCCACAACGCTGGACACACTTGACGATGTTCTGGGCGGCGCTGGCAGCGCCGGTAACCATGTGCACCCGCGCCTCCAGCCGCACGCCCGACATGCCGATGGGCTCACGGATGCCCTCCTGGCCGTCGATGATGAATTCCTGGGGCAGCACGTGAAGGATCCGCTGGTCGGCAGGGATAGCCACAGCCCGCGCGGCATCGATCACCCGGTCCACATCGCTCTGGGTGACCTCCCGGTCGCGGATGGCGACGATGCCATGGGAGTTCAGGCTGCGGACGTGGCTGCCGGCGATGCCCGCATAGACCTGGTGGATATCGCACCCCGCCATCAGCTCGGCTTCCTCGATCGCCCGCTGGATCGAGATCACTGTCGATTCGATATTGACGACCACGCCTTTCTTCAACCCCTTGGAGGGGTGGCTGCCAAAGCCGATGACTTCGATCTGGTTGTCATCCTGCAGTTCGCCGACAATCGCCACGACCTTCGACGTGCCGATGTCGAGGCCTACGATGATTCGCTTGCCATCCTTTCTAGGCACGGGGCAACTGCTCCGTCGGTAGCAATTCTTCTTCAGTCTGAGCCCGGGCTGCCCGTTGCCGTTTCCAGCCGACGGAAAAGCCATTGGTGTAGCGCATATCGACGAACTGGACGTCCGCTGCGACGGGAGTCACCACGTTATCCAGCGCTTCGAAGAAGCGGGTGAGACGGGCCTCCACGTTGTGGGAACCGAGGCGCACGCCAATCCCGTTGCTGAGCGTAAGGGTCCACGCACCGCGCTGGTCCAGCCCGAGAGCCGCAACCGCGAGACCGCGTTCAACCAGTTTTTCCTGAACGTCGACATAGCGGGCTGCCACCTCGGCTTCCGCACCCTCGGGTCCGGAAAGCCGCGGCAACTCGGCAGGAATGTGGCTGGCGTGGCGGACGAACAGTCGGCCCTGGGAGTTCAGGAGTCCGTCATGACCCCAGCGTGCGGCAGGCTCTTCTTCGGTCACCGCGACGTCGAGCGAATCCGGCCAGTGCCGGCTGACCCGGGCGGTTGCCACCCACGGCAGCATTGCAACCTGTTTCTGAATGGCGTCCAGATCTGCCGTGAGAAAACCCTTGCCCATCGCCTCACTCAATACGGCCTCAAGCTGGTCGGCGGAAACCCGCTCGAACTGACCGTTGATTACTACGCTCTCGACCGGCCGGTTCAGCACCCAGCGGCCGGCAATAACCAGACCACCCGCTACTACGAGGACGCCGATCGCGCTGGAGATAGCCACCCATGGGATTGCCGGCAGCCTGACCCGGGGCTCGTCACGGCGTTTACGGTTGCCCCGCTCGAAGAGTTTCATGACGCGCCCCCCCGCACGGTACCGAAGCTGGTTTCCAGAATCCGCCAGACGAGATCGTCGAAGCCGGTGCCAGCGGCTGCGGCCGCCATCGGCACGAGGCTGTGACCGGTCATGCCGGGCACCGTATTGATCTCCAGGATCAGGGGGCCTGCCTGGGGAGACACCATGATGTCCACCCGGCCCCAGCCCCCGGCGCCAACGGCGTCAAACGCCGCCCGGGCGATGTCCGCAAGCTCACGCTCGCGCTCAGGCGGCAGTCCACAGGGGCACAGATAGCGGGTCTCATCGCTGAAGTACTTGGCCTCGTAATCGTAAAACGTGCTGTCGGTCTGGATGCGGATCAGCGGCAACACCTGGTCGTGGAGCACGGCCGCGGTGTATTCGGGACCTGCCACCCACTCCTCGGCGAACACGTCACAGTGCGAGCGGGCAGCCAGCTCCCAGGCAGCTTGCATCTGTTCCGGGCGCTCGACCTTGGTCATGCCGATGCTGGAGCCCTCGTCGGACGGCTTCACCATGAGGGGCAGGCCCAGCTGTTCGCCCGCCTCCGCAAGGTCGGCAACATTCCGGATGACACAGTAGCGCGGCGTCGGCAGGCCAGCGCCCTGCAGCAGGCGTTTGGTGCGCAGCTTGTCCATGCTGATCGCGGAACCGAGCACGCCGGAACCGGTGAACGGCAAACCCAGATATGCCAGCAGCCCCTGAAGCGTGCCGTCTTCCCCACCACGACCGTGCAGGGCGATCCACACCCGGTCGTAGTGACCAGCAGTGAGGCGCGCCAGCAGGTCCGGGCCGGCGTCCTGGCCCTCGGCCTGGACGCCCTTGTTGAGCAGGGCCTTCAATACAGCTGCGCCCGTGAGCAGCGAGATCTCGCGCTCGGCAGACTGACCGCCCAGCAGGACGACCACGCGGCCGAAGGCAGCGGGGTCGGTCACCCGCGGGTAGCGCGTGGCAGTCATGGCGCCGCTCCGGCGGCCAGTGGCTCGCCTAAAAACTGGACTTCCGTATCGAGGCGCACGCCATGCCGGGCCAGAACGGTGT
This sequence comes from Gammaproteobacteria bacterium, assembly GCA_031395645.1. Taxonomy (GTDB): domain Bacteria; phylum Pseudomonadota; class Gammaproteobacteria; order Steroidobacterales; genus SHZI01. The sequence goes on along the minus strand of JANNJM010000092.1, from coordinate 42,925 downwards.
CGCGGACATGCTGGATCAGCGCTTCGATGTCGGCGGCCGTGGCCCCACCCGTGTTGATGATGAAATTGGCATGCTTCGGGGACACCTCGGCAGCGCCAATCCGGGTGCCCTTGAGCCCGGCCGTCTCAATGAGGCGCGCGGCGTGATCGGCTGGGGGATTTTTGAAGACGGAGCCGCAGCTCGGGAGGCCGAGAGGCTGGCGGGCCTTGCGCTCGGAGACCAGTGTCCGGATGCGCTCCGCGGCGGCGGCGTAGTGCTCGTCGAACTTGAATCGTGCAGCCAGGAACCACTCCTCCAGCGGGCCGCGCACGTCCCGGTAACCAACCTCGTAGCCCTCAGGCCCGCGGGTGCGCACAATCCCGCGGCGATCTACCACGTCGACCTCGATGACTTTGGCCCAGGTCTCGCCGCCGAAAGCCCCCGCGTTCATCCGCAGCGCCCCACCGACGCTGCCAGGAATCCCTGCAAAAAACTCGGCCGGCCCCAGCTCCCAACGGCTGCACTGCCGTGCAACCACCGTGCACGGCACCCCAGCTTCAGCCTCTATAACCCCGCTGCCCAGATTGCGGAGCCCGTTCAACGCCTGTCCGGTAGCAATAACAGCGCCCCGGATGCCACCGTCCCGCACAAGGAGGTTGCTTCCGAGACCGATCCAGTAAACCGGCGTGCCCGCATCGAGGCTGCGGAGAAAATCCAGAAGTTCATCGCGACAACGCGGCGAATAATACACGTCTGCGGGCCCGCCGACGCGCCACGTTGTGTGTTTCGACATCGGTTCGTTGTGCAGGATCTTGCCGGCAGGTTGGTGAGTGGCAGTCATCACGCCGACGTACCCGTGCGCGTACTGCCGGGATCAGCATGTGCGTCGCGAAGACTGAGCGAGGCACTGCCGATGCTGCCGGCGCCGAGCGTGAGCACCACGTCTCCCGGTTGCACGACGCCCGTCAGAAGACCGGCCAGCTCATCGATGTGCGGGACGAACACGGGCTCAATCTGTCCGCGACTGCGGATCGCCCGGCAAATTGCGCGGCCGTCCGCTCCAGCGATGGGCGCTTCGCCAGCCGCATAGACTTCGGTTACAAGCAGGCGATCTGCTGCAGACAGTGCCTCCGCAAAATCGTCGAGCAGATCGCGAGTCCGGGAGTAGCGGTGCGGCTGGAAGGCCACGACCAGCCGCCTGTCCGGCCACGCCTGGCGCACCGCCTCGATGGTGGCGGCGATTTCGGTGGGATGGTGACCGTAGTCGTCGACCAGGACGACCCGCTTCCCCGCCAGGGAGATATCACCGAGTACCTGCAGACGGCGATCCACACCCTCGAAACTGGCCAGCGCCTGCTGGCAGGCCCCGTCGGCAAGCTCCAGGTCGCCGGCAATGGCAACCGCAGCGAGTGCGTTCAGGACGTTGTGCCGGCCCGGCAGGTTAAGGATCACGGGCAGAGGCGGAGCACCCGGGCGCACCACCGTGAAGCGGGACCGCAGCCCATCCCTGACCCAGTCTTCAACCCGGACATCCGCTTCCGGCGAAAAGCCGTAAGTCAGTGTCGCCCGGTGCAGCAGTGGCAGGATCATCCGCACGCCGGGATCGTCCAGGCAGACCACGGCCAGGCCGTAGAAAGGCAGGTTGTGGAGAAATTCGACGAAGGTTTGACGCAGGCGATCCATATCACCGCCATAGGTAGCCAGGTGGTCGTTATCAATATTGGTGACGACCGCCACCATCGGCTGCAGGTGAATAAAAGACGCATCGCTCTCGTCCGCCTCGGCCACCAGGTAGCGGCCGGCGCCCAGTCGGCCGTTGGAGTCGGAGCTTTTCAGCCGGCCACCGATGACAAAGGTCGGATCCTGGCCGGCTTCGGCGAGGACGCTCGCGATCAGGCTGGTCGTCGTGGTTTTGCCGTGACTGCCGGCAACGGCAATGGCGTGCCGGAAGCGCATGAGTTCGGCCAGCATCTCGGCCCGCTGGACCACGGGCTTGCGGGCGGCGCGCGCCGTCAGCACTTCGGGGTTGTCATCCGCCACCGCCGTGGAGACGACGACCACGTCGGCCTCGCCGACATTCTCAGCGCGATGACCCAGGTGGACCAGGGCGCCGAGACGGGTGAGTCGGCGGGTGACAGCGGACTCCTTCAGGTCAGAGCCCTGGACCGCGTAGCCCAGGTTCAGGAGGACTTCGGCGATACCGCCCATGCCGACGCCACCGATGCCGACCAGGTGGATACGGTTGATCCGGCGCATGCGGTCACGCATTGGGTTTACCTGCAGCAAGGCAGACGGCGACGATGGTTGCTGTCGCCTGGGGCATGGCCAGCCCCCGGGCACGCTCTGCGCGCCTCAGCGCAAGGTCGCGATCGCCTGTGTAGGCCTGTAGTTCAGCGGCTAGTCGGGCTGCGGTCAGCTCGGACTGTGGAAGCAGCGTGGCGGCGCCGGCGTCGGCCAGCCAGGCGGCATTGCGCGTCTGGTGATCATCCACGGCTGCGGGAAACGGCACGAGCACGGCACCCACACCCGCCGCGGCGAGCTCGGCCACGGTGAGCGCCCCGGACCGGGCCAGCACCACGTCGGCCCAGCCGTACGCGGCCGCCATGTCATCAATAAAGGACACCACTTCGGCAGGTACGCCTGCGGCACGGTAGGCGGCTTCGGCGATCGGCCGGGTGGTCTCCCCGGCCTGGTGGCGGATATCCGGCCGCTGCCCGGCAGGTAGCAACGCAATGGCTCCTGCCACCTCGGCATTCAGCGCCCGCGCACCCTGGCTACCACCCAGCACGAGTAGCCGCAGCGGCCCGTGACGCCCGGCGAAGCGGACGGCCGGCGGCGGGAGGGCCGCGATATCCGCGCGCACGGGATTGCCCGTAACGCGGGTCTTCACGCTGGCAGAAAAACTGCCCGGGAAGGCTTCAAGCACTTCCCGGGCAAAACCAGCCAGAAGACGATTGGTCAAACCGGCGACCGCGTTCTGCTCGTGAATCACGAGCGGCCGGCGCAGCAGCCAGGCGGCGAGGCCGCCCGGTCCTGCGGTGTAGCCGCCCATACCGAGCACCACCTTGGGCTTGTGGCGCCGGACCACGCGGACGGCATCCGCGACGGCCAGCAGGATCCGGAGCGGCGCGAGCAGCCAGCTCCGCACGCCCTTGCCGCGCAGCCCCTGGACGCGCACGGTTTCCAGCCGGATACCCTCGGGAGGCACGACCCGCGACTCGATGCCGCGTTCGGTACCGAGCCAGACCACGTCCTCGTCCCGCAGCCGGAGAGCACGGGCAATCGCGAGGGCCGGGAAGACGTGTCCGCCGGTTCCCCCCGCCATGATGAGCACCGGTGCCCTGGTCATCGGGTCACCCGTCCGTTGACTCGTCGCCCGGTGGTTCCCGCCAAACCGCGGTTTTCGAGATCGATACGCAGGAGCAGTCCGAGTGCAGCCAGCGTCACGATCAGCGAACTTCGCCCGTAGCTCAGCAGCGGCAGAGTGAGGCCCTTGGTCGGCAATATGCCCATGTTGACGCCAAGGTTGATCACGGCCTGGATGGCAAGCCAGATACCCAGGCCAAAGGCGACGTACGCCTGGAAGTTGGCGTCACGCAGGGCGGCCGTCCGGGCAATGGCGAGCACGCGCCAGATCAGCACACCGTAGAGTGCAATCAGGACGAGGCTGCCCAGCAGACCAAACTCCTCGGCGATCACGGCGAAAATAAAGTCCGTGTGGGCCTCCGGAAGGTAGAAGAGCTTTTGTACGCTGGCGCCAAGACCCACGCCGGTCCATTCACCGGTACCGATGGCGATCAGCGACTGGGTAAGCTGGAAACCATCGCCAAAGGGATCCTCCCAGGGATTCCAGAACCCCATGATCCGTCGCATCCGGTACGGGGAAAACTTGGCCAGGGCAGCGAAGACGAGCAGCACGGGCGTGACGACTACCAGCACATCACGAATCCGGGCGCCGGCGATGAAGAGCACCGCAAAGGACATCCCAACGAGCAATACAGCGGAGCCGAAATCCGGCTGCAGGAGAAGCAGCCCTGCCGCTGCGCCCACGACGAGCAGGGGCTTGAACAAGCCGGGCATCCCGTTGCGCAGCTCCTGGTTGCGCCGGACGGCATAGTCAGCGACGTACATGAGCAGCATGAGCCGGGCTGGCTCGCTGACCTGCATGATGTTGATCCCCGCCACACTGAGCCAGCGCGTGCTGCCGTTGGCTGTGTGACCGAGACCCGGGATGAGGACGATGACCAGCAGTGCCAGAGCACAACCCGCCAGCCAGGAACCGAGGCTCTGCCAGAGCCGGGTCGGAACCTTGACCATGCACCAGGCGGCAGCCAGCCCCATTACGGCAGCGATCAGCTGTCGCTTGAGGAAGTAGAAGGCATCATGGTGCTGGTTGTCGGCCACGGCGATAGACGCCGAGGTGACCATCAGCAGCCCCATCGTCAGCAGGAGCGCTGCGATGCCGATCAGGAGCGGATCCGGCCGGTCCTGGCCAGGCAGGCTGAGCTGTCGGGTGCTCATGCCATACCCCCGGTGGCTGGAGCAGGCAGAGCGAGTACCGCCGTGGCAAAGGCCTCGCCCCGCGCAGCGTAGTCGTGAAACATGTCGAGGCTGCTGCAGGCCGGGGCCAGGAGCACCGTCCAGCCGGGACGCGCAAGGGCTGCTGCGGTACTGACAGCAAGAGACATATCAGCTACGCGGTGCACCGGGCACACGCCCGATAATTCAGCTGCCAGCAGTTCGCGATCCCGGCCGAGCAGGACGACCGCGCACTCCCGGCCGCGCAGCGCTGCCGCCAGTGCGCTAAAACTGGCCCCCTTGCCGTCACCGCCGGCAATGAGCACCAGCGGACCGTCCACGCTGCCGATGCTGGTGACGGCAGCGCCAACATTGGTGGCCTTGGAGTCGTCGATCCAGGTGACACCGTGCCGCCGGTCAACGAGCGTCATGCGGTGCGGCAGTGGCCTGAAGCCGCGCAGCCCGGGCAACAGGTCATATATAGAGCGGCCACTCGCGGTGCCGAGCGCCAGCGCGGCCAGGGCATTGGCGACGTTGTGCCGGCCGGTGACCTGCAGATCGGTGACGGGGAGCAACGGCTCCCGGCCCCGCGCGAGCCAGGTGCCACCGTCGCGGGTCAGCAGGCCAAAGTCCTGCCCTGTCGGGGCCTCCAGGCCAAAACTCACGGTTGGTGTGCCGACCGGCACCAGGGCGGCGAGCTCCGGCAGATCCCGGTTGACGACAGCAAGGGCGCAGCGCGCGTAGACGCGCGCCTTGGCGGCCTGGTAAGCCCGCATGTCGCCGTGGACGTCCAGGTGATCCGGCGTGAGGTTCAGCACCACGGCTGCTGCCGTGGGTACCGGTTCGCTGCGCTCGAGCTGAAAGCTGGAGAGCTCCAGGACGTAGTGTTGAACGAGGGGCTCGAGGAGTTCCAGCACCGGCGTGCCCAGGTTGCCACCCACGGCGGCGCGCACACCAGCTCCCGTCAGCATGGCACCGACCATCGAGGTCACCGTGCTCTTGCCGTTCGACCCGGTGATGGCCGTGATGGGTGCCTGCACTTCCCTGACGAACAGGTCAATGTCGCTCAAGACCGGCACGCCACGCTGGCGGGCATCCGCAAGGACCGGCAACCGCAGATCGACCCCGGGAGACACCAGAATGCGTTCGACGCCCGCAGGCACCAGTGACGGCGGCCCTGCGGGCAGAATCTCTGCCGCAGGCATCGCGGCGCGAATCGCCGCCATGCCGGGCGGCATGCTCCGCGTGTCCGCGAACACTGCCCGGCCGCCCCGGGCGGCGAGGAACCGGGCGCAGGACACCCCGGTACCCCCCATGCCCAGCACCAGCGTCACGCCGGCGACCTGGCGTGCCGGCGGCCTGCTGTCATCGGTGCGTGCAGCGGCCATCTTCATCGGATCTTCAGGCTCGACAGCCCAACGAGCACCAGGATTACGGTGATGATCCAGAAGCGCACGATCACCCGGGGCTCCGGCCACCCCTTCAGCTCGAAATGGTGGTGCAGGGGCGCCATGCGGAAGATGCGCTTGCCCGTCATCTTGAAGGATGCCACCTGCATCATCACCGAAACCGTTTCGGCGACGAAGATCCCGCCCATGATCAGCAGCACCACTTCCTGGCGCACGACCACCGCCACCGAGCCCAGTGCCCCGCCGAGGGACAATGCGCCGATGTCGCCCATGAACACCTGGGCCGGGTAAGCGTTGAACCACAGGAAGCCCAGGCCTGCGCCGGATATCGCCGCACAGAAAACCAGCAGTTCACCCGCTCCCGCCACGTAGGGCACGCCGAGGTAGCGCGCAAAGATCGCATTGCCGGCAACCCAGGCGAAGATCCCGAGGGCACCGCCAACCAGTACGGTTGGCATGATTGCCAGCCCGTCCAGACCGTCGGTCAGGTTCACGGCATTGCTCGTCCCCACGATCACGAGGTAGACAAACGGAATGAAGAACCAGCCGAGCGGGATGACGACGTTCTTGAAGTACGGGATCAGCAGATCCGTTGACTGGGGCGAGTCGGCACGAAGGTAGAGGATCACGCCAACGGCAATGGCAACCAGCGACTGCCAGAAGAGCTTCTGTCGGGCTGAAAGTCCCTTGGGGTTTTTCAGGATCAGCTTCCGGTAGTCATCGACAAAGCCAAGCAGGCCGTAGGCCACCGTGACGCCGACCACGATCCAGACGTAGAGGCTGCGCAGGTCTGCCCAGAGCAGCGTGCTGGAAAGGATCGCGAGGAGAATCAGGGTGCCGCCCATGGTGGGCGTTCCCGCCTTCTGCAGGTGGGTCTCCGGACCGTCGTCGCGCACGGTCTGCCCGATCTGCCGCTCCGTCAGCCGGCGAATCAGGCCGGGCCCGAGCAGCAGTGAAATTGCGAGCGCGGTCAGCGCACCCAGAATGGCGCGCAGGGTAAGGTACGTCAGGGCATTGAATCCGGAAATGACGGGTGTCAGTGCCTCTGCAAGCCATAGCAGCATCAGTGCGCGCCTCCTGCGTCGGGTGACAGGCCATTCATCTCACCGTTCAGGGCCTTGACCAGGCGTTCAAGACCCGCACTCCGCGAACCCTTGACGAGCAGACGCACGTCTGGCGACAGGGTCGGCCGTATTGTTTCAGCGAGCGTGACCACGTCAGCCGCCCAGTGCGCGCGGGGGCCAAAGGCAGCAGCAGCGTGCTGCGCCAGAGGGCCAACGGCGAAAAACCGGTCGATGCCACTGCGGGCGGCAAGAGCCCCGATGTCCCGATGCATTTCCACGGCTGCCGGGCCCAGTTCAGCCATGTCGCCCAGCACGAACCACCGCTGGCCATCGAGGCCCGCGAGGAAACTGATGGCGGCGCCGACCGAGCCCGGGTTGGCGTTGTAGCTGTCGTCATAGATGGTGCTACCAGCGGGGCCGGGCTCGGACTTCAGGCGGCCCTTGACGTTGGCCATCCCCGCAAGACCATCGCGCACGGCGGAAAGCGTGGCGCCGGCGGCGGTTGTGGCCGCGGCAGCTGCCAGCGCGTTCTGAATGTTGTGGGCACCAGCCATCGGCAATTGAATGGCGACCTCTCCGACCGGCGACTTCAGGACGAACTGCTGGCCGGCGCCATTCGAAGGGACAATCCCGGCGGCCCGGAAGTCTGCAACGGAGTTCAGGCCAAATGACCGATAGTCGAGGTCCGGACGGAGGCCCCGCCAGTAGTCGTGATATGGGTCATCCCGGTTCACAACGGCGACAGTGCCTGCCGGCAGGCCGGCGAACAGCTCGCCCTTGCCCTCGGCCACGCCCCGAACGGTGCCGCCAAAGCCGGCGAGGTGCGCGGGACCGGCATTCGTGATCACGCCAACGGTCGGCTGTGCAATCCGGGCCAACACCGCGATCTCGCCGGTCCCACTGGCCCCCATCTCGATAACAGCGGCCCGGTGTGCCGCGCTGAGCCAGAGCAAAGTGATGGGCACGCCGACGTGGTTGTTGAGATTGCCCCAGGTAACCAGCACGCCACCATCGTCGCCCGGCAATTGGACATGGGCCCGCATGATGGCCCCCATCATCTCCTTCAGCGTCGTCTTGCCATTGCTGCCGGTGACGCCGAGGACCGGAATCGCGAAGCGCTGCCGCCAGGCAGTGGCCATGTCCCGGAGAGCCTTGCCAGCGTCGGGCACGACCACCTGTGGGAGGGAAATCGGCTGACTCCGCTCAACGACAGCCGCGACAGCACCACGCTCCACGGCGGCCGCCACAAACGTCGCCGCGTCGTACCGCACACCGCGAAGCGCGACGAACAGCTGGCCGGGCTCGATGCTGCGCGTGTCGGTGCTGACGGAGTCGAAGCCCACATCCTTGCCGACGAGCTGCCCACCAGCCGTTGCCGCGACCCAGGCGAGGGTGGCCATCGTCATGCGTCCCGGCCCCGCAGGGCCAGGCGCGCCACGTTCACGTCGGAAAATGGCAGGCGGTCTGCGCCTGAGATCTGCACAGTCTCGTGCCCCTTGCCGGCAATCAGTACTGCATCGCCCGGGCAGGCCAGCCGGACTGCCCGTTCGATGGCGGCAGCGCGATCCGGTACGACCTGCAGCCGGTCCAGTGAGCCTAAGCCGGACAAAATGTCGGCGATGATCTGCTGCGGGTCTTCGGTGCGCGGGTTGTCGTCGGTCACGATGATCCGATCGGCGCCATTGACGGCAGCCGCGCCCATTCCGGCGCGCTTGCCCCGGTCACGGTCGCCGCCGCAACCGAATACGCACCAGACAGTGCCGGTACAGTGTTCGCGCACGGCGGCAAGCGCTTTGCCGAGCGCGTCCGGGGTGTGGGCAAAATCGACGAGTACCGCAGGCGCGCCAGGCCCACCGGGCACACGCTCCATGCGACCGGGGGGTGCAGCGCAATGCCCAAGCGCACTGGCCGCCTGCGCCAGGGACCAGCCTGATCCGAGCAGGATTCCGGCCGCCACCAGCAGGTTCTCTGCGTTGAAGTGGCCCCAGAGAGGACTCTGCAACCGCGCCGTCTGCCCGTCGCTGCAGAGCTCGAGCGCGAGTCCACCGGACTGCAGCGCCGCTGGCGTTCCCGTCAGGGTCGCACCGGTGGCACCGCGCAAAGTCGCGCCCAGCAGGCGCGTGCCTGCCGGCAACCGGGCAGCCAGCTCCCGGCCGAAGGGATCGTCGAGGTTGATGACGGCCGTTGCAGCCCCCCGGCCGAATAGCCGCGCCTTCGCGGCGCCGTAGGCAGCCAGATCCGCGTGGTAGTCCAGGTGATCGCGCGCGAGGTTCGTGAACGCCACAGTGGCGAACTGCACACCGGCGACGCGGTCCTGATCGAGTGCGTGCGATGACACTTCCGCGACTACATGCCCGGCGCCCGCATCGGCCAGCTCGCGCAGCTGCCTGTGGAAGCTGATGCAGTCGGGCGTCGTCAGTTCGGCGGGACGCAAGTTGTGGTGGAAGCCGTGGCCGAGTGTGCCCACGTAGCCTGCGCTGCCCCCGAGGAGATCGATCGCCTGGGTAACCAGCCAGGCCGTCGTGGTCTTGCCGTTGGTGCCGGTGATGCCCAGGACCGCCACGGCAGCCGATGGCTGCGCAAAGAAACGATTTGCCAGTTCACCGACCTGGTCGCGCAGTCGGGGCACCGCGAAGCTGGCCACCGTCGCCGGCAATTGCGGCGCCTGCAATTCGCCGATCGGCTCCCAGGCTACCGCGCCGACACCGGCCCGCACGGCGTCGCCAACGAAATCGAGGCCGTGCTGGCGTGTGCCAGAACAGGCGATGAACAGGCCATTGCGAACTGCCTTCCGGCTGTCCAGCGTAATGTCCACCACGTCCAGCAGGGGTACATCGGCGTCGAGCCCGTTGAATAGTGTCTGCAGGTCCATATCGCTTAAACTGGCTAGTGTCATGGCAGGCGAGCGGCGAGCCGGGTCAGCCGCTCGGGCGGGTTTGCATCCACCGCATCGGGAGGCACCGCCAGCACGCGCAGGGCACCGGTCGCCACGGCAGAAAAGACCGGAGCGGCCACATCACCGCCGTAGTAAACATCTCCCTGCGGCTCATCGATGACCACGACGATCACCAGGCGAGGCGCGGTCACTGGCGTTATCCCGGCGAACACCGCGGTGTGCCGGTCGTATGCGTAGCCACCGGCGGTCACCTTGCGCGCCGTGCCCGTCTTGCCGGCAACGCGATAGCCTAAGACCGTCGCCTTGAGCCCCGTGCCCTCCTCGCTGACCACCTGCTCAAGCATGGTAACGACGCTGCGCGCGGTTTCCGGACTGACCACGCGTCGCGCGATCGGCGGCCTTTCCACGCGGATCAGCGACACCGGACGGTACAGGCCGTCACCCGCCAGTACGCCGTAGGCCTGGGCAAGCTGCAGCGGCGTCATCGACAGACCATAGCCGAAGGCCATCGTTGCCTGACTGATGGGTCGCCAGACCTTGTAAGGCGGCAACGTGCCTGCCGACTCGCCGGGATAGCCACTCGAAGTCAGCCGCCCGGCGCCGAAGTGACTCAGGGTGTTCCAGAGCATCTCCCTGTCCAGCTGCATGGAGACCTGCACGGCGCCCACGTTGCTGGACTTCGCGAGGATCGTTGCCAGGTCCATCACCCCGTAGTTGTGCTTGTCCTCAATCGTCTTCGTGCCAACCCTGACGAAGCCTGGATTGGTGTCAATCAGGCTGCGGGGACTGAAGCGGCCACTCTCGAGCGCCGCAGCGACGATAAGCGGCTTGAAGGTTGAGCCGGGTTCAAGGATGTCGGTGATAGCCCTGTTACGAAACATCGCCGGCCTGATCTGACCCCGATCGTTCGGATTGAACGTGGGCTGATTGACGTCGGCAAGAACTTCGCCGGTCGAGACGTCGAGCACTACGACGGAGCCAGATGCCGCGCTGTACTTCTCCACGGCCGCCTTGAGTTCGCGATAGGCCAGGTACTGAATCCGCAGATCGATCGCGGTGACCAGATCCTGGCCAGGACTCGGTAGCAGAATGCTTTCGACGTCCTCGACCGTTTTTCCGTGGCGATCACGCCGCACCTTCTTCTTGCCCGGCACGGCGTGCAGCCAGTTCTCGAATGCCAGCTCGAGGCCCTCCTGGCCGACATCATCGATATTGGTGAATCCAAGGAGATGTCCGGTCACCTCGCCCGCCGGGTAGTAGCGCCGGTACTCGCGCAACAGGTGCACTCCGGGGAACTGCATGGCATCGATCGCGCTGGCTGCGGCAGGATTCATGTGCCGCTTCAGGTAGTAGAAATCCTTGCCGACATTGCGGGCGAGACGCGCGGTCAGCTCGCCGCTATCGAGTTTCAGGGCTTTCGCCAGGCCGCCGATACGGTCGGGCGCGTCGAGCAACTGGGATGGGTTGACCCAGACCGTGTCAACTGGTGTGCTCACGGCAAGGGGTTCACCGTTCCTGTCCTTGATGACCCCGCGGGTGGCTGAAATGATGGCCACCCGGACCTGGCGGGCCGCTGCCTGCTTGTTGAGGAACTCGTCATTGAAGACCTGCAGGTACACTGCGCGACCAGCCAATGCCGCCCCAGAGAGCAGAAGCACGGCGGCCACCATCCACAGGCGCCAGATAAAACTGGCATAGCCCGGACTCGGGGAACGGTCGGAGCTGCTCACCGCGCCACCAGCTTCATGTCGTCCTTGGTCGGCGTGCGCATGGCCAGGCGCTCGCGGGCGAGGCGCTCGACGCGGGCAGGATGCCCCTGCGTGCTCTGTTCGATCTGCAGGCGGCCCCAGTCCAGCTCCAGGCCGTCGCGTTGTTCGATCAGTGTCTGCAGCTCGACAAACAGCTTGCGCGACTTGTGCTTCGCATACACGCTGCCCAGAGCGGATACCAGCACCGCGCACGCCAGACCGCCAGCAATGGCGCGGGAACGCTGGGCCGGAGTCATCGCCGCTTCTCCGCTGCCCGGAGCACCGCACTCCGCGACCGGGGATTGCGCGCCACCTCGGCCTCGCTCGCCCGGAAGGCGCGGGTGGTGAGCAGCGCCAGATCGGGCAGCGCCGAATCGGGTACGACCGGCAGGTTCCGGAGCGCAGGGTCCACCCGGGAGTGATCGCGGAGAAAACGCTTCACCAGCCGGTCCTCCAGCGAGTGGAAACTGATGACGCAGAGCCGCCCACCGACGGCCAGGCCAGCACGTGCGGCGCGCAGTGCTGCTTCGAGTTCGTCGAGTTCGCGATTGATGTGGATACGGATGGCCTGGAAACTTCGGGTCGCCGGGTGGCGCCCGGGTTCGCGGCGAACCGCACCCTCGATGATTGCAGCAAGCGCGGTGGTGGTAAGGATGGGCGCAGCTTCCCGTGCTGTGACGATGGCGCGCGCGATCCGGCGGGACGCCTGCTCCTCGCCGAAGCGCCAGAGCACGCTCGCAATGTCTGCTTCGTCGGCAGCGTTGAGCCAGTCAGCGGCGGAGACGCCGCTGCCGGGATCCATGCGCATATCGAGGGGTCCGGATGCACGGAAACCGAAGCCTCTGGACGGATCTTCAAGCTGGGGAGACGAAACGCCGACATCCAGCAGGATGCCGTCGATCTGGCCAAGGGCATCTCGCGCGGCAAGCACAGCCCCGAGTGCCGAATAGGCGCTGTGCACAATCTGAAAACGCGTGTCTGCCGCCTGCAAGTCGCGAGCGAATGCCACGGCGTCGGGGTCCCGGTCGAGGGCGAGTAGCCGTCCGCGGGGTCCGAGCTGCTCGAGAATGGCACGCGAGTGTCCGCCGCGCCCAAAAGTCCCATCGACATAGAAGCCGTCGGGCCGAATGGCCAGAAATTGCAGCACCTCGTCCTTGAGGACAGGTACATGTAGAACCACCCCAACACCCCGCGCCTTTCATAGAGGACGCGTTTGTTAAAATTTATCGGCGTCGCTAATCCGGATCCTGGCCTACAACGAGAGCAGTTCAAGTTCGGCCGGCAGTCCAGAAAGCCCGTCGCCGCCCTCGCCCTTCAGCCAGCTGTCACGACGCTCGTTCCAGCGTTGCTCGCACCACAACTCAAACTTGTTGCCCTGCCCGATCAACATCACTTCACGTTCAAGACCCGCGAAATCCCGCAGCTCCCTTGGAATCAGCACGCGGCCACTGCCGTCCAGTTCCAGCTCGCTGGCGTAGCCCACCATCAGGCGCTGGAGGCGCCGCGTACTCTGGTTGAAACTCGAAAGGCGCATTAATTTGCGCTCTATCTCTTCCCAATCCGGCAGCGGATACAGGAGCAGGCAGTGGTCCTGGTCCACCGTGCAGATCATCTGGCCGCCGCAGCGGGTGGCCAGCCGCTCCCGGAAACGCACGGGAATGGCGAGCCGCCCCTTGGCGTCCAGGGTGATCTGGGTTGCCCCCCGAAACATGGTTTTTAGGGCCTTTCAGCCCACGTTCTCCCACTAGACGCCACTTCCAGCCACTATATGTTTCAGCCGTTCGAGCGTCAACACGAATCCGTGAAAAAAAGTTGGGGGGACAACCGCTTAGCGCTTAAAAGCGGCAGCTCTGCGACCTGCTGCGGCTATTGACCGATAACAAATCATTGGCTTAGCAGCGGTACCTCGAAGTACCGACGGCAGCCGCGGCGACTGTCCCCTTGGGGGTGGCGAAGTCCCCCGCAGACGTGCTTGGGCGAGGAACGCGCAGAACGGCGCGAACATCACCAGGCTCTTGGGGGGGCATGACAAAGTCAGACTGCCTGTGGCAAGGTAGCGCCGCTGCGACATAACCGCTTGCCAGCAGAGAACAGGGTGTTGGCAATTAGCAACAATCATGGAATTGGGGTATATCGATGATGAAATTTCACACGGCCGGAGGCGGCATTGCGCTCGCCACGGCACTCCTGGTGTTTTCCACGGGGTCGTTCGCCGCTGAGGAACAGGAGATCATCGTCACCGCCAGCAAGCGGAACTCGACGATCCAGGAACTCCCGTTTTCGGTGAACGCGCAGACGGAAGCGGACATCCAGCGCACCGGCGCGAGCAATCTCGAGGACATCTCGCGCAACGTCGCCGGCCTGTCCATCCAGAACCTCGGGCCGGGCCAGAGCCAGGTCGGCATTCGTGGCGTCTCCGCCGGACAGATCGTCCGTGACCAGCCGGGCGTCAAGGAGCAGGTGGGTGTGTACCTCGACGAGTCGGTGATTTCGTTATCCCTGTTCACTCCCGACCTGGACCTGTTTGACCTGAACCGGGTCGAGACACTGCGCGGCCCGCAGGGCACGCTGTTCGGCTCCGGGTCGGTCGGCGGCACCATTCGCTACATCACCAACCAGCCAAAGCTCGGCGAGTTCGAGGGCATGGTTGAGGCCAATGTGAACTCTGTCACCGACGGGGACATTGGTGGGCACGGCAAGGGCGTGGTCAACGTCCCGATGGGCGACAAGGCTGCCCTGCGCATCGTCGGCTACTACACCGAGTACGCCGGCTTCATCGATGCCCTGCAGGAGGGCGGCGGCATCAAGGAAGACGTCAATTCCGGCGACCGGGAAGGGGTCCGGGTGGCCCTGCGCTTCGAACCATCCGACAACCTGGTGATCACGCCGCGGGTGATCTACCAGAAGACCAACACCGACGGCTTCAACCGCCAGGAGGTCTTCAACTTTCTTGCCAATCCGTTCACCACCACGCGGCCGCCCGTGACCTTCGGCGAGCGCCAGCAGTTCCTGCTGCTCGAGGAGGCCTTCGAGGATGAAACCTTCATCGCCGACGCCACGGTCGAAATCGGCCTGGGCCCGGTTGACCTCACCTCGGTCACGAGCTACACCGACCGCTCGATCCTGGTCAGCCGGGATGCCAGTGCGCTGACCGATAGTGTGTCGCTTTCGTTCGGGCTCGACCCCGACGACATCGTCATTCCGTCCAACCTGCGCGACACCACGGACGTAGAGCAGTTCACTCAGGAAATCCGCGTCGCGTCCAACGCCAGCGGCCCTTTCCAGTGGCTGGTCGGCGGGTTCTATTCCGACGTCAAGCGCACATACGCGCAGCGGCTGCCGACACCCGGCTACGACACCGCCACCGATGCGGCGCTCGGTGCCGGCACCGCGGCCGGCCTGTATGCCATTGCCGGAAACCGTTACGGCCCCAATTCGCCGTTCAATTCCGACCTGCCGTACGACATCGAGCAATGGGCGTTATTTGGCGAAGCCAGCTACGACATCACCGATGCGCTAACGGTGACGGCCGGCGCCCGCTACTACGACTTCAAGGAAGAGCGGACGATCACCTTCGGCGGAGCGTTCGCCGACTTCGGTAACCCGAGCCCGGTCGTCGATCAGGTCGACAAGACCGACTCCGACGGAGTAACACCCCGCGTACTGGTCAAGTACGACCTCTCTGACGAGGTGAGCATCAACGCCCAGGCTTCCCAGGGCTTCCGGCTTGGCGGTGTCAACGATCCACTGAACGTTCCGCTCTGTACGGATGAGGACGAGGCCACCTTTGGCGGTTTCCAGGACTACGACGACGAAACCCTGTGGAACTACGAGGCTGGCCTGAAGGTGAACCGGAGTGGCATTACCTTCAATGCCGCGTACTTCTACACCGACATCAAGGACCTCCAGGTCACCCTGGACGCGGGCTCCTGCTCGTCCCGAATCTCGTTCAATGTTCCAGAAGCGCACACCAAAGGCATCGAGCTTGAAATCAGCGGAGAGCCGGTCGAAGGCCTCGAATTGTCGTTCGCGAGCAGCCTGCTGGAGGCAGAGTTCGACTCCACGGTCCGGGCCGGCACCGGCGCTGTCCTCGGCGGTGTCGAGAATGGCAATCGCCTCGCCTCAGTCCCTGAGATCCAGCTGGCCGGCGCGGCGACCTACAGCTTCCCGCTCAACCTGGGCGGTGGGACGTCTGAAGGCTTTGTGTCGGCGTCGGCCCAGTACATCGGCGACCGCTACACCCAGCCTTCGGATCAGGTACCGGGCGCGGGCGAGTTCGTCTCCAATCTGCCCTTCGCTGGTGCTTCCGGAAATGAAGTCACCAGTGTTGACCTGCTCCTTGACGCTTACACGATCCTCAACCTGAACGCTGGCATCGACTTCGACAGCTGGTCGATCCTGGCCTACGTCAACAACCTGGCCGATGAAAATGCCGAACTGGCCTTCGACCGCGAGCGCGGTGGGCGGGCGCGGTTGGGCACGCACACCAACCAGCCCCGCACGATTGGCGTGACGACGCGCTTCCGCTTCTAGACGCAGGCAGACTGTAGGAGCAGCTTCAGCCGCGACGATCGCGCCTGAAGGCGCTCCTACGAGGATGGAGCGAAAAACCCCGCTACGGAGCGGGGTTTTTCTTTGGTGCTGTCAGCGCTAGTGAACCTGGCGGTCCTGAACGATGCCCTTTGAGGCGAGCGAGAAACGCGCCTCGGCGACAGGCAGCCGGCCGGTAAGCAGGTCAGCGGCGTACCGGCCAACCGCCGGGCCGTGCTTGAACCCGTGACCGGAACCGGCGCCGACCAGCACCGCATTTTCAAGGCTCGGGTGGCGATCAATGAGCAGGTCACCGTTGGAGCTGTTCTCGTACTGGCAGACCCGCGACTCGACCAGGGGCTGTCCCGCGAGCGCCGGAAAGCGCAGCGCCAGGTAGTTGCGGACGTCCGCGAGCCCGGCCGCAGTGACCTGGCGATCGCCCGTGTCAGGATCGAACTGGACGCCGTGGCGATCGTTGGCAATCTTGAAGCCGCGGCTCTCGAGATCCGGAATGCCGTAGTAGATGTCGCCGGCATTAAAATCTGCCCAGCCCGGGAGGTGCGCCGGCAGGTAGCGATCTTCGCCCGGCGGTGTCGCGAAGAAAAATACTTCCTGCCGCGTCGGAAAGATCCTGGCCCGCAACAAGCCGGGCATCAGCGCCGGCAGCCAGGGGCCACAGGCAAACACGAAACTCCGGGCACGCAGCGTGTCCCCCGCGCGGGTTCGCAGCCCCGTAAGGCCACTCCCGGCAGCCGGCGGTTCGATAGCGGCCAGGCGGTATTCCCCGCCCGCAGCCACGAACTCCGCCACCAGGGACTGGACCGCGCGCCGGGCCATCAGCGCACCAAAGCCGGTCTCCAGCAGCCCGAACTCGACGCCGTTCCAGCGGATCTGCGGGTACCGGCGCTGCAACTCCCCGGAGTCGAGCACCGTCAGCGGCAGTCCGAGTTCCCGATGGACCTCGATGCTCCGGGTGGCAAAGGCCTCCGGCTGCCGGAAGAACATGAGGACCCCGGTGGGGTGCAGGACCGGGAGCCCCGCGCGCCCGGACAGCCACCGCCAGTCCTCCAGGGAGTCCAGTGCCATGCGGGTGTACAGGAGATCGGCGCCGTAGATGCTCCGGGTCATCCGTGACTCGCCGCCGGAAGACGCCCGGGCGTGCGCGGGCCCGACCGCATCCACGAGCAGCACGCGCTGCCCCCGGCGGCGCAGTTCCCAGGCCGTCCAGGCGCCAAATACGCCGGCCCCTGCGACGACGACGTCCCAGCTGTCCGGTGCCGGCTTCGAGACGCCACTGACGCGCGTGCTCGCCAGGGCAGCGGCCCCGCCCAGCAGCGCTCGCCTTGACAGCCAGGACTGGTTTCCATCAGTCATCTGCAGCTACTGTGCACCAGGACCTGAACTGACCGCCAGTGCCATGCAAACGTCGCCCCGCCGGATCATCCACCTCGACATGGACGCCTTCTACACGTCCGTGGAGCAGCGCGACGACCCGCGTCTGCGCGGCCGACCGGTGGCCGTCGGCGGCTCGCCCCAGTCCCGCGGCGTGGTGGCGGCGGCGAGCTACGAGGCACGGGCCTTCGGCGTCCGCTCAGCCATGCCCATGGCGCGGGCCCTCCGCCAGTGCCCGGAGCTCGTCATCGTGCGCCCGGATTTCCAGCGCTACCGGGAGGCCTCACAGCGTGTGATGGAGCTCCTCCGGTCGGCAACTCCGCTTGTGGAGCCCCTCTCCCTGGACGAGGCTTATCTGGACGTCACCGAAAACCTCTGGGGCCAGCCGCTCGCGACCGAGGTCGCGAAAGAGCTGAAGCGCCGGATCCGGGCGGAACTCTGCCTGACCGCCTCGGCGGGCGTGGCGCCAAACAAATTCCTGGCCAAGATTGCCTCTGGGTGGAAGAAGCCCGATGGCCTGACGGTCGTCCCGCCCGAGCGGGTCGAAGCCTTCCTGCAGAAGCTGCCGGTGGAGGCTTTGTGGGGGGTGGGTCCTGTCACCGCAAAGAAGCTGCGCGCGATCGGCATTGAGCGGCTCGTGGACGTGCGGGCGGCAGACCCGGCGCGGCTCGTGCAAGCTGTCGGTAGCCTTGCCGACTGGCTGCGGCGTCTCGCGCAGGGCGACGACCCGCGGGAGGTGACGCCCAACCGACCCTGGAAATCCGTTTCGGCGGAAACGACCTACGCGGAGGACCTGCAGGATCTGGCGACGATGCACACCGAACTTGGTCGGCTCGCGCAGCGGGTCAGCGCCTCGCTGCGGGGGAAAGCGCTGCGGGCACGCACCGTGACGATCAAGGTCCGGTACAGCGACTTCACGACCGTCACGCGCAGCCATACCGACGACGCACTGACCGGCGACGACGCAGCAATTGCCCGGCGGGCCGTGCTGCTCCTCGGACGAACTGAGGCCGGGTCGAGGCCCGTGCGGCTACTGGGCGTCGGGACTCACGGGCTTGCGGAAGGCGAGGTTCCGGCACCATCGAGTGGCCTGCTGGCGCTCGAGAATTCGGCGGGCGGGTGCTGAACGCCCCCGCCCGCCGATGCAGGCAACTCGTGAAGCCGGTATCTACTTGAGTATGAGCTTTCGTAGCAGTTCGCTGCCCAGTACCTCGCGAATGGCTTCGCGATCGATGGCCGACTGGGTCTGGCTTGCCATGGACCCAACGGTCTTGACGGACAAGGCCTCAGCTTCCTCGTTACGGTCAAGCGCTGCCATGTTGGGGTACGTGGTCGTCAGCAGCAGATCCGGATCCTGCGGTGAACGTGGCGTCGCCTGGTAGATGCCGTAGTCCTGAATCAGGCCTGCCTTCTTGTTGGCTTCCATCAACGTCCGGTAGGTGGTGGCGAGGAATTTCATGTAGTCCTCGAACTTGCCCGGCTTGATCTTGATGTACGTCACCTCGACGACCGGACCCTCCGAATAGACCTTCCCTTCCTCCGCCAGCGCGGTGGCTGCCAACCCCGAAAACGCCAGACTGATCAGCACGCTTGTTAGTATTTTCATCGCTGCTTCTCCCCCAAGTGGTTCCCGACGGACGCCGGGACGTTGAAGTTACGCCCGGCCCCGGGGGGTTGTCAAAGGAGGCTGCTTGCGGTTGACGGGGACCCCTGCGCGCGGGACGTTAGACGATCCCGCGCGCACGGCCAACTCACTGCCCGGACTGCGGAGTGGTGCTCGCACTGGCAACGCGACTTGGGGTTCCACTGTTGTCAACCCGACGACTGCCGACCAGCATCCTGCCATCGCTCAGCCTGCTGGCGCTCGCAACCTTGATCTTTATGGCTTCAATCAGGTGGCACTCACCCGGCTGGACGATGGTCTGCCGCCCGTCGTGCATGACCTTGAGTGCCGCCGCGTCTTCACCCTTGGTCATGCAGATGCGGTAGGTCTTGGCCTCCGGCCCCCGGGTCAGGGATTTCCATTCGCCGTTGTCCAGCCCGAACATGTGGTTTCGGTTGAGCATCTGATCGACTGCCGACTTTTCGGCGAACACCGGCCCTGCGATCGAGGACACGGCCAACAGTACCGCGCCACAAACAACTTGCTTCATCATGACGTTCACCTCTGGTTGATACTAAGTGCTTCCAAGTGCCGTAACGTTTTCATCACCGTCCCGGCTTGAGGTGAGCGTGCACTTCGGCTGACCGATGGTGTGTCACGCAGCAGACACATCGGAGAAGAACGTCCGGGAACAGCTCGCAGTCGTGTTTTTTCTGGCGTCGAATGTCATGGCCCCGACATGCAGTGCGCCGCTAGCGCTCCTTGAATGTCTGCACCCTGACAGAGCGGAGCGTGCAAGCACCTTTGTCACGCAGTTGACAGACGTTGGCGTTCTTACTGGGTATATCTGCCTGCGGGAACGGGGGGTGACGCCGTGAAGTACGCAGCCAGAACCATTTTCAGGAATAACGAAATGTTGCGGCACCTGGACAGTGTCGGTATGGACCGGGTGGCCCAGGCCGCTACCCGGCGCAGCTTTGCCCAGGGCGTGATGATCTTTGCAGAGGGCGACCCGGGCGATGCCATATTTGGCGTAATCGCCGGACAGGTACAGATCACGGCCAGGACGCCGGCCAATCAGCAGATATTCCTGAACCTGATCGGACCCGGCGGCGTGTTTGGCGAGATCGCAGTAGTCGATGGTCTGGCCCGCTGTGCCACGGCCGTCGCCGCCACAGATACCGAGGTCTTCAGGATCTGCCGCGACAGTTTTGCCCGGCTTATGGCGGCAGATTCCCTGGTCGTGCTGGGTCTGCTGAACGTACTGTGCCGCCACCAGCGGGTGGCGACCCGACTAATCATCGACGAGTATTCACAGGGCAATGTCGCAGCACGACTGGCGCATGGCGTCCTGCGGCTGACCGATGGGGATGACAGTGCCGGTCGTCAGGACCGGTCGCTGAACATCACGCAGGCAGAGCTTGCCAAGTACGTCTTTGTTTCCCGGCAGGTCGTCAATCAGCACCTGAGTGCCTGGGAGAGCCACGGCTGGGTCTCAAAGTCGCGGCGCCAGATCCGAGTGACGGACCGGGAGGCGCTGGCCGCGGTTGCCAGGAACGTCGGGAATGGGCATGGCAAGGGGGGCAAAGGGGCAGGAATGTTCGCAGCCTGAGACTGGCCTTACTCTCCTACAGCTCGCCGATCGCCCGCTTCAACTGCAGGTTACCGAGGACCACATCGAGCAGCGCATTGTCGTAGTTGCGGACTGCGTTGAGACGCAGCGCCTCGGCGTCCAGCACGACCGTGTTCGTGGCAAGCGCCACACTGTAAAGCTCCCGGCCGACCCTCAGGTTCTCGTCAGCCTGGTCGACTGCTTCCCGTGTCAGCGGCACTCTGGCAACAGCCTCGCGCACGTCCAGCCAGGCCTGCCGTACTTCGAGGGCGACGCGCGACTGCAGTTCGTCCCGGTCACGGACAGCGGCCCGGCTCTCGCTTCGCAGGGCGTTCGCCCGTTGCTGGACACGGCCCGCATCGAAGAGTGTCCACGAAAACCCGACGCCCAGCAGGGCGAAGTCCTCGTCATCGAGCACCTGGTTCTCCAGGTGCTGGTAGTCGGCCATCAGCCCCACCTGGGGCCAGCGACTGGCGTTCTCGCGGCGGGCCTGGCCGGCCAGGGAGAGGGCGCGGGCCTCGAGGCCGGCCAGCTCACGACGATTGGCCATTGCTCGCTCGACCAGTTCCTGGACGGAGGTCGCGGGCAGCGGCGCATTCACCGGATCCTCAAGTTCCGCAAGGCGGTCCATCGGCTCGCCAAGGAGGCGATTGTAGGCGGCGAGCGCCATGGCGCTGCGGTTCTCCGCGCTGAGGCGCAGCTGGGCTGCATCAGCCAGCGTCACGCGTGCCGCGAGCAGGTCATTACGCGTCACCGCCTCGCGTTCCACCATCACGGCCACGTCATTAACATGGGCTGTAAGACTGGCGACGGCAGACTCCGCTGCCGCAAGCGTTCGTCGTGCCCGGAGTACATCCACGTACGCCGTGGCCACCTCCAGGCGAAGATCCTGCTCATAGCTCTCCGTGGCGAGGCCGGCGCCCCGCGCCGCCTGCTGGGCAGATTCGATGCCGGCTGCCACACGGCCGCCGGTGAACAGGGGCACCTCGACACGCGCCCGGCCCATCAGGTAATCGTCATCTGTCACCAGCTCTGGCGAGGTGAAGTTGCCGGCACCGACGGGGAAGCTGAAGGATGGCGCAT
This sequence comes from Gammaproteobacteria bacterium, assembly GCA_031395645.1. Lineage (GTDB taxonomy): Bacteria > Pseudomonadota > Gammaproteobacteria > Steroidobacterales > SHZI01. The sequence goes on along the minus strand of JANNJM010000092.1, from coordinate 21,091 downwards.
CGTCGAAGCGCTGGTAGCTGCCGTCGATCGTCACCTTCGGCCAGCGTTCGGCACGCGCCGCCAGTTCCCCGGCCCGGCCCGCGTCAGCCCGGCTGCGGATCGCTGCAAGTCCCGCATCCCGCCCGGCCGCCATGCGCCACGCATCATCGAGTGTCTCGCCATGTGCAACGGGCATCACGAGGATCGCGGCGATCAGGAAATGATGGCACTTGTGCATCAGTGACTCTCCTGGTCCGGACGGGGCAGCTGGCGACTGCGGTAGGCAAAGTAGAAAACTGGAATCACTACCAGCGTTAAGACCGTCGAGACCAGTATCCCGAAGATCAGCGAGACCGCGAGCCCGTTGAAGATGGGGTCATCGAGAATGAACAGGGCGCCGCTGATCGCAGCGAGCGCTGTCAGGATGATGGGCCGTGCACGCACCGCCGCAGCGCCGACCACGGCGTGTTCCAGCGGCTCTCCGCGGGCAGTCTCCGCGTCGATGAAATCCACGAGCAGTATCGAATTGCGGACGATGATGCCGGCGAGCGCGATCATGCCGATCATGGACGTGGCAGTGAACTGGGCACCCAGCAACGCATGACCCGGCAGGACGCCAATGATCGTGAGGGGAATCGGCGCCATGATGATTAATGGCATGAGGTAGGACCGGAACTGCGCAACGATCAGCAGGTAGATCAGCACGAGGCCCACCGAGTAGGCCAGGCCCATGTCCCGGAACGTTTCGTAGGTGATCTGCCACTCGCCATCCCACTTGATCGCAAATCTGTTGGGATCGTCGGGGGCACTGATAAACAACTGGTCCACACTGGCGAGTGAAGGCACCGCGTCACGAACCTGGCCCACCAGATCGAACATCCCGTACAAAGGACTGTCCAGCTCCCCCGCCATGTCGCCAGTCACGAAGACCACCGGCAGCAGGTCTTTGTGGTAGATGGCACCGTCCCAGGCCACCGACTCCACGTGAGTGATCCCGGACAGCGGCACGAGGTCGCCAGCGGCCGACCGCACTTCGAGTTGGAGAACCTGATTGAGTCCTGCCTTGTCCGCCACCGGCAACCCCAGCCGGATGGGGATCTGGCGCCGCTCCGGCCCTTCGTGCACGAAGCCGGCATCCTGGCCCCGCAGCCCGATGGTCATCACCCGGACAATCTGGGCCTGCGAGATACCGAGCAGCGCCGCCTTCTGCCGGTCCACCGTGACGGCGTAGCGACTCGCGGCGGCCTCGCTGGAATCGTCCACGTCCATGATGTCGGGAGTTTTGTCGAAAAGATCGCGCAACTTTCGCGCCAGGTCGCGCTGGTCCGGGTAGAAGGGTCCGTAGACTTCGGCCACGATCGGCGCCTGCACCGGTGGCCCCGGAGGCACCTCGACCACCTGCAATGAAGCGCCATATTTCCTGCCGATCGCTGCGAGGTGCGGCCGCACGTCCAGCGCGATCTCGTGACTCGCCCGGTCGCGCTCGTGCTGATCCACCAGGTTTACCTGGATGTCGCCCTGCTCGGGCCCGCTGCGCAGGTAGTACTGGCGGACCAGGCCGTTGAAATTGATTGGCGATGCCGTGCCCGCATAGACCTGGTAGTCCCGCACTTCGGGCACTGCCTCGATAACACGGGACAGCTCTTCAAGGACCCGGGCAGTGCGCTCCACCGGCGTACCCTCGGGCATGTCGAGTACCACCTGAAACTCGGACTTGTTGTCGAAGGGCAGCATCTTGAGCACCACCCACTGGACCAGCGTCAGGCCAATCGCCAGCAGGATGGCGACCACCAGTCCCGCATAGAGCCGGTGGCGCATCGGCCGGGCCTTCGCCCCCTGGAGGAAGGGCCGCATGACCCGCTCGAACCCGCGGTGCAGGGCCGACGGGACACCGGGTTCACTGCCCTGATGTGCGACTGAAGCCAGCAGTTTGCCCGACAACCAGGGCGTAAAAATCAGGGCAACTGCGAGAGAAATCACCATGCCCATGCTGGCGTTGATCGGGATCGGGCTCATGTAGGGACCCATGAGGCCACTCACGAAAGCCATCGGCAACAGCGCGGCAATCACGGTGAAGGTCGCAAGGATGGTTGGACCGCCGACTTCATCCACCGCCCCGGGAATCATGTCCAGGAAGCTGCGGCTGTCGAGCTGGCGCCGACGATGGATATTCTCGACGATGACGATCGCGTCATCCACCAGGATGCCAATCGAGAAAATGAGCGCGAACAGCGAGACGCGATTGATAGTGAACCCCCAGGCCCAGGACGCGAAGAGCGTGGCGGCCAGTGTCACCACGACCGCCGCACCAACGACGATTGCCTCGCGGCGGCCAATCGCCACAAGGACCAGCACGACCACGGACAGGGTGGCAATCATCAGCTTCTGGATAAGCTTTTGCGCCTTGTCATTGGCGGTGACGCCATAATTGCGAGTCTCGGTGACCTCGATGCCCTCCGGGATGTAGGTACCACGCAACGTGGCAACGCGTGCGAGCACGGCCGTGGTCACGTCGATGGCGTTCTCACCAGGCTTCTTGGCCACGGCAATCGTCACCGCTGGCGCGTGCACCGCGCGTGCCGGATTGAGTGCCCCAACGGCCCCGGTGCCGTGCCAGACGAAAGCCTTCGGCGTATCGGGGCCACGGCTCACGTCAGCCACGTCCTCCAGGTAGATGGGCCGTCCACCCCGCACCGCCACAATCAGGTTCGCGACTTCCGTGCTACCCACCAGGAACGCGCCGGCCTGCACGGGCGTGCTCCGGTCGCTACCGACGAGCATGCCGGCCTGCTCCGCCTGGCCGGCGGCCGCCAGTGCCGCGATGAGGTCATCAGCCGACAACCCGAAACCGGACAGCTTCTGCGGATCGAGCGCCACGCGCACGACGCTGTCGGGACTGCCGATGGTATAAACATCGCGCGTACCCGGAACGCGCTTGATCTCGGTCTCGATCGCGCGCGCCACCTGGCCCAGTTCATAGCCAGCCCGCGACGGATCGTTTGTCCACAGCGTCAGCGACAGGATCGGCACATCATCGATGCCCCTGGGTTTGATCAGGGGGGGCAAGACGCCTGAACCGGGCGACTGCCAGTCCTGATTGGAGTAAATGGCGTTATAGAGCCGGACGATGGCCTCGGTGCGATCCTCCCCGACCTTGAACTGCACCGTGAGCACGGCAACCCCGGGTCGCGACACCGAGTAGATATGCTTCACGCCAGCGATCTCGCCCAGGATCTTCTCCATCGGCGACGCCACGACGTTCTCCACCTGGGCCGCGCTGGCGCCCGGAAAACCGATGATGACGTTGGCGAACGTCACGTTGATCTGCGGCTCTTCCTCGCGTGGAGTCACGAGGACCGCAAACACGCCCATCAGCAGGGCGGTCAGAGCCAGCAGGGGTGTCAGTTCGGAGCGCAGGAACTGTCGCGCAACGCGGCCGCTGAAACCCAGCTGCTCAGCCATTGGCGCCAGCGGCGGGCAGAGTCAGGGACCGTAACGCTGCCACCGGGTCAAGCGCCACCCGCTCGCCCGCCTCAAGGCCGGCGACGATCTCCAGCCGGTCACCGAACGTGCTGCCGGTGCGAACCTGGCGGAGCGAGACCCGGCCATCGGCGTCGACCACGTAGACAGCCGTGACCTCGCTGCGGGCGATGATCGCCGACTTCGGCACCAGCAACCGGGGACTCTCACCGGTGACGAAGCCCACTTTCACGAACATGCCCGGGTGCAGGTCCGCGGCATCGGCTGGCAACTCGACGCGCGCGCGAAAGGTGTTCGTACTCCGATCGGCCTCCGGGAAAATCGTCAGCGCCGTCGCTTCGATGCGGCGCCCGTTCGCGTAGACAGCCGCCTTGTTCAGCTTGCGCACCTGCTCGACAAGCGTCTGGGGAACATCGACATTCACCCGGAGCTTGTCCCGCGAAAAACTGCTCATCAGCGGCGTGCCGGGCGCCACGACCTCGCCCACGCGCACCAGCCGCGCCGTCACGACGCCAGCATAGGGCGCGCGCACCTCCGTGTAGTCGAGCCCCTCGCGGGCGCTGTCAAAGGCTGCGCGGGCGCCAGCCAGGCGCGCCACGGCAGCATCGCGTTCCGCCGCCACCTGATCCAGCTGGGCCTTGGCGACCACCTTGCGGGCATACATGTCGGCAATTCGTGCGTAGCGGGTCTGAACTTCAGCTTCGCGTGCAGAGGCCTCACGTCGCGCAGCCTCGGCCTGCTCGAGCCCGGCACGCTGTTCCGTGCTGCGCAGCTTGATGAGCACGGCGCCTGCGGGCACAACGTCGTTCACGTCGAAGAAAATCCCGGCGACGCGCCCCGCCGTCTGGGCAGACAAGGTCGCCTGGTTCACCGCTTCGACAGTGCCGTCGACCATACGCTCCGACGGCATGACGACGGGCTGCACAACTTCAGTAGCCAGTCTGGCCGGGGCCAGACCATCGGCGAACGGCGGCGGCGACTTGCCGCAACCAACCAGGCCACCAAGGGCAAGGATGACTGGCCAGAGCATCTGGCGTTGGCCCATGCTCAGAATGTCTGGAACAACGAGCACGGTCATACTTACTTCGCCTTTCGTATCGGAGAACGTACACCGCAGTAGTGGTCATGCAGCACGTGGACCACTTCCATCGCGACGCCAGTCGCGACCTTGTAGTAAATGGTCTGTGCCGACCGGCGCGTGGAGACGAGCCGCTCGCGACGCAACACGGCCAGGTGCTGCGAGAGGGCTGACTGGGACAGGCGCACCAGGCGGTTCAAGCCCCCTACCGACAGCTCCCCCTCGGACAGTAAGCACAGGATCAGCAGGCGATGCCGGCTCGAGAGGGCCCTGATCAGTTTCGCCGCACTGGCGGCATGACGGCGCATGCCACTGGAGTCCAGCACGCGACTTGTTGAGGCAATAGTCATGAGGCCTGCATCATTGTTTAGGCACTTCTAAATCAGACATTTCTAATATACAGAACCCTCGGGCGCCGAACAAGCGGCCGGCAGGCGGAAGACAGAAAGCGAGTCGGCCGATAAGCCGGGTTCTGTCGAGGGCAATCATTCATCTGGGACCGCTGTCACCAGCGGCCTCAAGCAACCTACCCGGAAGCCCGTGGGGCGACGGTGCGCCCCTTGCGGAACGCTGCTTCCCTATTTGGTCTTGCTCCGGGTGGGGTTTACCTTGCCGCGATGTGTTGCCACCCGCGCGGTGCGCTCTTACCGCACCTTTTCACCCTTACCGGGACCCCGGGACTGATCCCGGGGTCCTTAGGCGGTTATTTTCTGTGGCACTTTCCGTAGGCTCGCGCCTCCCAGGCGTTACCTGGCACCCTGCCCGCCGGAGCCCGGACTTTCCTCCCGTGTGCTTGCACACGAGCGATTGCCTGGCCGACTCGCCGGCTCACGGTAGCACGACCCGGGCAGCTGTCAGCGGCCGGATCCGGCGGCGACCACCCGAAACCCGTTGTAATAGAGACGCCGGTCCGGCGCATACCGGTCCCGGGTGGCAACGAAGCAGACGTCCGGCTGGTTGTACCAGGAACAGCCCCGCAGCACCTTTTCGTCACCGGCGACCGGCCCCGTGGGGTCCTTCGGCGGCGAGACACGGTAGTAGTCTGCCCGGTACCAGTCCTGCGTCCACTGCCAGACGTTCCCCGCCATGTCGAAGAGACCGAAGGCGTTCGGCGCAAAACTCCCCACCCGCGTTGTCATGGGCCGGGACCTCGAGAGGCGGTCTCCCTCGCTGTCCCACCAGGCTTTCCAGCCATTCCGGTCGACCAGCCTGCCAATGTGCCAGACGGCAATGTTGGCTGCGTCGACCTGCCACTCATCGCCAAAGACGAAGTTGCGGTCCGCGACGCCGCCGCGGGCGGCGTACTCCCACTCCGCTTCGGTGGGCAGACGGTAGGGCTCACCGGTCTCCGCCGCCAGCCACTGCGTGTAGGCAGTGGCGTCCGCATAGTTCACGTTCACCACCGGGTGGTTGGGGTAGCGCGTCAGGTAGTCATCCCAGCCCTTGGGTGGCAGCAGTGGCTCGCGCTTCATTGCCGAGACGAAGGCACCGTACTGGGCATTGGTGATCAGGAAGCGGCCGATGCGAAAAGCGGAGATCTCGACCGGATGGACGTGCATGAAATCCGCACCGTACTCGGGCTTTACAGCGGACCCGGCGTTGCCCATTCGAAAGCTGCCGGCCGGTATGGCCAGCATCTCGGGCAGCAGCCGCGCCCCCTGCGGGATGCCGAAAAAGTCGCCCGTGCTGGCCGCGGCAACGCCCGACCCCTGGGCTGAGCCGTCGATGGTCGCTGTCGTCTCAGGCCGGGTTGGCTCCGGCCGTCGGCCGCGCTTGCCGATGAACGTGGCGCGACCGTAGTCGCCGAAGTCAATCGTGCCCGTGATGTCGTCGCCGTCCACGATTGCCCGGTAGATGGCGGCCATCGGCTGGCCGCCGAACTCCAATACGGCGGTGAACTCGAGATTCCTGCCCGTAAGGCTGCCAACGAATCGGCCGCTGGCAGAATCACTCTCGATGAAACCGATGACCCGGCTGCCTTCCTGCCGGAACAGAACGTCGCGGCGGCCCGGTCCGTTCTGGGAGTTGACGTCGAAGTACCACTCGCCGGAAATATTGCTGGGCGCCGCCAGCGCCACGTGCGCTCGCAGGACTGCGACGATGGCAATCAGCAGATATGTCGGGCGCATTCGCACGGATGCTAGCGGCGCCTCTGCTCGGTCTCAACCTCGTCCTCGTGCTCCGGACCCGTCGCCAGCTTGTAGGCCGCTTTCCGCGAAGCGCCCGTCAGCCGCGCTGCCAGGCTGGCGGCCTGCGAGGCCGGCAGTTCCGCGGCGAGTATGCCCACCACCCGGGCCAGCTCGGCCTCGTCGGGCGCTGGCTCCGCCCCACGCCCCGCCAACAGCCAGGTGCATTCGCCCCGGTTGCCCCCCGGGTCGGCAAGCAGCGCCGCCCGGACTTCGGCGAGAGTCCCACGGTAGAGAGTCTCGTGCAGCTTGGTAAGCTCGCGGCCAACGGCGGCGGCATGCTCTGCTCCGAATACGGCAATCGCATCGGCCAGTGTTTCGGCCAGACGGTTTGCCGACTCATAAAAGACCAGCGTCTCACCCCGGCGGGCGAGTGCTTGCAAACGTGCAATACGCGCGGCGGACCGCGCCGGCAGGAAACCCTCGAAAAAAAACCGGTCGGTGGGCAGGCCTGCCACCGACAGGGCTGCAATGGCCGCACAGGGGCCCGGCACGGGGCTGACCGGCAGGTCTGCCGCCCGCAGCGCCGCCAGCAGTCGGTAGCCGGGATCGCTGATCAGCGGCGTGCCCGCATCGGTCACCAATGCCACGCTGTCCCCGGCACGCAGGCGTTGCACGATCTCTTCAATGCGTCCCGCTTCGTTGTGTTCGTGCAGGGACAACAACCGGGCGGTGATTCCGGACTGCGTTAGCAATTGGCCGGTGTGCCGGGTATCCTCGGCTGCGACGAGTGCGACGCTGCTTAGAACCTCGCGCGCTCTGGGACTCAGGTCGCCCATGTTGCCAATCGGCGTTGCCACGACATACAAGGTGCCCGCGCGCACCGCCTCGCGGCCGGTCATTTCACCGGGGCGCCGTGCGCTGTTCGGCATGTCACTCATGGCCGTCATTGTCGGAGCAGCGTGCCAGCCGCTGCAACCGGCAGACACCACCAAAGGAACGACTGCTGAGGTCCTCTCCGCACTGGCTGGACCAGAGGTGGGCGCCAGTAACATCGGCTCCATGAACCCCGGGGAGGCCGATGGGCCGCTCGTGGCGCTACTAGTGCCGCTTTCCGGCCGCCAGCAGGCGCCAGGCATGGCGATTCGCGATGGCTTTATCGCGGCCCATCTCGAGGCGCCCGGCAGCCGGCGCTTCACCACGCTGATTATCGACGAAGCCCAGGTGGGCGTGGCGGAGGCCCACCGGCAGGCACTGGCAGCTGGTGCGCGGGCGCTCGTGGGACCGCTGCTCAAGGAGTCCCTGCAGGCGCTGGCGCCACTTGCCGCCCAGACGGCCGGTCCGCTGCCGGGGCAGATGCCGGTCCTGGCCCTCAATAACCTGGCCGACCCGGGGGTCGGCGGATTCTGGCAGTTCGGACTCGCCCCGGAAGATGAAGCCCGCGAGATTGCCATCCGGGCACTGGCGCTCGGTCAACGACGGGCCCTCGCGCTGGTCCCGGCCAATGAGTGGGGACAGCGGTTACTCGATGCGTTCGGCGCAGAGTTCAGCAGCCGGGGGGGGGCACTGGTGGACACCCGCACCTATGTCCCCGGCTCCACAGACTTCACCGCGCCCATCCGTAGCCTGCTGCAGACGACGGAACCCGTCCAGGCCCCACCATTCAAGGGAGCAAATCCTGTCGAAAAGCCCAGTTTGGCACCGGGACGACGCCAGGATGCAGACCTTATCTTTGTCGCCACCAACAGCAGTAATGGCAGACAAATCGTGCCCCAGCTCAAGTTTTTTGGCGCAAGCGACCTCCCCACGTACAGCACCTCCGCGATCTGGGAGGACGGCAGCAGTGACGACGATGACCTGAACGGCGTCATTTTTCCTGATTGCCCCTGGGTCATCGTCCCGGATGGGCGCACTGCGCTCGTAAAAGGCCGTCTGGTCCGTCACTGGGGCAAGTCAGCGCTCGGCGTGTCGCGGTTCTACGCCCTCGGCTACGACGCCTACCAGCTGCTGCCAGAAATCCTGCGGCAGCAATCTCCGGGCCCGTTTGCCGCAGGCGAGATAGCCGGGGCGACCGGTCTGCTGTACGCCGACACGGCTGGACGCATTCACCGGCGACTCTTTTTTGCCGAAATCCGCGGGGGACGCCTGATACCGTTGCCGGCAGTAAGGCCGCCAGTCGAGCAGGTCACCGACAAGCGAGACGGCAACTAGGCGGTCCTGGGGCTGGCACCGTGGCGCGGGGTACCGGCCATCTGCAGCACGGACGAGCCGCCGAGGCTCTGGCGGCCCGCTACCTGGCAGACCGGGGCCTCTCTCTCCTCTTCCGCAACTTCCGCGCCCGGGTGGGCGAGCTGGACCTCATCATGACCGACCGGAACGTCCTGGTCGTCGTCGAGGTGCGGGCGCGGCGAAATTCACGTGTCACGACGCCTGGCGCTACGGTTGACCGCGGCAAGCAACGGCGGGTGATCAGCGCAACTCGCTACTTTCTACTCCGTTACCGGCAGTTTTCCAGCTGGCCGGTGCGCTTCGACGTAGTGGAAATCTCAGGTGAACTCGCCGACCCGGTGATCCGCTGGAGCCAGGCCGCTTTCTCCGTGAACGACTGCGCTGGCAACTGAGCGCTCTGCTACCGCACGAGCTTGAGCGCTGGCCTGCCTGTCGGAGGAGCTGACGGCGGCGGAGCCGGTGCACCGGGCGCCGGAGGCCCGGGCGCAGGTCCGTCACCGGCTGGCGCGTACTCGTCGGTGGGAAAAACCAGACCCTCGCCCGTCTCGCGTGCATAGATGCCGAGGACAGCCGCAAGCGGCGCGCGCACGGTTCGCGGTACGCCACCGAAGCGGGCATCGAAGCGAATCTCGTCGTTGGTCAGCTCGAGGCGACTGGTGGCCGAGTAACTGACGTTCAGGATTATTCGCCCATCCTGCACGTGCTGCTCTGGCACCGCAACACCCGCCTGGGTGGCGTCCACGACCAGATGTGGCGTCTGGCCGTTGTCGGTCATCCACTGGTGGAGAGCCCGCAGCAGGTAGGGCCGCTTCGGGGTGGCTACTGTCGCATCTCCATCTCGGCCTCGGTCAGGCTCTCCTGAAACGAGGGACGGGCAAAGATGCCATCCATGTATTTGCGGATCGGCTGGGCGCCACTGCCATTGAGTTCGATGCCGTAGACGGGCAACCGCCAGAGCAATGGCGCAACACTGGCGTCCACCAGTGAGAACTCGTCGCTTAAGAAAAAGCGCTTCAGTGAAAATACCTCCGCACTCGACAGCAGGCTCTCCTGCAGGATTTTGCGGGCCTGGGCGGCCAGCTTGCGATCCGTCGCTTTCTCGCACTGCTCGGCCATGGCGTACCAGTCCTTTTCGACCCGGTACAGCGCCAGCCGGACCTGGGCCCGACTGACCGGATCGACTGGCATCAGTGGTGGGTGTGGAAAGCGTTCGTCGATGTACTCCATGACGACGCGCGAGTCATACAGCACCAGATCCCGATCGACCAGGGTTGGCGTCGAATGGTAGGGATTGAGATCGAGGAGGTCTTCGGGAAGCTGATCGTCCTGCACGCTGATGATGTCTATGAGGATATTCTTCTCGGCGAGCACAATCCTTGCGCGATGGCTATGCATCGACGCCGGATTGGAATAGAGCGTCATCGCCGCTCGCCGGTCCGACTTTATTCCTCCATTGCTCCAGTCGTCCGACACCTATTTGACGTCCGTCCAGATCTCCTGCTTCAGGAGATAGGCAAAGATCCCGAAGACCAGCAGGAAGGCAACGACCAGGATGCCAAGGCTCTGCCGCTTCAGTTTCATCGGCTCAGCGATGTAGTCGAGAAAATTGACGGTGTCACGAACGAACTCATCGTACTCCTCCGGCTTGAGCTTGCCCGGCGAGATCTCCTCGAAGCGGCGGAACACGAGCTGCGTAGCGCCATCGTGATCCTCCTTCTCGTAGACCGCCTTGTGCAGGCCCTGCAACTCCCAGAGCACGTGAGGCATGGCGGCATTCGGCAACATCAGGTTGTTGACGCCTGCGGGACGAGCGGGATCCACGTAGAAAGTCCGGAGGAAGTTGTAAATGTAATCCGGGCCCTTCGACCGCGCCATGAGCGAGAGATCTGGAGGCGCGATGCCGAACCACCTCTGGCCATCGGCAGGTCGCATGGCGATGTCCATCGTATCCGTGGGCCTCGCAGCACCAAACATCAGGTTGCCGATCACCTGCTGCTCGGTCATGCCGAGATCGCGCGCAAGCTGGTTGTAGCGGACGTATTTCGCCGAGTGACAGCCCTGGCAGTAGTTGACGAAGTTGCGCGCACCCCGTTGCAGAGAGGCCAGATTGGAGACGTCATTGTTGGCAAGCTGCTGGAACGCGCCGCCAGCTTCGGAAGCCAGTGCAGGTACCAGGCCGGCCAAGGCCAGCATACCGGCGAGAGTGATGAGGCCGGAACGCAGGCGTCGACGCAGAAAATGACTTTCCATAAACAACTTACTCGTGCGCACGGAATACGACGCGTTCGGGGACCGGCTTGGTCCTTTCGCGCGAGGTGTACAACGGCATCAGCAGGAAGAATGCGAAATAGATCCCGGCGAACACCCGGGCAGCATAGACGTAAACTTTCTCGGTCGCGGGCTGGAGACCGAGGAAACCCAGCGCAACGAAGCTCACGACCAGACCCGCCAGCGCCACCTTGAACTGCCAGCCCCGGTAGCGAATGGACTTGACCTTGCAGCGGTCCAGCCAGGGGACGAGGAACAGCAGGACGATCGCCGCCAGCATGAGGAATGCGCCCCAGCCCTTGCTCGGCACCGCCTTGAGGATGGCGTAGAACGGCGTGAAGTACCACACCGGCGCGATGTGCTCCGGCGTCTTCAGAAGATTGGCCGGCTCGAAGTTCGCATACTCCAGGAAATAGCCGCCCATCTCCGGCGCAAAAAACACCACAGAGGCAAAGATGATGGCAAACACGATGATGGCCACCAGATCCTTGGAGGTGTGAAAGGGATGAAAGGCCACGCCGTCGAGGGGTATGCCGTCCGATCCCTTTTTCTCCTTGATCTCGATGCCATCGGGATTCAGCGATCCGGTGGTGTGCAGAGCCAGGATATGCACCACCACGAGCATCAGCAGGACCAGCGGCACCAACACGACGTGGAATGCGAAGAAGCGGTTCAGGGTGATATCGGAGATGAAGTAGTCGCCGCGAATCCACTCCACGAGACCTTCCCCGATGACCGGTATGGCACCGAACAACGAGACGATCACCTGGGCGCCCCAGTACGACATCTGGCCCCAGGGCAGCAGGTAGCCCATGAACGCCTCGGCCATCAGAGCCAGGTAGATGAGCATCCCCACAACCCACAGTAACTCGCGCGGTGCCTTGTAGGACCCGTACATGAGTCCCCGAAACATATGCAGGTACACCACCACGAAGAACATCGAAGCGCCGGTGGAGTGCATGTAGCGGATCAGCCAGCCCCACTCCACTTCCCGCATGATGTACTCGACGGACGCAAAGGCGTCCTCCGCGGAGGGCTTGTAGTTCATCGTCAGTAGAATGCCGGTGACGAACTGGAGGATGAACACCACCAGTGCAAGCACGCCAAAGACATACCAGATATTGAAATTTTTGGCGGCGTAATACTCGGTGACGTGCTCCTTCATCATCGCCGTGAGGGGGAAGCGCTCGTCAATCCAGTCGATGAAGCGGGCCGCCCGGCTCCCGCCTCCCGCAGAAGCTTCGGCCGTACGTCCGGCACTCATGCTGTGGCTCCTGTGTCTTCGCCAACGATGACCAGTTCATCGCCCACAAAACGGTAGGGTGGGATCACGAGGTTGGTGGGCGCAGGCGAGCCATCGTTCATGACCCGTGCCGCCAGGTCGAACCTTGAACCATGGCAGGGACAGTAGAAGCCGCCGACCCAATCCGGGCCAAGGTCGGCGGGCGCCACCTCGAAACGCTCCAAAGGAGCGCAACCCAGGTGCGTGCAGTTACCGATCACGACGAGGTAATCAGGGCGCAACGCCCGTGTCTCATTCTTTGCATACGCCGGCTGCCTGGATTCGTTCGACTCCGGGTCCTTCAGGGGCACGCGGCCTCCGGCCAGCTGCGCGAGCATCGCCTTGCCTCGATGGAGGACCCAGACCGGCTGACCGCGCCAGACGACCCGGACCATGGCACCTTCGTCGAGCTTGCTGATGTCCACGGACACCGGAGCGCCGAGTGCCTGCGCCCGTGTGCTGGGACGAAACGACGCGATGAACGGCGCGGCCGTAAGGGCCACGCCCACGGCCCCGGTCACGCCGGTGGCCACGGCAAGAAAATGCCGACGACTGACAGATGCCTCATCGCTCATCGAGCTAATCCTCTAGAAAATCCCGCGCAGATAGCCGCAAAAGTATACACACAGCCCTTCCGGCTTGCCTACCACGGAGCGTCGCCGCATCAGGCGCGGCGCCGGATTCGGGCACCGAGTTGCTGCAACTTTTCCTCAATGCACTCGTAGCCGCGATCGATGTGGTAGATGCGGTCGACGACCGTCTCGCCCTCGGCCGCCAGCCCGGCCACGACCAGACTGGCAGAGGCGCGCAGATCCGTGGCCATGACAGGCGCCGCCCGCAGCTGCGGCACCCCCTGCACGATTGCCGTGTGGCCCTCGATCTTGATGTTGGCGCCCATGCGCTGCAGCTCAAGTGCATGCATAAAGCGGTTCTCAAACACGTTCTCGATAATCGTGCCGACGCCCTCTGCCACACAATTGAGGGCCATGAACTGCGCCTGCATGTCGGTAGGAAATGCGGGGTACGGATCGGTGCTGATATCCACGGCCAGTGGTCGCCGGCCGCGCATATCGAGCTCGATCCAGTCGTTACCCGCATGGATGGTCGCCCCTGCCGCCCGGAGCTTCGCAAGGACTGCCTCCAGGTGTTCGGGGCAGGTCCGGCGAACGCGGATATGCCCACCAGTGATCGCGGCCGCCACCAGAAACGTACCCGTCTCGATCCGGTCCGGCTGCACTTCGTACTCCGCGCCGTGCAGGCGTTTGACGCCCTCGATCACGATGCGGTTTGTACCGGCGCCCTGGATGCGCGCGCCCATCTTGCTCAGGAAGCCGGCGAGATCCACGACCTCGGGCTCGCGGGCGGCATTCTCCAGCACCGTTTCGCCGTCGGCCAGGCAGGCGGCCATCATCAGGTTCTCAGTGCCCGTGACAGTGACCTTGTCCATTAAAATGTGAGCACCCTTCAAGCGTCCCGCCCTGGCCCGGATGTAGCCGTCGACGATCTCGACCTCGGCGCCCATGGCTCGCAGGCCGGCCACGTGCAGGTCGACGGGCCGGGCGCCGATGGCGCAGCCACCGGGCAGCGAGACGTCGGCATGCCCGTAGCGCCCCACGAGCGGACCCAGCACCAGAATCGAGGCGCGCATGGTCTTGACGAGGTCGTAGGGTGCCGCGAAATCGGTAATCGACCGGGCATCAACTTCGAGTCGCATCCCGTCGTGGACGGTCACGCCAACCCCCATACGACCCAGCAGCTCTATGCTGGTGGTGATGTCGTTCAGGTGCGGGATATTGCCAAGCGTGACCTGCTCATCGGCCAGCAGGGACGCGGCAAGAATAGGCAGCGCAGCGTTCTTAGCCCCGGAAATCCGCACCTCCCCTTCCAGGGGCCTGCCGCCAGTAATCGCCAGCTTATCCATGCTCGGGGCCGTGGGCCGCATTACGGCCCACGGGCGCTCCACTCGTCCGGGGTGAAGGCCTGAATGGAAAGCGCATGGATGTCGCCCCCGATACGGTTGCCGAGCGCGCCGTAGATCAACCGGTGGCGCTGCAGCGTGCGCTTGCCTAAGAATGACGGGCTGACCACCAGGGCCTCGAAGTGCACGTTGTCCGCACTTTGCACAGTGGCTGTCGTCTCGGGCAGGTGGGCCCGGATCAGTGTCTCAATTTCGTGTGGAGTCATACGGGAAACGGGTGCCGGACCGGTGAGGCGCGGCATTATAGATGACTTACAATCGCCACCCATGAGGATCGCCCCTTGAGGATCGCATCGTGAGCAGCGGAGGATGAGCAGTGACCCGCCGGACTTCAGGGCCCGGGGTCGCCGCGTCCTGGAAATCGAGGCGGCGGCCGTCGCCAGCCTGGTGCCACGTCTCGATCTGAGCTTCGACCGGGCCTGCCAGCTCTGCCTGGACTGCCGCGGCCGCGTCGTCGTGACCGGTATGGGTAAGTCCGGCCACATCGCGGGCAAGGTTGCATCAACGCTGGCCAGCACCGGTACTCCGGCCTTTTTCGTCCACCCGGGAGAAGCCAGCCACGGCGACCTCGGTATGATTACCCGCGCCGACCTCCTGATTGCCATTACGAATTCAGGCGAAACCCACGAACTCGTCACGATCCTGCCACTGCTGAAGCGCCTGGGAATTCCCCTGATTGCGCTCACTGGTAATCTGCGCTCCACCCTGGCCGAAGCAGCCACGGTCGCACTGGACATCGGTGTCCGCGAGGAGGCGTGCCCACTGAACCTGGCACCAACGGCAAGTACCACCGCCGCGCTCGCCATGGGCGATGCCCTGGCCGTGGCGCTGCTGGAGAGCCGGGGCTTCACGCGGGAGGACTTTGCGCTGGCCCACCCGGGAGGAACGCTGGGGCGACGGCTATTGCTGCGGGTCGACGACCTGATGCACGTGGGCGACGGCATCCCACGGGTCGGCCCGGACACGACGCTCACGAAGGGCCTCATGGAGATGACGCGGAAGGGCCTGGGGCTGACTGCCGTCATCGACGCAGAGGGCCGACTGGCCGGGATCTTCACGGACGGTGACCTGCGCCGGATCCTGGACCGCGGCATTGACGTGCATCGCACGACCATGCGGGAGGTGATGACGGCGCACTGCAGGACCGTAGCTCCCGGCTTGCTGGCCGCGGAGGCTGTCCACCTGCTCGAGCAGCACAAGATCAATGGCCTGCTGGTGGTAGACGAAGCCCGGACGGTGGTCGGTGCCTTCAATGTCCACGACCTGCTGCGTGCAGGCGTGATGTAGGGCTGGCGGACCGAAGCATGGACCCCCGTGAACTGCGCAGCGTCGCCGCCCGGATCCGTTTACTCGTCCTCGACGTGGACGGTGTCCTGACGGATGGCCGCCTCTACTACGACACCAGCGGTCACGAGACTAAAAGCTTTCATGTCCGTGACGGCTATGGGATCCAGCAGGTGCTGGCCGCGGGATTGCACGTGGCTGTGATCTCCGGCCGGACCTCGGGTGCGGCGGCAGCCCGACTTGCGGAGTTGCGGGTTCCCCACGTCTTTCTGGGCCGGAACGACAAGCGCCGGGTCCTCGACCAGCTTTTGGCGGAGCTCGAAGTGCCAATTGCCAGCGTGGCCTGCATGGGCGACGACGTGACGGACCTGGAGATCATGGATGCAGCAGGCCTCGGCATCACCGTCGCGGATGCCCACCCCGACGTGCTGGGCGCCGCCGACTGGGTCAGCATCGCAAAAGGCGGCCAGGGCGCCGTGCGCGAGGTGTGCGACTTCCTGCTGGCCGCACGGCAGCCCGCCTGAATGTCCACCGGGATCGAATTGCAGCATCCCGTCCGGTTTACCCTGCTGCTCGGGGCCGCCCTGCTGACAGGCTTCCTCGTCCTGCGAAACCGGCCGGCGGACGCCCCCACTCCGGCTGGGCCGCGCATGGGCCTCGGTTACTACGTTAAGGCCGCCAGACTCACTGGCACCGGTCCGGACGGCCAGATCCTGTACCGGGTGACGACGACGGTCGCGGAACAGGCGCTCGCGGACGGCACCATAACCATGCAGGACGTCAACGTCGACTACGTACCCGCAGCCCAGGTGCCATGGAAACTCCGCGCCGACCGCGGGCAGATTCCACCGGATCGGAATATCATTGAACTCCTGGGCAACGTGGTCGCAACGACAGAGGCGACAACCGTCAGCCCTGCCGTCGCCGGAGCACAGGGCCGTAGCATTGCGGCACCGCTCCTGATCCGAACCGACTACCTGGAGCTGGATCCGGAAGCCTACATCGCCAGAACTGAGCAACTGGTGGCGGTGGAGCGCTCCCGGGACACGCTCCGCGCCCGGGGGATGCGTGTCTATCTCAAACAGGACCGTCTGCAGTTCAACTCCGAAGTCCGCGGACGCTTTCTCCCCTGATCCCCCAGTTGCAGGCCGCGACTTGAGGATCGTGACCCTGGGCGCTGCGGCGTTCGTTGCTGCTGCGGCGCTCAATGTCGCTTTGGCACTGAATGTTGGGAAAGTTTCCGCCGCCGAGGCCCCCAAAGCGGCGCCCCCGCCCCTGCTGACCCCGGCAGACCCTGCCCTGCCGATAGATCTCGACGCCACATTTTCCGAGTTCGACCGGCGCAACAACCGGCTGATCTTCCGCCAGCTGACCATCACGCAGGGCAGCCTCACTATCAAGGCGGACGAGGCCACGGCGGATCCGGCCGATTTCGAGAACAGCGTGTGGGTTTTTACCGGCAACGTCAGCATCGAAAACGCCGGCGCCCAGGCCAGCAGTGATCGCGCCGAGCTGACTTTTCGTGACAACCGGCTGCGCAAGGGCGTATTGACGGGCAAGCCTGCCCGGTTCAGTCAGCCCGGGATCCGGGGCAATCCGGCGACGACTGGTCGGAGCCAGTTGCTGGAGTACGACCTGGATGCGGCCACCATCCAGCTCACCACGGACGCCTTTCTCAGCGATGGCAGGAGCGAGATCTCCGGCAGCAGGATTGCCTATGACCTGCGTCGCGAAGTGGTGACGGCCGGCGGCAGCCAGGATGGCGAGGTGCGCATGCGGATCACGCCGCAGAAGACCCCCACCCCACCGGCAACCAGGCCGTGAGCTCCTTGCGGGCGGAGTCGATCCAGAAGCGGTACAAGCTCCGTCAGGTAGTCAAGGGCATCTCGCTCCGCGTCGAGAGTGGGGAAATCGTTGGTCTGCTGGGTCCGAACGGCGCCGGCAAGACCACGGCGTTCTACATGATCGTCGGGCTGATTCCATGTGATGCCGGCCGGATTGCTCTGGATGACCACGATCTCACTGCGATGCCCATGCACTTAAGAGCGCGTCTCGGGCTCGGCTACCTTCCTCAGGAAGCCTCCATTTTTCGCAAACTCAGTGTCGAGAACAATATCCTCGCCATTCTCCAGACGCGATCAGATCTGGACCGGTCTGCGCGTGAGCGGCTCCTTGAGGAGTTGCTCGACGAACTGCGCATTGCGCATGTGCGGACCAGCCCTGGAGTCAGCCTTTCGGGTGGCGAGCGGCGACGGGTCGAAATCGCCCGGGCGCTGGCGGCGGAACCCCGCTTTGTGCTGCTGGATGAGCCCTTCGCCGGGGTAGACCCGATCTCCGTGCTGGATATCCAGCGGATCATCCGCCAGCTGGCTGCCCGCGGCATCGGGATCCTGATAACGGACCATAATGTGCGCGAAACACTGGGAATCTGCGGCCGGGCTTATATTCTAAACGACGGGGCAATGATTGCCGAAGGCACGCCGGGGGATATTCTCGCGAACAGCCAAGTTCGGGAGGTTTACCTCGGCGAGGGCTTTAAACTATAGGCGCCGCCGCGACGATCGGCGACGCTTCAGGGATGACGATGAAGCCGGCACTACAGCTCAGAATCAGTCAGCAGCTGACCATGACCCCGCAGCTGCAACAGGCCATCCGCCTGCTGCAGCTGCCAGTGGCTGAGCTGAATACCCAGCTCGAGCAGCTGCTGGCAGAGAACATCATGCTCGACCTGGAGGAGCCCGGACAGGCCAGCGCAGAGGGCCTGGTTGAACTGGACGCCCAGCTGCCAGACCCGGCGGAAGGCGGCACACCGGACGACGAAACACCATCCGACAACTGGGACGACGCAGACAGCGAGTCAGTTGCGGTTGCCGAGTCGACTGGCAATGAGGATGGTGATTCGCTGCTCTGGAACGAAACCTCGGGTGGCGGGAGCAGCAACTGGGACGGCGAAGATGGCCGCCCGGAACCCAGTGACCGTGCGAACGAGACTCTGCATGCACATCTGCTCTGGCAGCTGGAGACCGAGCACTTCGAACCCCGCGAGTTGCTGATGGGCCAGGCACTGGTCGACGTCATGAACGATGCCGGGTACCTGACGGAATCGTTGCCCGCAATCCTGGAGACGCTCTCGAAGTCCGGCAGCTTCACGCTGGAGGAGCTTGAACAGACGCTGGCCAAGGTTCAGGCACTGGACCCGGCCGGCGTCGGTGCGCGGGACCTTGGTGAATGCGTCCGGATCCAGCTCCGGCTGCTTTCAGCCAAGGTTCCGGGTCGGGACCTCGCTTTGGCCATCACGGTGGATGGTCTGGACCTGGTAGCCGAGCAGCAACTCGGCATTCTCCGCCGACGGCTGGGTGTTTCAGAGGAAGACCTGGACACCGCGCTCGCACTCATCCGCAACTGCCATCCGAAGCCAGGGCACTCGGTGCAGCCATCCACGCAGGACTTCATCGTGCCCGACGTCTTCGTGCGCAAGCGCAACGGGCGCTGGGTGGTGGACGTCAACCGCTCGACAACCCCGCGACTCAAGGTCAATCAGGCCTATGCTGATCTTGTCCGGGGCGACAGCGACCATTCAACACTGCGCAACCAGCTGCAGGAGGCGCGCTGGCTGGTCCGCAGCCTGGAGATCCGGAACGACACGCTGCTCAAAGTGGCGATGTGCATCGTCGACCGGCAGGCGGCCTTTCTCGACCAGGGCGAGGAAGCGATGCGGCCGATGGTGCTGCGCGACGTCGCCGAGCTGGTGGCACTGCACGAATCAACCATCTCACGGGTCACGGCCAACAAGTACATGCACACACCACGTGGGCTGTTCGAGTTCCGGCACTTCTTCTCCAGCCAGGTGACGGGTGATGACGGCAGCGAACAGTCCTCGACCGCCATCCGGGCCAAAATCAAGAAATTGATCAGTCAGGAGGACCCCGCCAAACCACTTTCCGACAGCCAGTTGGCGGAAATGCTGTCAAAACAAGGCATTCAGGTGGCCCGGCGAACAGTGGCAAAATACCGGGAGGCCCTTCATATCGAACCATCTGGAGAGCGCAAACGACGTCCGCAGCGATAGTTCCACTGCACAACCGGAGAAGGAAGTCACCATGCAACTCAACCTTACTGGCCACCACGTCGAGATCACTCCATCCATGCGTGACTACGTGGTCTCCAAGCTGGCGCGCCTGGAACGGCACTTCGATCACGTTACCGTCGTGCATTGCATCCTGACCGTGGACAAGCTGGAGCAGCGCTCTGAAGCCACGGTGAACCTTGCGGGTGGGCGGCTGTTTGCCGAAGCGATCGACGCAAACATGTATGCGGCCATCGACTCCATGGTGGACAAGCTCGACCGGCAGGTTCGCAAGCACAAGGAAAAGCTGACGGACCACCATGCGCGGGACAACGGCAAGAGAGACCTCTCCTGAAGTTCACGCAGCGAGTAGTAGTCCCGTGCGGCTGATCATCGTCAGTGGGCTTTCCGGCTCGGGGAAGACCGTAGCCCTGCATCACTTCGAGGATCTCGGCTTCTACTGTATCGACAATGTTCCGGCCGCCCTCCTCGCCACGATGATCGGCGAAATCACGGCAACCCAGGATCCGCTGTACGACAACCTGGCCATCGGAATTGATGCCAGGAACCGCGCGGCGGACCTGGCCAGACTTCCGGAGGTGGTTCGGGATCTCGGGGGTCGCGGGATTCGCTGCGAGGTGATCTTCCTGCACGCGGATGACAACATTCTCCTGAAGCGCTACGGAGAGACACGCCGCAGGCACCCGCTGAGTGCGGCCGGCCTGAGCCTGCGCGAAGCCATCGACCGTGAGCGGCAGCTGCTCGGCCCGATCATCGACGCGGCAGAACTGGTCCTGGACACCACGCGAACCAGTATCTATGACCTTCGCGACATCATCCGGAGACGCGTAGGCCCCGACAAACAGCCGGGGCTTTCCATCCTGATCGAGTCCTTCGGCTTCAAGCACGGCATACCGGCAGATGCCGACTTCGTCTTCGACATGCGCTGCCTGCCAAACCCCTACTGGGACCCGGCGCTGCGACTCCTGACCGGGAAGGACGCGAAAGTTATGGAGTTTCTCGACACCTCCAGCAGCGTGCAGCGGATGTACGGCGATATCCTCGGTTTTCTCGCTCGCTGGATACCTGAATATATCGACCTCAATCGCAACTACCTTACGGTGGCTATCGGCTGCACCGGCGGCCAGCACCGATCGGTGTACATGGCACAAAAACTGGCGGCGGAGCTCTCGAAACGCTATTCGCCCGTGATGACCAGGCACAACGAGCTGCCGCAGGACGAAAACGAGGTACACGTCCCCCAATTCGGCGGGCTGCCGGGCGAACAGCTGTAGAGGGGTAATGGGGACATGCCTAATTT
>JANNJM010000072.1:0-64554 GCA_031395645.1 Gammaproteobacteria bacterium | reverse complement strand
GTGCTGGCCACCCAGCGCCAGCGCGTGGGGAACATCGGCGCCTGCAGCGTGGCCTGCGTCAGCACCTCGCGCACGGTGTCGGCGCGCAGGTAGGCACTGATGTCCTCCAGCGGGAAGCTGTGGGTCGGCCCCAACGACAGCACGATGCTGTCTTCGGTCGCCGCCGCCTGCAACTCGAAGTTGAACTGCCGGCAGAAGCGCTTGCGCAGCGCCAGGCCGAAGGCGCGGTTGAGGCGGGAGCCCAGCGGCGAGTGGATTACGATGTGGCTGTCGCCCACCTCGTCGAAGAAGCGCTCAAAGATCAGCGTACGGCGGGTCGGGAGCACCCCCAGCGCGGCCCGCGCCGATGCCAGGTACGTAGTGAGTTGCTCGCTGGCCGGCGCCTGCAGGCCAAGGGCGGTCTCGAGCCAGGCGCGCACCGCGGCCTCGCCATCCGCAAGGCGCAGGTCCACCTCTTCGCGCAGCCGGGACACCGCGAACGAAAGTTCGTCGGTGCGACCGGGCGCCTCACCGAACCAGAAGGGAATATTTGGCGGCTGGCCGTGCGCGTCCTCGACATACACGCGCCCCGTCTCCACCTTGCGGATCCGGTAAGACGTATTGCCGAGCTGGAAGATGTCGCCGGGAATGCTCTCAAAGGCGAAGTCCTCGTTGAGCGTGCCGATGGGCAGGCTCTCCGGCAGCAGCACCACGTCATAGTCGAACTGGTCGGGAATCGTGCCGCCGTTGGTGATCGCCGTGAGCCGGGCGCCAGGCCGGGCCCGCAGGCGCTGGTTCACGGCATCGTAGTGCAGGTGCGCCGCGCGGCGGCCGCGCGCGGTGTTGTAGCCGTCTGCCAGCGTGTGCACGACCGAATCAAAGGCGGCCCGGGACAGCTCCCGGTAGGGCCAGGCGCGGCGGGCCAGCGCATACAAGTCCCCGGTAGCCCACTCACCCATCGCGACCTCAGCCACGATCTGCTGGGCCAGGGCATCCA
Source organism: Gammaproteobacteria bacterium (assembly GCA_031395645.1). Classification (GTDB taxonomy): domain Bacteria; phylum Pseudomonadota; class Gammaproteobacteria; order Steroidobacterales; genus SHZI01. Next base: position 63,578 of record JANNJM010000072.1, on the reverse strand, counting down.
GCGACGGTCCCTGCAGGTGAATCGCATCCAGCTCCTCGCGGCGGACGGCATCCAGCAGCGCCACGCACTCCACGAGATCGTCACGCGACACCGGAAACAGGCGGCCCTTCGGCACGCGGTCCACGCCGTGACCCGAGCGTCCGACCCGCTGCAGGAAGGTGGCGATGCTCTTCGGCGACGCGATCTGGCAGACGAGATCGACATCGCCGATGTCGATGCCGAGCTCCAGCGAGGCAGTGGCCACCAGCACCTTGAGCTTGCCCGCTTTGAGCCGCTCTTCGGCGTCCAGCCGGTGATCACGCGCCAGACTGCCGTGATGGGCAGTCACGGCATCTTCACCGAGCCGGTCGGCCAGGTGGCGGGCCGCGCGCTCGGCGAGGCGCCGCGTGTTGACGAAAATCAGCGTGGTCCGGTGCTCCTGCACGAGCGCCGCCAGCCGGTCGTAGATCTCGGCCCACACCTCGTTGGCCATGACCGGTGCAAGCGGCGATGCCGGCAGTTCGATGGCGAGATCGCGCTGCCTCGTGAAGCCCGCGTCCACGATCGCGCACGCGCCAGCACCCTCGGCGGGCCGGTTGCCCACCAGAAACTCGGCCATGCGCGCCATGGGTTTCTGGGTCGCAGAGATGCCAATGCGGACCGGTTCCCGCAGGCACAAAGCCGCCAGCCGCTCGAGGGACAGCGCGAGGTGAGCGCCACGCTTCGTGTCCGCCACCGCGTGCAGTTCGTCGACGATGACCGTGCGCGTAGTCGACAGCATGGCCCGGCCCGATGCTGAGGTGAGCAGGATGAACAGTGACTCTGGCGTGGTCACGAGGATGTGCGGTGGCGTGCGCCGCATGCGGGCACGCTCGACCTGGGGCGTATCGCCGGTCCGCACCGCCGTACGGATCTCGACCTGCTCGAAGACCGAGAGCCGCTGCCGTATGCCCGCGAGCGGCTCGTCCAGATTCCTGCGGATATCGTTGGACAGCGCCTTCAGCGGCGAGACGTACAGCACCCGGGTTTCGGCTGGCAGGCCATTACCCGCCAGACCCTCCTTGAGAAGGGCATCGATGGCGGCGAGGAACGCCGCAAGGGTCTTGCCGGAGCCCGTGGGCGCGGCCATGAGCGTGTGCCGACCGGCCTGGATGGCCGGCCAGGCCCCGGCCTGCACCGGCGTGGGCACGCCAAAACGGTCAGCGAACCAGCCGGCGACGGCGGGGTGAAAGTCGGGGGGAAGCATCCCCCCGACTATACCGTCAGAATCGGTAGCTCAGGCCAAAGGAGACGACCGGGTAGAGTTCGTACTGGTCGACATCGGCTTCCAGCTCAGCCTCTTCCTCTGCGATGGCAGCCACCAGTTCCGGCTCATTGCTCAGCGTCCCGCCCGTGGAGGTCAGCTCAATGTCCGGGGAGTCCTGGAACAGGACGCCCAGATCAAGGCTCCACGCGAGGCCGCCATTGGCCCGGCCCCAGACCCAGCCCGCGCCCAGGAACGGGGCGGAACTGCCCAGGTCAGCCGTCGCGCGCAGCGTGCCGACTTCGGCGGCCGTGAACGTGACGCCGCCGATGTCGTAGGCATCACCCGCACCCGGCTGGCCCAGCACGTCGAGCCCGTTGTCGGTAGAGAACCATCCGCCGCTCACCCGGAAAGCGCCGGCGAAGGGGTGCCAGTCGAGGTAGGCACCAACGTTCGACAGGTCGAGGTCGCCGTCGTACCTGATGCCGCTTTCCACGCCATCCTGGCCCATCGAGAAGGCGTAGCCGCCCAGGCGAATGCCAAAGCGGTCGCTGAAGTCATAGCCGGCCTCGGCGCCGAATCCCAGCGTGCTGCCAGTAACGCCGAGCGAAAAGTCGCCGGCCGACGCCGGCAAGACCACGCCGGTCAGTAGCAGCGGTGCTGCCAGCATTCCAAAGCCCTTAGCCATCAGATCTCTCCCCAAAACCCATGCCCGGCTGACAGCGTCTGGCATCAAGAGCCGGCCCGCCGTGACGAACTCGACAATTGCAGGAGCGCGTAGGAGCGGCTTCAGCCGCGACCCCACCCCTATCGGGAGTAAATGGCCATCAATTCGGCCGTCCCGAGCGAGTTGGCCAGCACGTTGTAGCCCACGAAGGCCGCCGTAGCGTTGGCCGGCAGGTCGAGCTTCTCCACCTTCAGCGCGTGCAGCCGGAAGTGGTAGTGGTGCGGACCGGAGCCCGGCGGCGGACACGGGCCACCGTAACCGGGCGTACCGAAATCGGTATTGCCCTGCATGATGCCGGCCGGCAGCAGGCCAGCGGCCGGATCGCCCGCCCGGGCCGGCAGGGCCAGCAGGCTGGCCGGGATGTTCCAGACGACCCAGTGCCACCAGCCACTGCCAGTGGGCGCGTCCGGGTCGTGCATCAGGAGCGCAAAGCTCTTCGTGCCGGCCGGGGGGTTGCGCCAGCTCAAAGCCGGCGACACGTTGCCACCTTCACAGCCAAAGCCCTTGTAGACCTGCTTGATGGCAATAACCTGGCCAGGCGGCAGATCCGGGCTGATGAGCTGGAACTTGCTGTCTTCCGCGTGGGCCGTGCCAAGGACGAGCAACAGCGTGGTGATCAAAAACCGCATAACACTAAACTCCGGTAGGAGCGGCTTCAGCCGCGACCCCAAACTACCCCAACAACCCTTTGCGTGCCACACGCGCTGCCGGTTCAGCGGTGTACCCTTAGCCCTGCAAGCACCATGACCCCGCAGATCAATCACATCATTGCGCGGCTTCGCGAGCAGCCAGGGCCGCTGTTGCTGGTGCTGCATGCCATTCAGGACGAGCTGGGCCATATCCCGCCCGCAGCAGTCCCCGCCATCGCCGAGGGCCTCAATCTCTCGCGCGCCGAAGTCCATGGCGTCATCACGTTCTATCACCACTTCCGCCAGTCGCCGGCCGGCAGGCACACCGTGCGGCTGTGCCGTGCCGAAGCCTGCCAGGCGATGCAGGCTGACCGGCTGGCAAGGCATGTACAACAACGGCTCGAAGTGGGCTTCCACGAGACTACCGCAGACGGCCAGTTCTCCCTGCAGCCCGTGTACTGCCTGGGCAATTGCGCCTGTGCGCCTGCCATGATGATCGACGATCACCTCTACGGCCGGGTCTCGACGGCACGCTTTGACGAACTGCTCGCGCAGTGGCGGCACGAGCCATGAGGTCGGTGGTCTGGGTCCCCAAAGATGCCGCTGCCCTGTCAGTCGGTGCAGAGGAAGTCGCCCGGGGAATCCTTAAGGAAGCGAAGAATCGTAGTCTTGACCTCCACATCAAGCGCAACGGCTCACGCGGCCTCTTGTGGCTTGAGCCGCTGGTTGAAGTCGAAACCGCGACGGGCCGACACGCCTACGGGCCGATCAGCGCTGCCGACGTTCCAGGCCTGTTTGCGTCGGATTTCCTGCGCGCCGGGCCGCACCCCCTGTATCTCGGGCCGACCGAAGACATTGCTTACCTCCGCCGCCAGCAACGCCTGACATTCGCACGGGTCGGCATCACCGAGCCCGTAAGCCTCACCGACTATCTGGCCCACAGTGGCTATCGGGGTTTGCGCCGGGCCATCGAGATGAGTCAGGCGGAGATCGTCCAGGCCGTGACGGAAGCCGGCCTGCGGGGCCGCGGCGGAGCGGCGTTTCCGACCGGTATCAAATGGCAGACCGTGCTCGATGCACCCGCTGGTCAGAAGTACGTGACCTGCAATGCCGACGAAGGCGACTCCGGCACATTTGCCGATCGCATGCTGATGGAAGGCGATCCGTTCGTGCTCATCGAGGGCATGACGATTGCAGGGCTCGCTGTCGGGGCGACGCGAGGCTACATCTATCTGCGCGTCGAGTACCCGCACGCGCACCGCGCCTTGAACGCAGCGATCGCCGTGGCGACTGCTGCGGGCTATCTCGGCGCGAATGTACTGGGCAGCGGCAGGAGCTTCGAGGTGGAAGTCCGGCTCGGAGCCGGCGCGTACATCTGCGGCGAAGAAACCTCAATGCTGGAAAGCCTGGAGGGACGCCGCGGCGAAGTTCGCGTGCGCCCACCCCTGCCCGCGGTAAAGGGACTGTTTTGCAGGCCAACGATCGTGAACAATGTCATCTCACTCGCCAGCGTGCCGATTATTCTGGACAAAGGACCGGCGTACTATCGGGGCTTTGGGTCCGGCACCTCACGCGGCACCCTGCCCATCCAGCTCGCCGGGAACCTCAGGCACGGCGGCCTGGTGGAACGCGCATTCGGCTTAAGCCTGCGTGAACTGCTGTACGACTACGCGGGTGGTTCTGCCTCGGGACGGCCGCTACGCGCGGTGCAGATCGGCGGGCCACTGGGCGCGTATCTGCCTGAAGCGCAGTTCGACACAGCCATAGACTACGAGGCATTGACCAGCATCGGAGCACTGCTGGGCCACGGGGGCATCGTCGCGTTTGACGACACGGTGGACATGGCATGGATGGCGCGTTATGCAATGGAGTTCTGCGCCATCGAGTCCTGCGGGAAATGCACGCCGTGCCGCATCGGCTCAACACGCGGCGTCGAAGTCATCGATCGCATCATGCATGGCATGGATCGCGAACAGAACCTCGGCCTGCTTGCGGACTTGTGTGACACGATGGCGAACGGCTCGCTCTGTGGGCTCGGCGGCATGACCCCCTTCCCTGTGCAGAGTGCCATGAAGCATTTTGCGGGTGATTTTCTGAAAACCCGCAGGCCCTGACCCCCATGCATTCGATGGACCACCGCGATCTCGGAACGCCCGCCAGCGGCAGCGCGCTGTCCGTCACCGTGGAGATCGATGGCATCAGTGTGAGCGTTCCGGAGGGCACCTCGATCCTGCGTGCAGCAGCTGGCATGGGCACCCAGATTCCACGGTTGTGCGCGACGGACAATCTGAAAGCGTTCGGCTCGTGCCGTCTCTGCGTCGTCGAAATCGAGGGCCGCAAGGGCTATCCCGCCTCTTGTACGACCCAGGTGGCAGACGGGATGAAGATTCGCACGGCAAGCGACAGGCTCTCGCAACTCCGGCGCGGCGTCATGGAACTCTACGTGTCAGATCACCCCCAGGAACTCATCAGTGCTGATGCGCCGGCACGCACCGAGATCCAGGCGATGGCCCAGCACCTCGGCGTGACCTCCACGCGCTACGGTTGGGATGGTGCCCGGCATCTCGGCCTCGCGAGGGACGAGAGCAATCCGTATTTCTCGTTCGACCCGAACGCGTGCATCGTCTGTTCCCGTTGCGTACGGGCCTGCGATGAAGTGCAGGGCACGCTGGCCCTGACCATCCAGGGTCGCGGCTTCGGATCGCAGGTGGTCGCCAGTCAGGCCGAAACGTTTGTGGCCTCTGAATGTGTGTCCTGCGGTGCCTGCGTTGAGGCCTGCCCGACCACAGCGCTGATGGAAAAGAGCCTGGCGGCTGGCCCGCCGCCTGATCGGGTCGTAACCACGACCTGTGCCTATTGCGGCGTGGGTTGCTCCCTCAAGGCGGAAGTCAGGAACCACGCCGTCGTGCGCATGGTCCCGAACCGTGACGGGCATGCCAATCACGGCCACGCCTGCGTCAAAGGCCGCTTCGCGTACGGCTACGCAACGCACAGCGACCGCGTGCTGAAACCGATGATCCGGCAGAACATCAGTGACCTGTGGCGCGAGGTCTCCTGGGATGAAGCGGTTGGTCATGCCGCGAGCGAATTCAGGCGCATTCAGGCCCGGTATGGCAAGGATTCGGTTGGGGGAATCACGTCTTCACGCTGCACGAATGAGGAAGCCTACCTTGTCCAGAAGCTGGTACGCGCGGCCTTTGGCAACAATAACGTCGATACCTGCGCACGCGTGTGCCACTCGCCGACGGGCTATGGCCTGAAGCACACGCTGGGGGAATCTGCCGGCACGCAGGCCTTCACGTCGGTCATGCAGGCCAACGTCATTATGGTGATCGGCGCCAATCCCACCGAAGGTCATCCGGTGTTTGCCTCACAGCTGAAGCGTCGCCTGCGTGAAGGCGCGAAACTGATCGTGGTTGACCCGCGCGCCATTGCACTGGTGCGCACTCCACACATCGCCGCCGACTTCCATCTCCGGCTGCGGCCGGGCACCAATGTGGCCCTGATGAATGCGCTCGCGCACGTAATCGTCACGGAGAACCTGAGCCGCGAAGCTTACGTGGAAGCCCGCTGCGAGCCGGCCTCGTACCGGAAGTGGCGGAACTTCATCGCGCAAACGGCACAGTCGCCGGAAGCGACCGCCGGCATTACCGGCGTGCCGGCCGAACTGGTACGCGGCGCCGCTCGACTGTATGCGCAGGCAGTGAATGGTGCGATCTACTATGGCCTGGGCGTGACTGAGCACAGCCAGGGGACAACCATGGTGATGTGCATCGCCAATCTGGCGATGGCAACCGGTAATCTGGGGCGTGAAGGCGTGGGCGTAAACCCCCTGCGCGGCCAGAACAACGTACAGGGCTCCTGCGACATGGGCTCGTTCCCGCACGAACTGGCTGGCTATCGCCACATCTCCGACGGAGCCACCCGTGCACTGTTTGAAGCCGCCTGGGGAGTGGAACTGGACGCCGAACCCGGGCTACGAATCCCGAATATGTTCGAGGCAGCGCTGGATGGCAGCTTCAAGGGCCTGTACATCCAGGGCGAAGACATGGCGCAGTCCGATCCCAATACGCAGCACGTAGCCGCCGCGTTTTCCGCCATGGAATGCGTCGTCGTCCAGGATCTGTTCCTCAACGAGACAGCGCAGTACGCCCACGTGTTCCTGCCGGGTTCATCCTTCCTCGAGAAAGACGGCACGTTCACGAACGCCGAGCGGAGAATCTCACGCGTGCGCAAGGTGATGCCACCACTGGCGGGCCTGGCGGACTGGGAAATCACCGTGCGCCTGTCCACCGCACTGGGCTATCCGATGCACTTTAAGCATCCTTCCGACATCATGGACGAAATCGCCGCGCTCACGCCAACCTTTACAGGTGTCAGCTACGCAAAGCTGGAAACGCTGGGGAGTATCCAGTGGCCCTGCAATGTGCGGGCACCGAATGGCACCCTGACGATGCACGTCGATGAGTTCGTCCGTGGCAAAGGCAGGTTTTTTGTCACGGAGTACGTGGCGACCAGCGAAAAAAGCACCAGTCGCTTTCCCCTCCTCCTCACGACCGGTCGCGTGCTCTCGCAGTACAACGTCGGTTCACAAACCCGTCGCACACCCAACGTGGTGTGGCATGCCGAGGATCAGCTCGAGATACACCCGCACGATGCGGAGACCCGGGGCGTTGCTGACGGCGACTGGCTGGGAGTGGCCAGCCGCGCTGGTGAAACCGTGTTGCGCGCCCTGGTGACCGAGCGCGTGCAACCGGGCGTCGTGTACACCACATTTCACTTCCCGGAGTCCGGCGCCAATGTAGTGACCACGGAGAATTCCGACTGGGCTACCAATTGTCCGGAGTACAAGGTTACTGCCGTGCAGGTGGTGAAGGTAACGCAGCCGTCGGCATGGCAGCTACGACATCGGGCGCTCGCCGAACGGCAGCGCAAGATCGTCCGGACACGCAGTGTCAACCCCATCTGACACGACACGTGGCCCCAACGTGCTGATGGCAATTCAGAGCGAGCTGCACGTTCAGCGCTGGGTCGGCGGGGTGACCGAACAGACGGTCAACCAGGTCGCGGAAGAGCAGCCGGTTGCCCTGACCTACCAGGGCATTCCGCATGTCGTCATGCTCGCCACACCTGCTGACCTGGAGGACCTCGCCACCGGGTTCACACTCAGCGAAGCGGTGGTCGAGCGAGCTACCGAGATCCGCTCGGTAGAGGTAGTCAGTGATGCCGGTGCTCTGGAAGTCCGCATCGGCATTGCCCCGGAGCGTTTCTCGGCGCTGCTGCGTCGGCAGCGAAACCTGGTCGGCCGCACCGGCTGTGGCCTGTGCGGCGCTGAAACCATCGAACAGGCGATCCGGCATCCCGCGCCGGTCGGCAAGGGGCCTGTCATTGCGGTGGCGCAGTTGCATGCGGCGCTCGCCGAACTGCACTTGCGACAACCGCTGAATGCCAGGACCGGCAGCGTACACGCAGCTGCCTGGGTAATACCCGACGAGGGCATCCAGCTGGTGCGTGAGGATGTCGGACGCCACAATGCGCTCGACAAGGTCATTGGTGCGCTGCTGCGTGCCGACATCGATTGTGCCGCTGGCTACCTGATCATTACCAGTCGCGCGAGTTATGAGATGGTGCAGAAGGCGGCAACTGCCGGCATCACACTACTGGCAGCAGTATCGGCCCCCACCGCACTGGCCGTCAGGCTCGCCGAAGAAACCGGCCTCACACTGATCGGCTTCGCACGGGCAAATCAACACGTAATCTACGCGAATTCCCATCGCCTGTTGGGATGACCTGCGATGCAGATTGAACATCTGGTCACGATGGCGAATGACATCGCGGCGTTCTTTCAGGGCGCTGCCGAGGAGAGCGAAGCGGCGGGCAGCGTGGCGAATCATTTGCGCCGCTTCTGGGATCCCCGCATGCGCAAGCAGATACTCGAACACCGGAATCGGGGCGGGGCAGGCCTCAGCGAGCTGGCGAACGAAGCCGTTGGCTTGCTCGCTGCTCAGCCACCGATGTAGTACATCTCCACCTTCTCGCTGCCGGGCTCGTGGGCCCGCAGCTCACTGTACCGGTCCTCACGGTTGCTCCAGACGCCCTGGATCAGCACGAGCAACTGTTGGTCGCTAAGCCCGGCGCGCAGTGGTCCCTTCAGGTCCGTACCGCGGGAAGCAAACAGGCAGGTGTAGAACTGACCGTCCGAAGACAGCCGCCCGCGCGTGCAGGAGCCGCAGAACGGCTCCGAGACGGACGAAATAAAGCCAACTTCTCCCGCCCCATCGTCAAACCGGTAACGCTCGGCGACTTCGCCGTGGTAGTTGGGTTGCGTCGCCGTGAGAGGCCAGCGGGCACGCAGCAGCGCAAGCAATTCCCGCGACGGCACCGTATCGCTCGCCTGCCAGTGGTTGATCGTGCCGACGTCCATGTATTCGATGAAACGCACGATCACGCCGGTACCGCGGAAGTATTCGACCAGGTCCACCGCGGTGTGCTCGTTCACCCCGCGCTTGACGACGGCGTTCACCTTGATCGGAGCGAGCCCGGCAGTAATGGCCGCCCGGATCCCCTCGAGCACCTGCGCCTTGCTGCCCCGCCCGCCACTCATCTGCAGGAATACGGCGTCGTCCACGGAATCGAGACTGACCGTGACGCGCGAGAGACCTGCCGCCTTCAGCGCCGCCGCGTGCTGGGCCAGCAGAATGCCATTGGTCGTGAGTGCGATGTCGTCGATGCCGGGCACACGGGACAGGTCGCCCACGAGGTCGGCGATGTTCGGCCGCAGCAGTGGCTCACCACCGGTGATGCGCAACTTGCGTACACCGAGCCCGGCAAATAGATGCGCAAGGCGAAGGATCTCCTCGAAGGAGAGCCGCTCACTGCTCTTCAGGAACTCGAAGTCCGGGTGATATTTGTCCTGGGGCATGCAATAGGGACAGCGGAAGTTGCACCGGTCCATGACCGAGATGCGCAGATCCTTCAGCGGCCGCCGGAACCGGTCCGTCATGGCGGGCAGCGCGCCTTCGCGATGAAGCTGTATGATCTTTTCCTGCATGAAGGAATGGTAGCAGACCGATCTGGCTGGGCATTGACATCGCTCATCCCGATATACTCGTCTGATGCCAGACTCGATGCAGGCGGTTGAGATTTCGCAGCCCGGCCCCCCCGGGGTCCTGCGGGTCTGCAGCCGGCCCATTCCGGTGCCTGCAGATGGTGAGGTTCTGATCCGCGTTGCAGCGGCGGGCGTCAACCGGCCGGACTGTGTACAGCGCGCAGGCGGGTACCCGCCGCCCGCCGGCGCATCAGATCTGCCGGGGCTGGAGATTGCGGGAACGGTCATCGCTGTGGCACCCGGAGTGACGGTGCCAGCCGTTGGCGACCGGGTGTGCGCGCTGGTCGCGGGCGGCGGCTATGCGGAGTTCTGCGCGGCGCCGGCCGTCCAGTGCCTGCCCGTCCCCGCGGCGCTCAGCCTGATCGAAGCGGCAGCGATTCCAGAGACCTTCTTTACCGTCTGGACCAGCGTCTTTGAACGTGGCCGCCTGCAGCGGGGTGAAGCCCTGCTGGTCCATGGCGGAGCCAGCGGCATCGGCACGACGGCGATCCAGCTGGGCGCAGCTTTCGGCGCCCACGTGTACGCGACTGCGGGGAGCGACGAGAAGTGCGCGTTGTGTGTCGAGCTGGGCGCGGACCTGGCCGTGAACTACCGGACGCACAAATTCCTCGACGTCCTGCTCGACGAAACCGGGAAGCGCGGCGTCGACGTGATCCTCGACATGGTCGGAGCGCCTTACCTGCCTGACAACATCCGGCTGCTGCGGGAAGACGGGCGACTGGTCTACATCGCCGCCCTGGGCGGCACGAAGGGTGAACTGAACCTGGCCCAGGTCTTCGTCAAGCGCCTGACGCTGACCGGCTCCACGCTCCGCAACCGGCCGCCGGAAGAAAAAGGCCGGATCGCGCGCGCCCTCCAGCAAGCGGTGTGGCCACTGCTTGAGCAACGGGCAATCGTGCCGGTGATCCAGCACATTCTTCCGTACACGTCGGCCGTCGAAGCGCATTGCATCCTGGAGGCCAACCAGACGCTCGGCAAAGTCGTGCTAAGGATGACGGCAGACGAATGAGCGGGCTTTCGTGAGCGACAAGGCACTCCTTGAGCGCTTCGATACCTGGCGTCGCGAGAACCGGCTGCTGGCGCTGGCCACGGTGATCAGCACCACCGGTTCCACCTACACGAAAGCCGGCCAGCGGCTGCTCGTCGCTGATTCCGGCGACTACCAGGGGCTCGTCAGCGGCGGCTGCCTGGAGGGCGATCTGGCGACGCACGCCGGACAGGTGATTGCATCGGGCGAGGCACGGGTAGTCACCTACGACCTGCGCGCGTCGAATGACGAGCTGTTCGGGCTCGGCATCGGCTGCGATGGTTTGTTGCGGATTCTCCTGCAGCGACTGTCGCCAGCAGACGCCTATGAACCCTTCGCCGCCATCGCGGCCAGCATGCGCGGCGATGTCACCGCCCACTGCACGCTCGTCATCGGTGAGCACGGCGACCTGCCGATCGGGACGACGCTGATCAGTGCGGACGGCACCTACGCACGATCCGGCCTGACTGCGGCAGAGGTCCTTTACCTGCCATTGGCGCCGCTCCCCCGACTGCTGGTGCTCGGCGCGGGACAGGACGCCGTGCCGGTCGTGGCACTTGCGGACTTGCTGGGCTGGCGCGTCACCGTGGTAGATCACCGGCCGGCCTATCTGGAACTGCCGGCCTTTGCCGTTGCGGAGGCCCGCGTGTCGGCGCCGGCGGCTGATCTCGCAAGTAACGTGGCACTGCCATCATTCGCTGCGGCGATCGTGATGAGCCATCACCTGGCCACGGACCACGCCTACCTTACCGTCCTCGCGAAGAGTTCTGTGCCTTACATCGGCTTGCTGGGACCGGCTGGACGGCGTGACCGACTGGTGCAGGACCTGGGCAACGACGGCGCCGCACTCGCCGGACGGCTGCACGGGCCCGCCGGACTGGACATCGGAGCGGACTCGCCCGAAGCCATTGCGTTGTCGATCCTGGCCGAGATTCACGCCATTTTGAGGGCCCGCGGATGAACGATAACGCGCGGCGCCGGATCGATGTCGCGGAAGCCTGCGCGCTGATGAGGGCACGCCTGCACGACTGGGGCACGGTCCGCATCCCGATCGACGCGGCCCAGGGCGAGGTGCTCCGGCAGACGGTCGCCGCCGAGCGGGACCAGCCGCCGTTCGACCGCGTCACCATGGACGGCATCGCGATCCGTCACAGCGCGTACGCTGCCGGGCTGAGGACTTACGCGGTCGCCGGAACCCAGGGCGCCGGCGGCACCACCGTGGCACTGCCGAATGCGCAGAGCTGTGTGGTCATCATGACCGGTGCCGCGCTGCCACACGGGACAGACACCGTGGTACCGGTGGAGCGCATCACCCGCGACGGTGCGCTGGCCAGCGTCGAGGCGGGCTACAGCCCCGTGGCAGGCCAGTTCATCCACCGGCGCGCGTCGGACCACTCGCAGGGCGCGACGCTGCTGGCCCCGGGTGCCGTGCTCGGAGCACCAGCAATGGCGATCCTTACCGTCGGCGGCTCGGACTCAGTGGAGGTCTCGCGCCGTCCCGCTATTGCGATTATTTCGACGGGTGACGAACTCGTGGATGTCGGACAACCGCTCGGTCCCAACCAGATTCGCGCGTCCAATGACCGGGCCATCGCGGCGGCGCTGGCCAACCGCGGCTTCATCGATTGCGACCGGCACCATCTGCCCGACGACCCGGCCGTGCTGGAGCGGGAACTGGGCCAGCTGCTGGCGGAGCAGGACGTGCTGATCCTCACGGGCGGCGTGTCGATGGGCGAGTTCGACTACGTCCCCCGCGTGCTGCAGACACTGGGCATGGACGTGATCTTCCACAAGGTGTTGCAGCGGCCGGGCATGCCAATGTGGTTCGGCATCTCACCGGAGGGCAAGCCCGTGTTCGCGCTGCCGGGGAACCCGGTATCAAGCCTCGTGTGCCTGGTGCGCTACGTGGCGCCGGCGCTCGTCGCGGCGCTCGGTGCGACGCCACGACCTGAGCCGATCGTGCGGCTTGCCCAGTCGGTGCACTTCGAGCCCGACCTCACGTACTTCCTGCCCGTGACCCTGGACTACACGGCAGACGGTCAGTGCATCGCAGTACCGCATCCAACGAATACGTCGGGCGACTTCGTTGCCCTCGGCGGGACAGCCGGCTTTGTGGAACTGCCCCGCGGTACTGTGGACTTCCAGGCGGGCTACCCTGCCCGCTACTTCAGCTGGTAACGATTGGCTTGGTCATGCCGCGAGCTGCCCGTACTCTGTCGAAGGTTCTCTAACCCCACCTCGGGACCGCCAGTAGTCATCACCTCGGCTCTGGTGAGCAATGGCCGTCACCACAATCACTGCGCCACGCTGCTCGTAGACCAGCCAGTAGGGAAACCGCCGGACGATTCGACCTCGGGCAAAGTTGTCGAACGGGTGCCCGGCAGAAGGCCACTCTGCGATCTGACACGCAGTATCGTTTACGGCGTCGATGAATTGATCGCCCAGGCCTGGGCGCTGCCCTTCGTAGCGGGTACTGGCCAATCGGAGTTCAGCAGTGGCCTCACGGCTGTACCTTAGCTTCATCGCCTGAGCTCAGCCTTCAGCCGGGCGATGACCTCATCAGCGGGATAAGATTCCATCTCACCGCTCTCTATTAGTTTCATTCGCCGGTGAGATTCCTCAATCCAGTAGCGTTCCAATTCGGGTGTGGCGAAGGCTGGACGCCGTTCGTGTCCGTCGGCAACCCCATCGAGGCTGGCCAGCAACCGTTCCACCAGGCGCTCGCGCTCCTCGACAGCCAACTTCAGCGCCTCGGCCTCAATGCGTTCCAGCTCGGTATTCATGACCAGACTCTAGCAGCAGGGAGTTGTGGGCCGTCAAGGGGCATTTCCGGGGGGTTTTTCCGGAAGTGGGAGGTCGCGCCTGAAGGCGCTCCTACGTGCCGAGCACGCGGCGAGCGGGGACGTACTCATGCCCCAGTGCTGCGGCGACCGCCTCGTAGGTCACCTTGCCACGGTGGATGTTCAGGCCCTCGAGGAGGTACGGATCGTCGAGCAGGGCCTGCCGGTAACCCTTGTTGGCGAGGGCGAGCACATAGGGCAGCGTCGCGTTATTGAGCGCGAACGTGGAGGTACGGGCGACGGCACCCGGCATGTTCGCCACGCAATAGTGGACCACTCCCTCCTCCACGTAGGTCGGTTTGGAGTGCGTCGTGGCATGGGCCGTCTCAAAGCACCCGCCCTGGTCGATGGCGACGTCAACCACCACGGAGCGATCGCGCATGGCCCGCACCATCTCGCGACTCACCAGACGTGGAGCCGCCGCGCCCGGCACCAGCACGGCACCGATCACCAGATCAGCCTCTGCGACGTAGTGCTCGATCGCCTCGACGGTTGAATAAACGGTGTTGAGACGGCCGCCAAACTGAAAATCGAGTTCCTTGAGCCGCGGCAGGGAGCGGTCCACGACCGTCACCTGCGCTTCCATGCCCATCGCGACGCGGATGGCATTCGTACCGACGACACCACCACCCAGGACGACCACGTTGGCAGCCTTCACGCCCGGTACGCCACCGAGCAGGATGCCGGCGCCACCGGCCTCGCGCTCCAGGCAGTGGGCGCCGGCCTGTACGGCCATGCGACCGGCCACTTCGCTCATCGGCGAGAGCAGCGGCAGGCTGCGATTCGGTCCGGTCACGGTTTCGTAGGCAATGGCGACGACACCCGACCTCAAGAGGCTCTCCGTCTGCCTGGCGTCCGGGGCAAGGTGCAGGTAGGTAAACAGCACCTGCCCGTCGCGCAGCAGGGGAAACTCGCCCGGCAGCAGCTCCTTGACCTTGACGATCATTTCCGCACGGCTGAAGACCTCAGCGGCCGAGCCTGCAATCGTGGCGCCAGCCCGCTCGTAATCAGCATCGTACACGCCGATACCGGCGCCGGCACTGGTCTGCACCAGGACCTTGTGGCCGTGAAAAGCGAGCTCACGAACACTGGTGGGCGTAAGCCCGACCCGGTATTCATCCTGCTTGACCTCCGTGGGAACGCCAATAAGCATGTCGATTCTCCCCTAAGCGACGGCTTTCAGCGCATTGCCGAGCACTTCGACAATCTGCGCAATCTGCGCCGGCTCAATGATCAGTGGCGGCGTGAGGGCGATGATGTCGCCGGTAGTCCGCACCAGCACGCCGTTGGCAAAGCAGTGCCGGAACACGTCGAGGGCCCGCACCGTGGGCTCGCCTTTGCGCGGTTCCAGCTCCACGGCGCCCATCAGGCCGATATTGCGGATGTCGATGACGTGCGGCGCGCCCTTGAGGCTGTGCAACGCGTCGGCGAAGGCCGGCGCGAGCGACGCGGCGCGCTCGAACAGGCCTTCGTCGCGATACACCGCCAGCGTGGCAAGGCCCGCCGCGCATGCCAGTGGGTGTCCGGAATAGGTGTAGCCGTGGAAGAACTCGACCCCCTGTTCCGGGGACGCCGAACTGCGGACGCACGTCTCGTAGATGCGCCGATCGACCAGCACGGCGCCCATCGGGACGATGCCGCTGGTAATGCCTTTCGCGACAGTCATGAGGTCCGGCTGCACGTTGAAAGTCTGGGCCGCAAAGGCCGCGCCCGTCCGTCCGAAACCGGTGATGACCTCATCGAAAATCAGCAGCAGGCCATGCTTGTCGCAGATGGCACGGATGCGCTCCAGGTAGCCCCTGGGCGGCACCAGTACGCCCGCCGAACCGGAGACCGGCTCGATAATGACGCCGGCAATCGTGCTCGGGTCGTGCAGGGCGATGAGCCGCTCCAGTGCGTCAGCAAGCTCAACCCCGTGGGCCGGCTGGCCCCGCGAAAAGGCGTTACGCGCCAGGTCGTGCGTGTGCGGCAGATGGTCCACACCCGGCAGCATCGCGCTGCCGAATACCTTGCGGTTCGCCACCATGCCGCCGACGGAAATGCCGCCGAACCCAACGCCGTGGTAACCGCGCTCCCGGCCAATGAAGCGAAATCGCTGCCCCTCGCCCCGGGCCCTGTGATAGGCCAGGACAATCTTCAGGGCCGTGTCGACGGCCTCGGAACCGGAGTTGACGAAGAAGGCGTGGTTCAGGGTGCCCGGTGCGAGCTTCGTAACCTCGTCGGCAAGCTCAAAAGCGCCGGCGTGGCCCATATTGAAGGCAGTGGCGTAATCGAGTTTGCCCACCTGTTCCCGGACGGCAGCCACGACGCGCGGGTGACAATGGCCGACGTTGACGCACCAGAGGCCGGCAATACCGTCCAGGATCTTCTGGCCGTCCCGGGTGGTGTAGTACATCCCCGCGGCGGATTCGAGCAGCAGCGGGTGCTGCTTGAAATACCGGTTTGCAGTGAACGGCATCCAGTACGGTTCAAGGTCCATGGAATCCACACTACCGTACTTTCCCTGAGGCACACAAATCGGCACACAGCGCTATCATTGGGCCATGAAGCGCATGCCGGCCATCAAGGCAGTAATGACCCCGTTCCCCTACTCCGTGGACGTGGGCGCGTCGGTGGCGGACGCCCTGGCCTTCATGCACGAACACCGCATCCGCCACCTGCCGGTAACGCAGGACGGCAACCTCGCCGGCAGCGTCTCTGACCGGGACATCCGGCTGATACTGGGTCCCGATTTTGCCAATCCGGACGCCAACGAGACCCTCGTTGCGCACGCGA
The DNA here is from genome assembly GCA_031395645.1 of Gammaproteobacteria bacterium. Lineage (GTDB taxonomy): Bacteria > Pseudomonadota > Gammaproteobacteria > Steroidobacterales > SHZI01. The sequence continues at coordinate 47,250 of JANNJM010000072.1, read as the reverse complement.
TGGTGCGGGATGCCTATATAGTGGATATGGACGCGCGCCTCGACGAGGTCCTCGCCCACATGGCCGCGCACCACCTTGGTTCCGCGATTGTCACGCGCCACGGCAAGCTCGCGGGTATTTTCACGGTGACCGACGCCTGCCACCATTTCGCGGATTTTCTTCGGGAACAGGTTCGCCGCGCAGGCGGCGGTGACGCCGCGTGACGGGTATCATGACGGCATGGACACACCGCGCGAATTCCTGCCACTTTCCATAGCCGTCCTCACGGTCTCCGACACCCGGACGGTCGAGACAGACACCTCGGGCGAACTGCTGGTCGGCCGACTGGAAGACGCGGGACACCGGCTCGGTGATCGCGCCCTGGAGCCCGACGATCGTTACCGCATTCGTGCCACGGTCTCCGCCTGGATTGCCGACCCGGGTATCCACGCGATCATCACGACAGGCGGCACCGGCCTGACGGGCCGGGACGGCACCCCCGAAGCCATCCTGCCCCTCCTCGACAAGGTCATCGACGGTTTCGGCGAGCTGTTCCGTCGGCTGTCCTGGGAGGACATCGGTACATCGACGATGCAGTCGCGCTGCGTGGCTGGCGTCGCGAACGGTACCTACATCTTCTGCCTGCCCGGGTCCGGCAACGCCTGCGCGACGGGCTGGGACCAGCTCATCGCGTTCCAGCTCGACTGCCGGACGCGGCCCTGCAATCTCGCCGAACTGATTCCGCGGCTTAAAGAGGTTTGAAGCAGCAGTGGCTGCGCTCCAGATTCATCAGATTCCCTGCCTGCAGGATAACTACGGCTACCTGATCCACGACCCCGATAGCGGCCTGACCGCCACGATCGATACCCCGGACGCCGCGGCCATCGAACGTGCACTCGCCGACCGCGGCTGGCACCTCGACTACATCCTGAATACCCACCATCACGCCGACCACGCCGGGGGCAATCTCGCACTCAAGAAGAAGACCGGCTGTGTGATCGTCGGCTCCCGGTCGGACGCCGCGCGAATTCCCGGCATTGATATCCTGGCGGGAGACGGCGACAGCTTCGCACTTGGCAGCCATCGGGCCCGCGTCGTCGAGACCTCGGGGCACACCGTCGGCCACATCTGCTACCTTTTTGAAGAGGACCTTGCAGCTTTTGTCGGCGACACCCTTTTCTCGATGGGCTGCGGTCGGTTGTTCGAGGGCACGCCGGCACAGATGTGGGCATCAATGCAGAAGCTCATGGCGCTGCCGGACGCCACGAGGGTGTACTGTGCACACGAATACACCGCAAGCAACGGACGCTTCGCCATGACGCTCGAGCCCCAGAACGCGGCGCTCGCAACCCGGGTGCGGGAGGTGGCGGCACTGCGGGCCGCTGGCCAGCCGACCATACCGAGCACGATCGGACTGGAGAAAGCCACCAATCCCTTTCTGCGGCCGGCCAGCCCCGAGATCCGGGCTACGCTGGGGTTGCCGGCAGCGTCCGACGCGGACGTGCTTGGCGAAACCCGTCGCCGCAAAGACCACTTCTAGGACCACTGAAAGATGCTCGAGGAAGTCGCCATCCAGTGCCCCCACTGCGGGGAAACCATCACGCTCACGCTCGACCTCTCGGAGGGCGATCAGTCCTACGTGGAAGACTGCTCAGTGTGCTGCGCACCGATTCTCGTTAACTACGCCGTCGAGGACGGCGCACTGACCGACATTTCGGTAGATCGAGAGTAGGAGCGCCTTTCAGGCGCGACCCACTTCCGGTTTCGCGCCTGAAGGGGAAATGGGGACATGCCTCATTTCGGTACCCAGATTACGGACGTTTTACCGACGGGCCCGAAATGAGGCATGTCCCCATTTCCCTTCCTACGCGGAGAACACAGCCTGGTGGTCGCGGATAAACTGCTCCAGCGAGGTCGGCGGCTTCCCGGTCAGCTTCTGCACCGTGCCACTGAGGTGCAGGTCCTGCCCGTCGGCGATTTCCTGAAACAGCTCGCAGACCGCATTGAGGTGCCACTCGTTGGTGAGGAAGCGGGCAAGTGTCTGGCGGTAGGCCGGCATGGGCACGTGGACGTACTCGATCTTGCGGCCGAGCACCTTCGTGAAGCGCTCGGCGGCGTCGGCGAAACCCAGCACTTCGGGGCCCGTCAGCTGGTAGGCCTGGCCCTCGTGCCCCGGCGTCGTCATGACGACGGCGACGCAGGCGCCGATGTCCCGGGTGTCGATCATCACGGTCTTGCCCTGGGCCATCGGCAGGAAGAACTTGCCCTGCTCCTTGATGGTCCCACCGCTGCCGAGGAAGTTCTGCATGAAGAAGTTGGGCTTGATCATCGTCCACGCGAGCCCGGACTTCTGCAGGTACTGCTCCGACGCGTAGTGGATCTTCGGGATCGGGGCTTTGGCATTGGGAATGGCCTCCATGGAGGACATCTTCACCACGTGCTGCACGCCGCTGGCCTTGGCCACGTCAACGAACTGCTTCTCCAGGTCCAGCTGCTTCTCGCCATTGGGCATGGTCATCAGCGCCTTGTCGACGCCCGTCATGGCCTTCTCGAGCACGGCCCGGTCGGTCACGTCGCCGATCACCAGCTCGACGCCGGCGGCTTTCAGCGCGGCCGCCTTCTCGGCGTTGCGGACGATGGCGCGGAACTTGATGCCCTTCTTCAGGAGGGCCTGGGCGGACGCGCCGCCGGTCTTGCCGGTGACGCCAGTGAGCAGCAGCATGCTTGTTCTCCGTGAAATTCCTGAGCGGCGCGTAGTCTACCGGACGAGGGAAATTGGGACATGCCTCATTTGAGTACGCAGATCACGAGCGTTCCCGGTGACCCGCCAGAAATGAGGCATGTCCCCATTTCCCTCGGAAGGCGCTCCTACAGGGACTGGTCGTCCCGGCGGTCCGCTTCGAAGAGCGTTTCCAGCTGGGCCGCCGAGGCTTTGGTCGTAGCGAGAAACTTGTCGTCGTCACCCCGGATCCCGTACTGCTCCTGCAGGGTCGCCTCGTCGTGGGCGCGAAACAGGGCCACGCTGCGCCGGGCTGCCGCGGGTTCATCGCCCAGCCACTCCAGCACCTGTTCAGCCATGTCCAGGCTCGACAGGTAGGTCTCACGCATGATGTAGGGCACTCCCAGCTCCATCAGGCGGAAAGCGTGCTGCCGGTTTCGCACCCGGGCAAAGACCTTCAGGTTCGGATACTGGTGGCGTACGAACTGGGCAATCTTCACCGACGCGTCCTGGTCGTCCACGGCGATGACCAGCACCTCCGCCTTGTCGAGTTGGGCGGCACGGAGCAATTCAGGTCGGGCGGCATCGCCATAAAAGATCCGGTTGCCGAACCGGCGGACGAAGTCGACCTGGGTCTGGTTGGCGTCGAGGGCGGTGAACGGAATACCCCTCGCCCGCAGGATGCGCGCCACGATCTGGCCGAAACGCCCGAAGCCTGCAATCACGACGCGGTGATCGTCGGGCGCCACCACATCGAACGGCAGCGGCTCGGCCCGACCGAACCATCTGCCAGCCCAGCGGCTGAACCAGCGGTCGTCGGCGATCAGCAGCAGCGGACTGAGCAGCATGGAGAGCGTCACGGCCAGCACCAGCAGTTCACTGACATCCCGACTGATCAGCCCGGCGTTCACGGCAATCGGAAACAACACAAAAGCAAACTCGCCACCGGCGAGCATCACGAGTGCCAGCGACTTCGCCTGGCTCTGCAGCGGAGCCGAAGCGAAACGCCCCAATGCATACAGCACGAGCCCCTTGGCGACCATCAGTCCGGCGGTGAGCGCGAGGACGGTTCCCGGCACCGCCACCACCAGGCCAAGATTTACCGACATGCCGACAGCGGTAAAAAACAGTCCGAGGAGCAGCCCCTTGAACGGCTCGAGGTCGGCCTCGAGCTCGTGCCGGTACTCGCTGTCGGCCAGCAGCACACCGGCGATGAAGGCGCCGAGCGCCATCGACAGCCCGGCGGCATTCACGAGCAGCGCCGTGGCAATGACCAGCAGCAGCGCCGCCGCGGTGAACACATCCGGAATGCCGGTGTTGGCGACCATGCGCAGGATCGGCCGGAGCGCGTAGCGCCCGGCAACGACGATGAGTGCCACGGCGCCGAGCCCGAGCAGCGGATTGAGACGGGTGACGTCATCGCCCGCCGCCGCCGCGACCCCGAGCAGGGGCAACAGCGCGAGTACCGGCAGCACCGCCAGGTCCTGGAAGAGCAGTACGCCGAAGGCGGCACGCCCGTGCTGCGACTTGAGTTCGTGGCGCTCACCGAGCAGCTGCAGGACCATGGGCGTGGACGAGAGGGTGAGCCCGAAGCCGGCGATCAGCGCTGCCGGCCAGGCGAGTCCGGCGAGCAGGCCAAGTGCAGCCAGCACGACCGACGTCGCCAACACCTGCGCTGCGCCGAGACCGAACACCACACGCCGCAATGCCACCAGCCGGCTGGGCTGCAGCTCGAGGCCAATCACAAAAAGCAGCAGCACGACGCCGAACTCGGCGAAGTGCAGGATGCTGTCCACGTCCGCCACCAGCGCAAGCCCGAAGGGCCCGATCAGCATGCCGCTGGCGAGGTAGGCCAGCACCGCGCTGAGCTTAAAGCGCCGGAACAGCGGCACCGCAATCACGGTGGCCGCCAGAAACAAGGCGACCTGCGCGAGCAGGCTGGTCACGGGGCCGTAAAGCCAATCGCCTTGTGGCTGCCGTCGCAATAGGGTTTGTTCTTCGAGGCCCCGCACCGGCAGAGGAAACTTTCCTCCACCTTGTTGAGGGTGCGACCCGTGCCGCTGACGATCTCGAGCGGCCCCTTGGCCTTGAGCGGGCCGTCCTTCAGCGGCGTGAGGGCCAGCGGTCCGTTGCGCACGGCCAGCGCCTTCGACTCCTGCGTCGGCGGTTCGCCCGTGGCGGCAAAGCCGGCAGCAACATGGCTGCCATCGCAGTAGGGTTTGTTCTTCGAGGCCCCACACCGGCACAGAGTGGCCCGAAAGCCGCCGGGCTCGCCCCCGATCTGCAGGGGGGCGTGAAAGGCCAGCGGTCCGTTTTCCAGCACACGAACTGTATTGACGAGCGGACCGGTTTCGCCGGCACCGCCGTCGAGGTCATCATATTGAATGGCGCCGGACGGGCAGTTGTGGGCGAGTTCGGCGATTTCCCCGGGGGTGGCCCGGTCCGGATGCAGCCACTCGCCCTGGACGTTGGGGACGAAAACGTCCGGCCGGTCGAGGACACAGTGGCGGGAATGGATGCATTTCCCCGCTTCAAACCGGATGACGGACCGTTTGCCGCGGACTTCTTCAACCTTGGGTGCCATGGATTTTTCTCCCCGTAGGAGCGCCTTCAGGCGCGACTTTTTCAACTTGACCCTACTCTACCGCTTCCCATCCCCCTTAGATTGCCTATAATTCCCGCCCGCTATCCACGTTACGCCACAGAACCAACGCGCCCGTAGCTCAGCTGGATAGAGCACCTGGCTACGAACCAGGGGGTCGGCGGTTCGAATCCGTCCGGGCGCGCCACTTAATCAGGGTCCATACCGGACACATGGTTTACGTTTTATTCCGGAGGCATGGTTTACACCTGCTGCGGCCTGGCTGTTCGGGTCTGCCTTGGGTCTGGTCGGCGTAATGCGGCGGAAGGTCTCCGCATAACATTCATGGGGGACGACTTACGCTTCGATCAATAGGACTCCACCCTGCGCCTTGCGGCGTCTTGCACGCAGGCAGCTTCCTGGGGCGAGCAACGGTTACGCCGCGGGAAACCCTGCTCGTATCCTGCTCATTCGCTAAGCAGAGCCCCTCGGAATTTGGGTGTAGGACTTTGTTCTACATGGCGCACCACCGCAATCAATGAGCTATCGTAAGATGGCAATTGAAGCCGGGTCCTCGTCGAGGCCACATGTCGCAATTGGCCGTCAATCTATCTGAAGGGCGAGAACGGTGGGGCTTGGCGATCGCCTGCTGACATACCTCCGGTCATCGGGATGCTTGGAATTGTTGATGGCGTTGGTACTGGCAGGGTGCGCCGCGAGCGAAGTCTGCCCAGACGTCGGCCATTGCCCTGAGCACGAGGGAGCATTCAACGGCTTGGCTCAGATTCAGGAAGAGTGGCGAAGTGAGGGCAAGCCGGTCCCCACATACATTCCGCCGCTTCTATTTCCGGAAGCCGCCCGTCGGAATCAGGTTCGAGGGTCAGTGATGGTCGTCTTCGACGTGGAGACTGACGGCTCGGTGAGCGGCGCCCGAGTTGGGTATTCCATGGCACCCGAACTTAACCAGGCTGCCCTAGATTACATTCGTGATTGGACATTTGAACCACAGCCAGTCCGCGTTGCGAAGTTGGACCTCATTGTGGTTTTTCAGATTGTCCTGTAACTTTCCCCAGCGAAACCATCGCTTCCCAGTACCCAGATTCATCTCTGTTGGCGCGCAATTGAATCAATAAGGCAACGTGGTTTTGGCGAGCAGGACTGACTAGTATTCGGGCCTGCACTGGGTGGGCTTACGGCTGACGCGGTTTGGGTTAAATAGTGGGTCGCTAGTCCACCGAAGTGGGCGGCGCATTACCTCTGAGCAAGCAGGACAGATCTCCCGCTTCGCACGAGGATAGCTTCACGACTGCCTGATACCGCAATTCGCTCAGGTCCCTGAGGCAGTTTGAGAGGACCATATCGTAAGGCGATCCGCCCTCGATGCCACTTGCCTGGAACCTGCAGGCATCGTCCCGAAACCGTTCCCACGAAACTTGAGAAGAATCGAAGAGACCGAGTTGTTCTCCGGCGAGTCTATGGCGGTAAGCCGCAACGGCCTCCGCAAGCCGATCGGCGGCCTGGGACGCCTGATCCACGGCGCACCGTGCCATTTCTGCCATGGTCTCGGCCCACAGCAAGCAGGGCGAATCGCCCGCCAGTGCTGCAGGGGTCAGGGGGATGATTACAATTTGGTCGGTCTCGGAATTGTCGACACTGTCGGCACTGTCGGCACTGTCGGCACTCTCGGACCTGTTGGCACTCGCGATACATATTGCCAAAAAAAGGGCAAGACCCAGCACACTGCGCGCGGTCTTCATGGTTTGACCTCTCGTGCTTCCAGGACCAAGCGTCCTCCAGGTGCGATTACTTCGACAACTTTCGTGGCAGGGTCAATCAGTACTTGGCAGCGGTCTAGGTCTACCTTGGATCATAGGCCAGGACCGGCTCCGTTGATCAGGCGGGCAACATAATTGGCTGCAGGACAGGGTACGACGCGGGTGGTCCGAGTAGTTGACGACTCCGTGCAATAATTGCACGAGAAGTTCCCCTGAAGCCGGACCATCGTTGCATGTGGAGCCTGAAGAATTGTCTTGTTGCCCTCCTTCTTTATCCAAGCTGGGCGGGAGCGGCCAGCTTCACGCCACTCGGCGATTTGTCGGGTGGTACCGGTGAGAGCTACCCTCACGCCATATCCGCCGACGGCTCGGTGATTGTGGGTGATTCGGCCGTTGCCTCCGGCATGGAGGCGTTTCGCTGGACAGAATCTGGTGGCATGGTCGGGCTTGGTTATATCCCCGGCGGGCTTTCCTATAGCACGGCCCGTGGCGTATCCGGCGATGGCTCAGTCGTGGTTGGAAATAGCGATTTTGGGGGAATCTTAGGGTTTCAACCATTCCGCTGGACTAGCGCGGGCGGCATGCTCGCAATCATTGATCCACCGGTGCAGGGCGGTAGCGCGGCGGACGCCGTCTCCGCTGATGGCATAGCTGTCGTTGGCGTTTTGCCCAACGGATCAGGTTCAGAAGAGGGATTCCGGTGGACCAGCACTGAGGGATTCGTTGAGCTTGGCGACCTGCCGGGTGGCAGCTTCGCTACCTTCCCGCAAGATGTCTCTGCTGATGGGTCAGTGGTCGTGGGGTCTGCGTTCTCGGACAGCCTGCAGGGGCTGGAAGCCTTCCGGTGGACCAGCACTGGCGGCATGGTCGGACTCGGTGAATTGCCCGGTGGCCCCATCAGAAGCGTCGCGACTGCGGTTTCGGCGGACGGTTCCATCGTGGTCGAATACTCCGATGTGGCCTCGGGCTCCCAGGCCTTTCGCTGGACAAGCAGTGGCGGCATGGTTGCGTTCGGTGACCCACCGGTCGACGGTAAAAGCTTCTTGCCTTGGGATGTCTCGGCGGATGGCTCTGTCACGGTGGGACGTATGGCAGATGTATCCGGCGCGCGAGAGGCTGTCATCTGGATGAAAAGCGGGAGCGCAAAGCTACTGACGAACGTACTGGTGGCGAACGGAGCCACGGGCCTTGCTGGCTGGACACTGATAGAAGCCACCGGTATTTCTGCGGACGGTAAATGGGTCGCCGGGTGGGGGATAAACCCGAATGGCTTCAACGAAGCGTTCCGGGCAAACATTACTCCTTCAAACACGTCCGGCGGTGGTGGCACAGTGGATGGACTGTCCCTGCTCGCTGTCGGCCTGATAGGCTGGAGGCGGCGAGGAAGTTCTAGAGCGCGTAGTGCGCCTGAGCCTCGTGCGTAGAGAGTTGCGGTTGGAGCGACACTGTCGCTTCCCAGTGCCCAGATTCATCCGTCCGGGCGCGCCATTTTAATCAAGTTCGTTCTTGAAGTTCCCCGTCGGCGCGAATCGGCCGACGGGATGCCTGCGCAGTGGACCTGAAGCCCTCTCAATCGTGCTCTTGATTCCGGTGCCCGCGGCGAAGCAGTGCTCATTCTCGAATCTGAAAATTCACGGCCAATGGCGCGTTAGCTTCAATCGCCTTACCCCCATCTACCGCGGGCAGATACTCAATGGTCTCGGCGAAGCGCTGTGCGGCTTCATCGATTAGCACCGATCCGGACGAGCCCGCGACGGCGACTTTCGTGGGGCATCCTGTGGCAGAGACCCTGATCGACAGAATGACGCGTCCTTCCACGCCCTCGCGCCGGCTGGCCTGCGGATAGAACTCGTCTGGGGTTCGCGTCACAACACCAATCTTCGGTTCAAGCGATCCGGAGGTAGTCATAGCGCCGTCTGGACAGGGCGAGACCCTGGAGTGATAGTCAACCTCGGTCAGCGTCTTCGTGAATCCGCGCTCATTGCGCTCCTTGACGTATTCGTCCACGAGCTGACGGGCGAGCAGAGCTGACGCCTCGGTCACCCCGGCGGCGAGATTGTCCTTAAGCGCCTTCTCGCGCGCGATTACTTCTGGCCGGTGGGAGTTATCCCCAGACCGCTGATTGCGGGCCAGGTAGCTGTCCCACAGATCGCGGTTGTTCCTGACGGCGGGCACGAGGCGCCAGTAGGTCATGAGAATCTGAAATCGATTGCCCATTTCCTTTTCCATCTGCTCGCCGTCAGCACTGGGTGTGGCGAGCTGCGACCGCGCAGAGGCCATGAGGTCTTTGAAGTCGTCACTGAACGCCCGACCCCGGATGTCCAGCCCAAATTCGCTGTCTGCCACTGCAGCACGCTTGAGTCCAGATTCGATGAACGCATCGATGGTGCTCGTCTCCATGACAGCCAGCGGTTGCGCAGGCACAATGTCCTCGCCAACACCTGCTTCGCTAATGCGAACTGCCGCCGCCAGGCGGCCAAGGAATTGCGCCGAACTGCCAAGGCTTTCTGGTCGGTCAGTCGTCGCTCTAATTTGATACAGGAGATCGGATGAGGCCATTCCAGCTGAGGTGCCTGGTACATCCTCGATGATCGATACCGAATAGGTGCTGGCACTGTCGCGAATCATCTCGCCATCGAACGGTGTGCGGCGCACGCGCATGTCCTCGAAAAGCGAGCGAAGTTCGCGCTTAGCAGAGGCTGGGGGCCGAAGTCGTCGAAGCAACCCAACGGACGCCTTGCCCTGCTCGTCTCGTTGCCAAAAGACCCCTTGAAGGTCCCAGACTACGTGCGAGCCGTCAGGCACGAACGCCATGACTGCGCCAAGCACACTCTTGTCGGTCAGCGCGAGGAGACTCGGCGGTATGCTGAAGGTGAAGCGCTTCGTTTGCAGGCTCCATTGCGGGGTGTCGCTCAGTATGACGTCATCGAATGCGGCCGGCAGCAGTGCGCGTCGGGCCAGGTAAGCACGCCACTGTGCGAGGGTACCGGTCAACGAGACGTCGATCTGATCCACCAGCAAGTGTCCGAGCTCGCGGGCTGCGGAGCGCCTGCCGGAAGGGACATACTGGACCAGGCCGGCGTAGCCATCGGGCGTTGGAAGGAGAAGGCATTCCACATACACGTCCATAAAAGGCACTACCCAGGCACGCTGTTGCCACCTTCGGCCGTAGTGATCAATATGAATCGAATCTTCGAGCGCCGCGCCGAGCGAGGTGACGCGAACGAGATCAGCACCGACGGGACGCCGCAGGCTCAGACCCTTGAGGGCGAGGTCCATGAATGCCTTCGAGTCCCTGTAGAACGCATCGTCCGCGGCAGCGTGCGGGCGATTCAGACGAATCAACTCTACGGTCGATGCATAGCCGACGCTGATTGAGCCGTCGCCACCCAGATCCGTTTCGGTAAAGTCCGGCGATGCCGCACTCCAGCTATTGTCTTCCTCCTGAGCGATTAGCCGCGGGAGATAGTGGTTGAAGTTGGGCGCGTACAAGACCGACTCGGCCCCGCTGCCCTTCGGAAAGAGTGTACTGGCATAGGTCGTGAGCAACTGCTTGCGTGCCAGCTCGGCATGCCGGTTGATGACCGTCTGGTAGGCGAGTGCAAAGCCTTTCCAGGCCAGAGGCAATGAAAAACCGTCCTGATAACGGTAGGTTTCTGTGCCTTGGAGGTACGGCAAGGCGTTCAAGTCCCGCTGGTCAAAAAGGGCCTTGCCATCGGGAGCGTCAAGCACCTCGGCGATGGGCAGCGAGTAATTGAGGTTTTCATTGGGCGACTTGCCAATTACGACACCGATGACGCGCCCTTCCCGGTCCAGAAGTGGTCCGCCGCTGTTGCCTGGTGAGGCGGCGGCCGAAAAACGGATCCACTTCCAGCGGCCGTCCTGCTCTTCGGCAGTTGCGGAAGTGTACTGGCCGTCGCGAATGACAATACCGTCGCCGAGTGCGTTACCGACCGCCAGCACCGGCTCGTCGATCTTCGGTTCGCGATGGGTCGCAAACCCGAGTGGTGCGGGGTCGTTTACTAGGCTGAACACCACAAAGTCCTGATGCTCAGAAAAGTTCAGGATCCTATCGATCGAGAAAACCTTGCCGTCGGAGCGTCGAAGCGCCGGTGGGCCAAACTGGCTGTCGATGCCGACCAGAACAACGTGGGCGGCGGTAACGTATCTGTTATGGCCGAGAGCGAAGGCCGTACCGATCGATTGGTAGACATCCGTGCGCTCGGTGTAAGGAAGAAGATCCAGAGGGAGTGGCTTTTCGTAGGTCAGTGGATCCTTCTCCGGCTTTTTCATCACCACTTCGAACGTATTGGTCTGGATGAATAACTGTTGCTCGGGTGTCGCTGCGCGGAGTTCAGCAATAAACGAGAAACACGCGAGACCAATAGCCGCTAGTACCTTGCTGACCCTACTTGCGCGCATCGGAACTCCTGAAATCTGGTGCAACCGCGAACCGTGGAGGTCATATTCCCATATCCCGCCGGGGTGCTCGACTCGACTTGGAGCGCGGGTGGACTTCCCGCGGTACCTAGGACATCTCCGGGCTACCATTGGACTTCCTTCAGGGCCACCCTCCCGACGTCATCTACAGACGTCTCTTTACGCGCGGCTGGATGCCTAATTGGCTGTCGACGGCTAAGCGCGCTTTGTTGTCGCAGCTGACGCCCTCCCCGTCCGCTGCTTGAGCAGGCTCTCCGCCGGAATACCAAATGTCCTGTGCAGACCCTCGATCATGCGCAGTGTCAGGGCACGTCTGCGGCTAAGAACCTCGTAAACGCGATTCTTGCGCCCGATGACCGGTTCCAGATCCTTAACAGTCAGACCAGCCTGTTCCATGCGGAACTTAATGGCGTCTACCGCATCGGGCAGGTCCAGCGGAAAGTGGGTACGCTCATAGGCCTCGACCAGCGTCGCCAGGACATCCAGGCGATCCCCTTCCGGCGTGTTGGCCTTCGCCGCCATCAGGGATTCGATGTCCTTCAGGGCGGCACGGTAGTTCGCCTTGGTTCTGATCGGCTTGATGTTCATTGCTTTCCTCTCAAATCGTTTGCGCATCAATGGCGTCATACTGCTTGTGCGTGCCGACGAACCGTATGTAGACGATCCTGTAGGGATAGTTGATCCACACGACGAGGCGGTACTTGTTGCCGCCGATATTGAAAACCGCGCGTCCATCCTGAAGGATGCTGGCGGTACGAAACTGCGCCTTCAGGTCACTGGGTCTCGCCCAATCTGCCTTCAGCACATCCCTGTACCAGGCAAGAGTCGGACCCTGTGCGTCAAGGTGCTCGGGGTGATCGTTCCAGAAAGCTTTCAGCGTGGAGACGGCAATCACCCTCATAGGTTGAAACTATAGTCCCAGTTTGGGACCTCGGCAAGGGCATGGGCGGCACGCTCGTTTCTACGTAGCCAAATCGTAGCCAGCCGCGCCGAATTGAGGCTCGATTCGCCGGTTTCTGGCTGCTTTGCGCACTGTGCGGGTTTTGCAAGGCTTTGATTGCGTTAAGGACACATCGCCAGCGCTAGACGCAGGGCCCGGTAGCCGGCGACCACCCACAGCGCCTGGTTGTGGTCAAATCTGGCGCATTCCTGCCGATTCATTCCTTGACCTTCGATAAAGTGGCACTTTAGTATCACTATATGCGCACTGAGCTTGTCACCACCTTGAAGCGCCAGGCCACCGAGCTCCTGACGGAGTTAAAGAGCGCGCGGGAGCCCATTCTCATTACGCAGCACGGCATGCCGAGCGCCTATCTGGTCGATGTCGAGAGCTACGAGAACCTGCAGCGCCGGCTGGGTGTCCTTGAGGGCATTGCCCGCGGCGAGCAGGCCGTGCAGGACGGACGAGTTCTGACTCATGCTCGCGCCAAGGCCAAAATGGCCCGATGGCTGAAATAGTCTGGACGGATCCGGCCCTCAGCGACCTCGACGCCATTGCCGACTATATCGCGTTTGAGAATCCCATAGCCGCCCGTCAGTTGGTCCGGCGCGTCTTCCTTCACGTCGAGCAACTCCAGGTGCATCCACGCAGTGGGTCGAAGCTACCCGAACTCCATGGGTGGCGCTACCGGCAGATCGTGGAACCGCCCTACCGGGTTTTCTATCGCTTTGACGGCAAGCGCGTATTCATTGTCCACGTCATGCGCGCAGAACGGCTGCTGCAGATATCGGCCCTTCGGGGCCGCGGCAGGCGCTCCAGGCGGAACCGTCAATGACGTCCGGAATGGCGTTCACGCCCAAGACACCATGACGTGCCAGTGCCCAGATTCATCTGCTCTGGCGCGCCATCTAATCAACGGTCCATACCGGACACATGGTTTACGTTTTATTCCGGGGACATGGTTAACACCCTCTCCGGCGTGAATGGGTTAGGGCCCGGTTCGTCGCGGCCCTCCTGATGGTCAAGAACGCAAAATATTCCCAGGCTCTTTTTGCGTTGTTGCCGCGGGCAGCTTCTCCCAGTACCTTGATATGACCCATGTGGGCTGAGGAACGAAGCTGGTGCCGAGAGTCGTGGTGATCGCAGGACCTAACGGCGCTGGCAAGTCCACCACGGCACAGCCCATCGTGCGCAAGGCCTTCGGCATCGATGAATTCGTGAATGCTGACATGATCGCGCAGGGCCTGTCCGTGCTGGCGCCAGAAACCGCCGCATTCCGGGCCGGACGGGTCATGCTGAACCGGATCCTCGAGCTTGCCGGCGCCCGTCGGAGCTTTGCCTTTGAGACCACGTTGGCAAGTCGTACCTTCGCGCCGCTGCTACGACGCTGGCAGGCTGAGGGCTATGAGTTTCACCTGGTCTACCTCTGGCTACCCAGCGCTTCGGCGGCGGCGCGTCCGTGAACGGGTACGGAATGGTGGGCATCGCGTGCCGGAGGCCATAGTGCGGCGACGTTATGCCCGCAGCCTCAGTAACTTCTTCAACCTTTACCGGCCGTTCGCCGACTCCTGGCTCCTGCTCGATAACGCTGGACCGTGGGAGCACCTGAGGCGGAAGTATGAGAACGACATCCTCGACGAAGGCTAAACCTGGGACTCGAACCAAGCGGCCGGCGAGCCTTACCCAGCACACGCGGGTGGTCGCTGCGGCCTGATCTGCTGGGTGATTTTCGGACCAGCCACCTGGCAACCACCGCCATCTGATCTGAACCAGCAAGGTTTGTAGTCGCCCCCACGATGTTGCATAGTCGGCATTCAAGATCAGTCGCGAGCCAACCGGCTAGGGCGGCAAACTCAGAGATAGGGGATTCCACGATGTCTATCGGGACCATCATTCTCATCATCCTGGTGATTGCATTACTGGGCGGCTTCAGCGGAATTGGCGGCGGTCCGTTCTACGGCACTGGCTACTATGGCGGCGGCGGTCTCGGCCTGGTGATTCTGATCCTGGTGATCCTCCTTTTGATGGGCAAGCTTTAACCTAGCCGGGTTTCGCCCGGCAAGGATCAACTCCCCGGATGCCGACTGACGCGCACCTGGCGACGAAAACTTTCCCCGTTGTTTGCATCGGCGGTTCAGCGGGCGGCCTGGACGCCTATATCCGGCTATTGCAGTGTCTGCCGGCCGACATGGGCGTGGCGGTCGTCATCGTTAATCACATGACAACCATGCCTACCCAACTCCACGAGATCCTGCCCCGCTTCACCAGCATGCCGGTGGATCTCATTACGGATAGTCTGTCGATCGAGCCCAACCGGGTCTTCATCATCCCCGAGAATCGGGATCTGCATGTCGAGGATGGCGAGTTCCGTCTCAAGCCAATCTCGAAACCCCGGGGCTGGCCCGATGTCATCACCGTTTTTCTGCGTTCGCTGACCCGTTACTGGGACGGCAAACTGGTTGCCGTGATCGTGTCCGGCTACGATGGCGACGGTGCCGAGGCCCTGTGCGGCATCAAGCAAGTCGGTGGCATCACCATCGCTCAGAAGCTGGATACGGCGCGTCAGCCCGACATGCCGGAAAGCGCGATCGCCAGCGGGTGCATTGATTTCGTCCTGGCCCCGGAAGATATCGCTCGAGAGATTGTGCGCATCGCACGGGCCGAAGATCAGGTGCCACCGGCAGTCGGATCATGATTCTCCCGGTTGCGCTCCACGGGTGGCCTGCGATGCAGCCGGGTCCAGCGCCGAGTCGAGCGCTAAATCCAGCGTAGTCATCAACTCGTTGACGTTCACCGGTTTGGTGAGGTAGCGGAAAAATCCTGCTGCTTTGCCTTTTTCGATGTCGTGCAGCATGGCATTGGCACTGAGCGCAATGACCGGGATCCGCGCGGTCTCGGGGTCCGAGGCCAGGAGTTTCAGCGCATCAATGCCGCTGATATCGGGTAGATCGATATCCATCAGGATGACATCCGGTTGAGAGGCGCGTGCAAGCGCCACGCCGCTAATGCCGTCGCGGGCGCTCAGATACCGGAAATCGGGCCGACGTTCGATAATGCTCTCCACCAGCAGCAGATTGGCCGGGTTGTCCTCGATATAAAGAACGATGTTCACCGGCGCGTCGACCGGAGCCTGCGCCCGCGCAAGGCCGGTTGCCTCGTGGACGGCAGCTCGCGGGGCAGCCGTCAGCTTGAGCTCGTACCAGAACACACTGCCCTGCCCGACAGTGCTTTCCACGCCCATGACGCCGCCCATCAACTCGACCAGCCGCTTGCTGACTACGAGGCCGATGCCAGTACCTTCTTCAGCGCCAGCCTGTTGTCCAAGGCGATTGAACGGCTGAAAAAGCTGGGCAAGCTGTTCGGCAGTCAGCCCGATACCGGTATCCCGGACGCTGATACGAACCGAATCGCCGGCGCTCACGGCGCACACCACGCTAACGGTGCCGCCGGCCCTGTTGTATTTAATGGCATTGGAAAGCAGGTTGATAAGGACCTGCTTGGCTCGCGTGCGGTCGGCGCTGACGAAGCAGGGCGCCTCAAGCCTGGCAAACGTCACGCTGATGCCATACTTCTGGGCCTGCGGTTCCGCCATGACCTCGCACTCGCGCAATACCTCGCCCAGCGCTACCGATTCCATCGAGAGCGAGAGTTTTCCGGACTCGATCACCGAGAGATCCAGTATTTCGTTGATCAGCTCCAGGAGGTGCCACCCGGCCTTGAGAATCTGCTCGATGCTGCGCTTCTCGGTGGCCGTCGGCGGCGGCGAGCCTGCCTCCAGCAGCTGGGCAAACCCGAGGATCGCACTGAGCGGCGTGCGCAGCTCGTGGCTCATGCTGGAGAGAAACTCCGATTTCGCGAGATTGGCTTTCTCAGCCACGGTCACAGCCCGGGTGAGCTCCCGTTCGATGCGCTTGCGCTCGGTGATGTCGGTGAAAAGGACAGCGACCTTCCGGCTTTCGGGCCCGCCAATCCGGAACGCATACACGTCGAACCAGCGGCCATTGAGCGCTTTAGCCTCGGCCACGAGGCGAACCGGTTCGCCAGTCCGCGCGACTTTGCCGTAGCTGTCATACCAGTGCGCTTCAAGGTCCGGGACGATCTCACGAATGCGCCTGCCCGTAGCGGCCTGAATTCCGGTCTGCTTTTCGAAACTCGGATTGACCTCCAGAAAGCGGTAGTCCACCGGCTTCCCGGCTGCATCAAAAAGTACTTCGATGACGCAAAAGCCCTCGTCCATCGAATTGAACAAAGCTGTATAGCGGTCTTCACTGCCGCGCAGTGCGATCTCCGCCTGCTTGCGCGCATTGATATCGGTGATCGCAACCCGCAGTTCCGGCGCGCCATCAGCCTCCTGGGCGGCGGTGACTGCCAGCTGTACCCAGAAGTGGGAGCCGTCCGTTCTCACCAGCCGCAGCTCGCAGGATTGCGGTTTGCCACTGGTGGCGAGCGCCTTTCTGTGCAGGTAGTAGGTGTCTTCGTCGTCGCTGTGGATGAACCGCGTCAGGGCCTGCTTGACGAGCGCACCCCGGGACACGCCCAGCAGACCCGCTACGGTGAGGTTGGCTTGCGTCATCAGGCCCTGCTCGCTGACGGTGCAATAGCCGACCGGCGCCAGGTCGTAGAGTTCGAAATAGCGCGCCCGCGCCGTGTCCAGCGCCAGCTGCGACACGCGCAATTCTTCGTTCTGCATCTCCAGCTCGATCTGGTGCACGCGCAGTTCGTGGAGCATCCGCCGGACGGCGTCGAGCGACAGGGCGTCTATGTTCCCGATCGAAGGAGCTGCCGCTGTCCGGAGGCGCGCTTCCGCCTGCTGGCGCAACAACTCCGCTGCGGCTGCTGAAGAGGCGTCGTCGGCTCGGTCAGGCGCGTCGGTCATGGAGTGCCTCCACCGACCGTCCGCTCGGTTGTCGCGATCGCATACATCTCGCCCGCGGCATCGAGCAACGCGGTAGAGACAATTGAAACCTCGATGACCGCACCCTGTTTGGTGAGCCGCTGGGTGTGATAGGGCTCCAGAACGACTGCCTGGCTAAGTTGGCGCAATGTGGCCAGGGCCTTCTCGCGCAGTTCCTGCGGGATCCGCTCGCGCACATTCATCAGCAGTGCCTCCGCTTCGGTCCAGCCATACATGCGCACGGCGCCCGGGTTCCAGGCCAGCATCCGGCCGTTCAGGTCCTGGACGGTAATCGCATCGTGCGCATCGCGCACCACCACGGCCAGCCGTAGCAGTTCATTGGCCTTGCGCAATGCCTCCTTGGTCAGCACAGCCTCGCTGATGTCGACGAAAGAGATCACCGCGCCCTCGATGACGTTGTCGAGCGTGCGGTACGGCAGGATGCGCATGGTGTGCCACGCCCCCTCTTTGGTCTGGACGGTGACCACTTTGGGTATCAGCGTGCCCAGGACAGCCTGGACGTCGGCCACCAGGCTGTCGTAGCCGACCAGGTTGGAGACGATGTGGGCAACGGGCCGTCCCACGTCGCCCGGAATCAGGTTGATGATGGCGCTGGCGGCGGGCGTAAAGCGCAGAATCCTCAATTGATGGTCCACGAACACGGTGCCGATGCCGGTGCCGGCGAGCAGGTTGTTCATGTCGTTGTTGGCCCTGGTCAGGTCGGCCACCTTGGTTTGCAACTCGGAATTGACGGTACCCAGCTCCTCGTTGACCGACTGCAGTTCTTCCTTGGAGGTCTCCAGCTCCTCGTTGGTGGATTGCAGTTCCTCGTTCACAGACTGCATTTCCTCGTTGGAGGATTTGAGCTCCTCGTTCGAACTCTCCAGTTCCTCGTGGGCACTCTGGAGGTAGTCGTCTTTGGCCCGCAGTTCCAGCTGGAGTGCAGCGATGCGCGCCTCGGTGTCAGATGCAGGACCGGAGGGTTCGAGGCCGGTGGGTACCACGATCTGCTGCAGCCGATCCGGTGTGGGGGGCGGTACATCCTCGAGAATGGCCAGATACAACGTCGCTTCGGGTGCGGCGGAGGAATCGACCGCCACCGGGCAGACAGTCAAATTGACACCGGTGATGTGGCCGTTGGTTTTGACGAGCAAACCCGGGCAATGCACGGTTGACTGAGTACCGACTGCCTTGTGCAGCGCCCTGGCCAGATCGGCACGCAGACCGTCACGGGCCATCTTCAGGATGTTGCTGATGCCCGCTTCTCCGGCGGTCATTTCCAGGTACATCCCGGTGCGACCGTGCAGGTAGAGAATGTCGCCCTGGGCATTAACCAGCGCACTGGTTGGGGCCAGTTGCCGCAAGAGCGCCTGTTCGGTCAGTTCGCGTAGCGGCAGCTTCGTGGGGGATGTGGCCGTTCGGGCGTCCCGCAATGCTAGGGCACTGGTCGGCGTCAGCCGCGGAACAAAGCGCCCAAGGGTCGCGTGTTCCATGCCATAAAAATCCTCCTTGCGCTGATACACCTTTGCCTGCCGGTCCAGCACGGTGAACTGCCTGACAAACTCGCCGACCCCTTCGGACGTGCCAAGGAACAATATGCCGCCCGGTTTCAGGGCGTAGTGGAACAGCGGAATCATCCGCTTTTGGAGTTCCATGCCGAGATAGATCAGAAGGTTTCGACAACTGAGCAGATCGAGTTTTGAGAATGGTGGGTCCTTGATGATGTCCTGCTCGGAGAACACCATCATGTCGCGAATGCCTTTGTGGATGCGGTAGCTGCTGTTGCCGGACTCGGCAGAAAAAAAGCGTCCCAGGCGTTCCGGTGAAATATCCGCGGCGATGCTGGCCGGATAAAGGCCGGCACGCGCCGTGGCGATGGCGTGGCTGTCGATGTCGGTGGCGAAAAACTGCACGGTGTAGTTCTGCTTGAGTGCCTCGATGCGCTCTTGCAGGAGGATGGCGATGGAGTAAGCCTCCTCGCCCGTGGAGCACCCCGCCGACCAGACGCGCACAACGGCGCCTGCAGGCTTGCCTTCAAAGAGCCTGGGAATGACTTGTTCCTCAAGCACCCGGAAGGCCTCCGGATCGCGGAAGAAATTGGTGACGCCGATCAGCAGATCGCGAAACAGTGCCTCTACTTCGGTTGGTGTCTGCTGCAGATATCGAATGTAGCTGCCTACCCCGTCGATCTGGTGGACCGCCATGCGCCGCTCGATGCGCCGATTGATCGTGCTGGGCTTGTATTGCGAAAAGTCGTGACCGGTCTGGGCACGGAGCAGGACGAAGATCTTCTTCAGCGAGCCTTCGGTCCTGGTTGAATCGAGGGTGACGGGGTGACGGGCGTGGCCAAACGCGTGCGCGGCGTAGGCGATCAGCTGGGCGGCCATTGCGGCCGGCGCCAGCTCGTAATCCACGAGACCTGTGGCAATGGCGCTGCGCGGCATGCCGTCGAATTCGGTGGATTCGGGTGTTTGTGCGATGACCATGCCACCCTCGCCCTTGATCGCGCGCACGCCCTGTGCGCCGTCGCTGCCGGTGCCGGAGAGCACGATGCCGATGGCCCGTTCGCGCTGGTCTTGCGCCAGCGAGCGAAAGAAGAAATCGATTGGCAGTCGCTGGCCGCGCGGCGCGCTGGGTTCGAGCAATTGCAGGGCGCCGTTCAGAAACGCCATGTCGCAGTTGGGCGGGATGATGTAGGCGCAGTTGCGCTGCACCACCATGCCGTCCTCGACCTCGAAGGCCTGCATGCGGGTATAGCGCCGAATCAGCTCCGTGAGAATGCTTTTGTGGTCCGGGGCCAGGTGCTGGACCAGCACGAACGCCATCCCGGGATCGGCGTCGACAGGCATCCCGGAGAAAAACGCTTCAAACGCGGCCAGACCCCCGGCCGAGGCGCCGATACCGACCACCGGGAAGGCGTCAGGTGCGGCTGGATGCGGAGTCTTTTCTGCCTCCGCGACGGGCTCCGGCGGGTTTGGCGCTTGAGGCTTGGCAGTCGTCTTCGCTTTTCTGGCGTTCAAACTGCGTCCTCGTGGCCGGGTGTCATGGAACAAGGTGGTGAAGCGGCGCCTTATCCAGACGACAACGGCGCTGAAGGAGCATAGTCGGCAGGACTAACCTGGACAAGGGACCGGCGCGGCACGGTGCCCCCGATCCAGCGCTTCGGCAGCGCGCTTAGCCGATTTGCGTGAGATCGCGTGACGCCCCGGATCAGCCTTCCGGGTTTCAGGCAATCACACGGTTAACGCCATCCCCGAGGTGGCCGCCGAGTGCAGTCCCGGATGCCTCCGGGTGCCGATACTCTGGTATCGTCTCGCGCCATCGAATGCCCGCGCAGCGGGGAGCTTCAAGGGAAAAACTGCCCTACCTGAAAGTCAGCATCCGCGCATTGCTCACCGGCATCATGTTGCTGACGATGGCGGCATCTCCGGTGGTTGCGGCAAGTGACCCGGAGCAGACGGCAGCGGCCGGCAATTCGGCCGCCATGTACTCTCTGGGAGCCACGTGGGATCAGTACCTGTCCAGCAACCGCGTGCAGCGCGAGACCTGGGCGAAAAATGCCGCGCGCGATGTACCGCCGGGCCTGGTAGATCGGTTCAAGCGAGCCGGCAACGGCCTGCGGCTCCTGGTCATCACGGCGGACTGGTGCGGCGACTCGGTGCATAGCGTGCCCTATATTGCGAAGCTCGCTTCGCGTGCCGGCATCGAACTGCGGGTAGTCGATTTCAAGACCGGCAAGCCGATCATGGATGCGCACCATACGCCCGATGGCCGGGCGTCCACGCCGACCGTGGTCCTGCTGCGTGGCGATCAGGAAGTTGCGGTCTGGGTGGAGCGGCCGGCTGCATTGCAATGGTGGTATCTCGGCATGGCCGACCAGATCAGCGAGGCGGAGCGGCTGGAACGAAAGCTGTCGTGGTACGAATGGAATCGCGGATCCGATGCGCTGACCGAGATCGTGGTGCTGGCCGAGCAGACCGCAAAGAAAAATACCAAAGAGTAATTTGCAGGCTATTGCGCGTCATCCCACACTAGACGTTCACGCGTGTGCGCACGAGCTCGGAAATAGCGAATGAAAAGCATCCTCCTCGCCGTTTTCATCAGCGTACTCGCCGTAACCGCAGCGGCGCAGAGCACTTTTCACGGCAACGTCGCCCGCACTGGCGTCTATTCCTCCCCGGGACCCGTACGTTTCGGCGGCTTGAAGTGGACATTCAATACCGGGGGCCCGATCGTCGGTTCCCCGGCAGTTGCCGACGGCGTCGTGTATATCGCGAGCTTCAGCGGGCAGTTGTTCGCCATCGACCAGCAGAGCGGCAAGGAGAAGTGGAAGTTCACGTCGCGGATGCCGATTGCGTCCTCACCTGCCGTCGATGGCGGCGTGGTGTTCGTCGTGTCCTCCACGGCTATCTGTCCGCTGCGCAAACGATCCCGGATGCGTGGGACATCTTCAGATCATCCCCGGCGGTCGCGAACGGGCGGGTGTTCTTTGGTGCCGGGGACGGCAATGTCTACGCCGTCGAAGCCACGAGCGGCATCCTCCAGTGGACCTTCGTCACCGGAAACGTTGTACACGCATCCCCAGCCGTCGTGGGCAACACGGTCTATATCGGCAGCTGGGACAGTACCCTCTACGCCATCGACGCCGGCACGGGTGTGCAGAAGTGGGCCTACGCGACGAGCAAGTCATGGGTAAACGGTACACCGGCCGTGCGGGACGGTGTCGTCTATGTCGGGACCTCCGACAGCTCGCGGTTCATGGCGCTGGATGCGAAAACGGGCCGCGTGCAATGGAACTTTGATGCCAGGGCTTACGTCTTTTCATCCGCCGCACTCGCCGGGGATCTTGTTTACGTCGGGAGCCACAACGGGCGGCTCTACGCGATCAATACTCGCACCGGCAAGCTCGCCTGGGAGTTCCAGACCGAGGCCTCGAAACAGAATCAGATGAAAGTACTGAACCCGGACGGCGGACTGAACCAGTCAGCTTTCGCGCCGGTGTTCAATGATTTCCAGGACATGTACCTCGACTTCTACCGCTTCATCTCGATAGGCGCGATCATGTCGTCGCCCGTCGTCGACCAGGGAGTGCTCTACGTGGGCAGCACGGACGGGAATCTGTACGCCATCCAGTAGCGCTACGGAGCCCCGCCCTCCAGCTGCCTGATGTAACTCTCAAGAGCGGCTCCGAAGAACGCCTGCGGATCAGACGCTTCCACGCCCTCTTCTTCCTCCCTCGCGCCGATCACCGTATTCGCAGTTGTAAACGCCTCCCGCAGCGAGGTCGCGCCCGGCAGCGCATCACGGAAGAACGCCTCGCCGAAATAGGTCAGATCGCGGTCGTCGCTGCAGCCAAATGACGTGCGATTGGAGGCCGCGGCCGTGAGAATGATCGACCGCTCATCCTTAAGAGAATCAATCAAACCGCCAGCGTAACATGCTGAAATAACGATGACTTTCCAGCGTATTTCGGCGTCGCGAATGGCGTCGGCCAGATCCGGACCCGAGAGCTGCTGGAGTGGCAGGCCACCGTTCTGCACCGACAGCTCGGCACCCTCCGACCCGTGCGACGAGAGGACCAGGAACAGGATGTCGTCTTCCAGGTTCATGCGCTTCGCAACTCCGAGCAGTGTCCGGCGCAACCCGGACACCGTCGCCAGGGGATACGCCGTCAGGTCGCGCTGGTCATTGATCAGCCGGACGGAGCGCTGGTCCGAACCGTATCGGCTGCCCACGACGCGCGCCGCCAGCCCGACTTCCTCCGCGAAGACGCGCTGCTCGCCATACCCGGCGAAGCCGACGAAAAAGACGTTTGGCTTACCGGTTTCCCGCGCCGCGACCCGACCAACCGCACGGTCAACCCGTTCAGCCTGGTCGAAAAGCAGTCGTTCGCCAGCGTCCCAGACCGCCTGGTAGTCGGACTTTTCCGGGGACTCTTCCGAATACCAGACACTCGGCCGCACGTAGAGGGCCTCGCTTACCCAGCCAATGCCGCCGGCCGCGACCATGCAGCCTAGTACCGCGCGCGCCTGGGTGCGGCCACTGACGCGACCAAGGCCCCACGACAGGACGCCGGCACCAATCAGAAATACGGGTACCGGATAGAACTCCAGGAATTTCCCCGAACCGAAGGCGCTAAGAGCCCACAGCGCGACGATGATCAGTGGTGCGGCAACGAGCACCAGCAACAGGCACTGGCGGAACGGCACCGCGGGACTCGTCAGCCGCGACGCGCACAAGGCAACGAGCATGGCGCAGAGCACGTACCACGCCACGCCGCTCGCCCCGTAGAGCAACAGCTCCGGATTGCTACCGGCCTGTTGCCAGTCGCCAAGCACCCACAAGGCGATACTGAAAGCCAGCAACGCGGCAATTGACCCGTCGCTGGCGAACCGGGTGCTGGCCGTCACGGCGCAATGGCCGTTATCAGAGTGCTAGCGACACTGCGCATACATGTAGACCGACCGCGGCTCCGGCGACACATTGGGATGGACACCATACCGGTCCAGCCGTCCCTCGCGCAGAAATCCGGATTTTTCCAGCGCCCTGGCCGACGCGTAATTATCCACGTCGCAGAGCGCCTGCACCCGGAAAATCTCCTGGCGGGCCAGGCCCGCGCTCACCACGGCCTTGAGCGCCTCGGGCATGAGGCCGCTCCCCCAGCGCGAGCGGGTCAGCACATAGCCAATGTCGATGGTGGTCGACCGCACCCGGGCCTCGATCATCCCCAGCACTTCGTCGGAGCTCAGATCTGCAATGACGTAGGGCAGTGGGCTGCCGGCGCGCCAGCCCGCCAGGCACTCCCGAATGAACTGCTGCGTGATTTCCAGCGACGTGTGCGGTGCCCAGGCCAGGTAGCGGCACACCAGTGCATCCTGCGCGTAGGAGAGAAAGATGGCGTCGGCGTCCGCCGGGAGCGGCACCCGCAGGCGGAGTCGCCGCGTGTTGATCTCTTCGGGGAGCAGGCGCATGGATGCAATGTATAACGCCCTGATGAGCCTGTCCCGCACCGGCACTCGACCCACCACGGACTGCGGCATCGGGCCGCAGGGAAGGACTCTAGCGGCACGAGGGCGCCCCTCAGGCATAGAATCCTATTTTCCCGCTCCGCTGGAGACTCTCATGGCATCCCGTTCTCCCGTCCTCGCTGCTGTCCTCTGGAGCCTGGCAGCGTCCGCGCTGGCCGCAACAGGACCCGCCGCCACCACCGAGTGGCCTGCATACAAACTCACGACCACCATCGATCCGCCCACCCACCGCCTCACCACGGTGGCCGAGGTCACGCTCCCGGCCGGAATGGCCGGCCGGTCGGTCGAGTTCGTGCTCGGTGGGAATTTCCAGGTGACCGGGTCCAGACCTGAGGTCGAGAAGCTGGCCTCCGATGCCAGCGCCAGGGCCTTCGCCGGCATCAACGGCACCAGCGAGGAGTTCGCCAACCAGCGCGGGGTGTCCGGCTACCGCGTCAGGCTCGCGGCCGGCAGCTCGAGCTTCCGGGTGGAGTACTCAGGCCTCGTGGACATCCCGCCCACGGCCAGCCCCGAGGAATACGCCCGCAGCTTCGCCGAAACGCCCGGCATCGTGTCGTCGGAGGGCATCTACCTGGCCGGCACGACGCTCTGGTACCCGCAACTCGCCGGCGAGCAGACCGGGCAGCTCGTCACGTACTCCTTCACCGTCAACACACCGGCCGGCTGGCACATCATCGCGCCCGGCAACGGCGTCTCCTCAGGCAAGGACGGCCTGGCCCGCTGGGAAACGCCCAGTGCAGTGGACGAGATCTCCGTCGCCGGCGGCCCGCTCACGCCGTACACATCCAGCGCCGGCCTCGCCGAGGCCCAGGTCTACCTGCGCAAGCCGGACCCGGCGCTCGCCAGCAAGTACCTGGACGCCACCAGCCGCTACCTGCGCATGTACAACGAGCTGATCGGCGCCTACCCCTACAAAAAGTTCGCGCTCGTCGAGAACTTCTGGGAAACCGGCTACGGCATGCCGTCCTACACGCTGCTCGGTCCCCAGATCATCCGCTTCCCATTCATCCTCACCTCCTCCTACCCCCATGAGATCCTCCACAACTGGTGGGGCAATTCGGTCTACGTGGACTACCTCACCGGCAACTGGTGCGAGGGCCTCACGGCCTACATGGCCGATCACCTGATGAAGGAGATCGAGGACCCCGATGGCATGAAAGCGGCCGAGTACCGGCGTGATGTGCTGAAGAAGTACCGGGACTTCGCCAGCACAAGTGGCGACTTCCCACTGAAGGAATTCCGCTCCCGGCACAGCGCCGCCACGGAGGCGGTCGGCTACGGCAAGACGCTGATGGGCTTCCACGAACTGCGGCAGCTGGTGGGCGACGACCTCTTCCGCCAGTCGCTTCGCACCTTCTACAAGGACTACCGCGGTACCCGCGCCAGCTTCGGTGACGTGCGCACCGCCTTCGAAAAGACCACCGGCCGCAACCTGGCCCGCTTCTTCGATGACTGGGTCAACCGCACCGGCGCCGCGGATCTCGCGGTCAGCGACGTGAAGGTCGCGGGCAGCGGCAGCACGTTTACCGTCACCGGCGTGGTCACCCAGCGCCAGGCGGGGTCCTACGACCTTGAGGTGCCCGTGGTGGTCAGCACCGCCGCGGGCCCCGTGATCGCGAAGATCCGCAGCAAGGACGCCCGCACGACCTTCAGCATCGACACCACGTCGGCACCCACAGCCGTGTCCGTGGATCCCGCCTTCGACCTCTTCCGCATGCTCGACCCGCGAGAAACCGCACCCAGCATCGGCCAGCTTTTCGGCGCCAGCGAGGTGGTGGCCGTGCTGCCCGCCGCCGAGGCGGATAAGTGGCGGAGCGTACTTGGCGCCTGGAAGAGCCCGTCGAACAAGATCACCATCGTTACGGACCAGGAGATCAGCAAGCTGCCCGCCGACCGCAGCGTGTGGCTGCTGGGCCGGCAGAACCGTTTCGCCGCGAAGCTATTCGCCAGCGAGCCCGCCCTGGGCCTGACCGTCAGCGCCACGGGCGTGAAGATCGGCGCCGCGGAGCTGCCCTTCGCCGGCCACTCCCATGTCCTCACCCACCGGCACCCGGACGACCCGAAGCTCGCCGTGGGCTGGGTGACCTCCGATCCCGACGAGGCGATGGCGGGCCTGGCCCGCAAGCTGCCCCACTACGGAAAGTACTCCTGGCTGGCCTTCGCAGGCTTGGAGCCCGCCAACGTGGCCAAGGGCGAATGGCCGACCGCGGACTCGCCGCTCAACGTCAACCTGCAGAAGAAGGGCACACCCCTCGCCCTCGCGGCATTGCCGAAGCGCGCCGCGCTGGCGGAACCACCCGCCGCTTACGCGGCCGACAAGCTGCTGGCCCACGTGAACTTCCTCGCGGCCCCCGAGCGCCAGGGCCGCGGCTTCGGCAGTGCTGGTCTCGCGGCCTCCCGGGACTACATCCGGGATCAGCTTGCCGCCGCGGGCCTCGAGCCCGGCGGCGACAACGGTACGTATTTCCAGGCCTTCAAGGCCGTCGGCGGCGCGGAGAAGAAGGCAGAGACACTGCAGAACGTGGTGGCCGTGCTGCCCGGTGCCGAGCCGAAGTTCAAGGGCGAGGCGGCGCTGCTGACCGCCCACTACGATCACCTCGGTCTCGGCTGGCCGGGTGCGCGTGTCGATGCGCTGGGCAAGGTGCATCCGGGCGCCGATGACAACGCCAGCGGCGTCGCCGTGCTGATCGAGATGGCGAAGGCGCTGGCCGCCGGCCCGCCGCCGCCCCGTACGATTGTCTTCATCGCCTTCAGCGGTGAGGAAGCCGGGCTGCTGGGCTCCCGCTACTACGTTAAGAACCCGGTCCCGGTGCCGCTGTCCGGGCTTTACGGCATCATCAACATGGACACGGTCGGGCGCCTGGGCACGAACCCGGTGTCCGTCATCGCCACCGAGAGTGCCCGGGAATGGCCCTTCGTGTTCAGCGGAATTACGGCCGTCACCGGCGTGGCGACGAAGAGCATTCCCGGCGCCAGCGAATCCTCGGACCAGCGGGCCTTCATCGAGGCGGGCATCCCCGGCGTGCAGCTGTTCGCCGGCGCCGGTTTCGACTACCACCGGCCCACCGACACCCCCGACAAGGTGGACGGAGCGGGCATGGTGCGGGTCGCGACCGTCGCCACCGAGGCGATCGGCTACCTCGCGTCCACCGAGAAGCGGCTGGCGGTCAATGCCGCCACGCCCCTGACCGGCACGGGCCCGGCGCCAGGGGTACGCACGCGCCGGGTGTCGGTGGGTGCGGTGCCCGACTTTGCCTTTCAGGGCCCGGGACTGCGACTTGACGGCGTGGTGCCAGGCTCTCCTGCCGACCAGGCCGGCATGCAGGCCGGCGACATCCTTACGCAGCTGGACGGCAAGGAGGTCAACGGCCTCGGCGGCTTCAACGAATTGCTGAAGCAACTCGAGCCGGGCCAGAAAGTGGAGCTGCGCTGGACGCGCGGCGACAAAGCCAGCAAGGCGACGGTGGAACTTGTGGCGCGCTAGACCCGGACTGGCCGTGATGGACACACCAGTCACCGCAAGGCCCGGACCCGTTCCCCGGCAGGAACGCATCCTCGCCCTGGATGTTGCCCGCGGCATCGCGGTGCTGGGCGTGCTGATGATGAACATCTGGGCGTTCGCCGGGCCGCAGGCATTCTTCGACTATCCGTTTGCCATCGCTGAGCGCGCCGGAGCGCCGGTCGCGACCTGGATAGTTGTCCACATGCTGTTCGAAGGCACCCAGCGCACGCTGCTCTCCCTGCTCTTCGGCGCCGGTGCCCTGCTGCTGCTGACGCGACTGGAAGTGAACAGCCCGCCCGGGACTGCTCGCGGCATCTGGTATCGGCGAACCTTCGTATTGATCGCCTTTGGACTGGTCAACGCGTACGTATTCCTGTGGCCTGCCGACATCCTCTTCGTCTACGGACTGGCGGGACTGTGCCTCTACCCGCTGCGCCACCTGCGCACGCCGATCCTGCTTGCAATCGTGCTGGCGGCACTGACGGTGCCTGCCGTGCTCAGGGGGCTGGAGATCAGTCACCTGAGCTCACTGGAGGTTGCCAGCAGCGCGACTCCCGACAGCGCGGCTGCTACGGAATGGGCCAAGGAGCTGAAGAAAGCACGCCCGAGTCCTCGTGACGAAGAGATGGCTGCCGATATCCGCACGATGCAAACGGGCACGCTTGCTGAGATCGTCATTCGCCAGGCCAAGGTCAGCCTGATCCTGCAGACCATCGTCGCGGTAAAGTGGTGGTTCCTGGACGCCCTGGCGATGATGATCCTCGGCATGGTGCTGTGCCGGTCCGGCGTGCTCACGCGCCCGGCGCCGCGCTCGCGCTACGTCGCAATGAGTGCAGTGGGTTTCATCATCGGCCTGCCGCTGGCCCTGTGGCAAACCAGCGCCCTGCTCGCCTCGGACTTCCACCCGGTCACCGCGGAAGTCACCAAGCTCACGTACGACGTGCGCCGCCTTGCCATGGCGCTCGGCTACCTCGGACTGATTCTGTGGTTCTGCCAGGCGACCGGCGGCGTCGCCATCCGGCGGGCGCTCGCGGCAGTCGGGCGCATGGCGCTGACGAACTACCTGGCCCAGTCGATCCTCTGCGCGATCATTTTCTACGGCTTCGGCCTGGCGCTGTACGGGCGGGTTACGGGCTTCGAGCTCTACGGCATTGTCCTGCTGCTCTGGGCGCTGGAACTGGCCTGGAGCGTCGCCTGGCTTGCGCGCTTCCGGATCGGCCCTGTCGAGTGGGTGTGGCGGTCACTCACCTATCGCCGCGCACCGGCCTGGCAGGACTCGTAGCGACTCAGGCACGAAACAGGAATTCCTGCATCCCGTTCCGCAGCAGCATGGCGCTCTCCGACCGGAAGCCGCGCATGCACCTGCCGAGGTCTTCGGGCGAGTACCGGGGCGCGGTCCGCCGGGCGTCGGTCGTCAAGGACTCGATCAGCCGCCCATCCGCAAGCGGTGCAAACTGGCTCGGTATCGCCGGCATGGTCGTCCCGGAATACACGATCAGCGCGTGAGCAAACGCCCCGGGCCGCAGCCTGGCAGCAATACACTCCATAAGCGTCGCTATGGCAGGCCGCTGCAGGTAATTCAGCAGGTCCCAGCACAGCACGAGGTCGGTCGGCTCGGATCGCGGCGGCGGCAACATCTCCTCGACCATCTTCCGCCGCAGTTCGCGGTCTGGCTCCGCGTCGAGCGCCTCGAGCCCGTCTGCGAGATCAGCGATCTCCAGGCGGCAGCGGAAGGGCGTCAGCAGCGCGACGGTCTCGGGCCGCACCGACCCGAGGTCAAGCACGACGCAGCGCTGCTCCACACTCAGCGACTCCACCAGCCGGCGGAACAGCGGCGCACTGACAGGCGCAGGTTCCGCAGCCGCCCCATTCGCCGTGCGGTTCGGAAGACTCACCACGTTCCGCGCGTCAGTTGATCAACGCGAACAATTAGCGTGACTGGCCACTCGCACTGCCAATGGGAGTAGCCGGCGACATGGCCGGTGAAGCGGCAGGCTTTGGCACGCTGCGCTGCGCGCTGCTGTTCGATCCGAGCACGCTCTTCACCGACTCCGGGTCCATCTCAATGGAACCCTTGAAGGAAGCACCGTCTTCCAGGCTCACCCGCGGCGACGTAATGTTCCCGCGAACTTTGGCACTCTTGCGGACAATCACCTGCTCGGAGCCGAACAGGTCGCCTTCCATGGAGCCTTCGACAAACACGGTGTGCGCGTAGACATCCGCCTTGATCTTGCCCTGCGTGCCGATGGTCAGCGTGTGGTTCTGCAGCTGAATCGTGCCGGTCACTTCGCCTTCGACGAACAGATCCTCCTGGCCGCGCAGCGTCCCATCGATCTGAATGGACGGTCCGATGACGGCCGTCGTCCGGCCGCGAGTAGCCGTTGCCGGACTGCTCGCGCTGGGCCTGGGTGTGGACTCGATACTGGGTGCTGAGGGCTGGGAAGGGCTGGCAACCGGGCTTGCGGATTCCGGCGTGGGCTTCGTGCGTTCGAACATGACTGGCTCCCTGAGGCTTGAACGGGCTGAATTTTCTTTAGGCCTGCTTTGGGGAGTGTACTCAATCGGGCCGGCCAGAAAACCCCCATTGACCAGGTTTGATCGGATCAGCCAGCAGCGAGGTGTGGTTGTTCAGGAAGTATTCAGGAAGGTGAAGGCGGACAGCGGTCGTCCAGACCCGTGGCGCCCCAGGAAGACGGGCTAGGCGGACTTCAGAACGGCACGGCGGACGGCCTCCGGCAACGGGGCGGCAACGAACAGGTCTTCGGAGTAGAGGTAGTCTTCGCCGGACTCGTCGATAACCCGCAGCATCCTGCGCCCCAGGGCCTCGCTGTCGGGCAGGCACTCATAGATTTTTCGACGCTCAAGCGCGGCCTCGTAGCCGGCGTTGTCGATGCAGATCACCAGGGCATTTGGGGCATTGCTCATAAGCTTGGTATCCCTAGATGAAGCGTTTGAGTTTGATCTCTCGCTTGCCAATACCGGCTGCTTCGTACCAGTGTAGCTCTGCCAGAAGTACCTCGCCAGAACTGAGCCTGACCTCGGCCAGGCCCTTCAGTTTGCGCCAGCGTCCTGCCCCGTAGACCTTGACTAGTCGACGACGCGTGCGGATACCCGAACCTCGGGCGATCGTCTCCACGTGGAATAGTTCGCCGGTGATCCTGAAGTGCACCACGCATCGTTACGGATAACCGCGTGCCGCACCAGATCGCAAAACTGGTGCGATCACACTGGAATGAAGATCTCACCAGGTTTCGTACCGCCTGGGACTACGCTAGCGGATGTACTCCCACTCCCACACGGTCCCCGCCACGGGGTCCTCATAGTCCCCGAGCAGGAGGAAGCCGATCTTGTTGAGGACCGCATTCGAGGCGTTTCGCTCCGGCGGCGTGTGGGCAATAATTTTCAGCGAGCGATCGGTCGCGTAGGCGATGTCAATGAGTTTCCGGGCCATCGCGGTGGCAACACCCTGCCCTTCGTGACCAGGAAACGTGAAGTAGGCAATCTCGACGGCACCGTCGGAGGGGGCGGTCTTGAACGCACAAGTGCCCACGATCTGCTCACCGGACGCCGCCAGGTAGCCCGTCCACGGGGGCTTGTAACCGGTGGTCCGGTACATCTCACCCGTCGCCTGGACGACGGCGGCGGCAATGCCTGCCACGACGATCCCGGACTGCGGGGTGGTGCCGTCGCGGGCGATTTCCAGAAGGGTCAGATGCATTGCCCGGGCAATTTACACGATTGGACGGTGCCTGTGGCTGCTACGGCTGCCGCCGGCAGGCAGAATACGCGGGTGTGTGGACGTTACGTCTCGAAAATTGAAGCGGCCCTCGAACGTGACTGGGCGCTTACCCGCCCGGCGCCGCTCTTCGAGAGCTACAACATTGCGCCAACGACCGCGGTGCCCGTGGTCCGGGAAGGCGACGGCGCGCGCGCCTGCGAACTGCTCCGCTGGGGGCTGGTGCCCTTCTGGGCGAAGGGCATTCCACCCAGGCTCAGCACCATCAACGCGCGGATTGAAACGATTGCGACAGCGCCCAGCTACCGCGGTCCGTGGCAACACGGCCGGCGTTGCCTGCTCCCGGCCCTGGGCTTCTACGAGTGGCAGGTGCGGGACGATGGCAAGCAGCCGTGGTTCATACACCTTGAAGATCAGCCGCTGTTCGGGCTGGCCGGACTGTGGGACGCTTCCATTGCCGCGGACGGTTCAGTGCTCGAGTCCTGCACGATCATCACCATGCCGGCGAACGCGTTCATGACCGGGATCCACAACAGCAGGGCACGGATGCCGGCAATCCTGCGCCGGGAGGATCATGCGGCCTGGCTTGCCGGCGACACGGGTACCGCACTCGCCTGCCTGCTTCCTTACCCAGAGAAGCAGATGCTGGCGCACCCCGTCAGCACGGCAGTGAATTCACCGAGGAATAACACCGCCCGACTGATCGAGCCGGCCGGCCAGCCTTGAGGAATGGGCAGCTGCCATCGGACTGCGCGCCCGCAGCTGCCCGCAGCCGCCCTCAATATCCTGACCGGCTGACCTGCGCAGCTTCGTCAGCACACCCCGCTGATGCAGATAACGGGCCATTGCGGCCGCACGCTCCCAGGACGGCCGTTGATAGTGCAAACCGTCTACCGTGTTGTAGGGAATGAAGTTCAGCACCGCGTACTTGCCTTTGAGCAGCGTGACGATGCGGTCAAGCTCGTCATCGCCGTCGTTCACACCGGCCAGCAGCGTCCATTGGTACTGGATTGGGTACGTCGTGGCCCTGGCGTAGCGCTCGCCGAGTTCGACCAGCTCTGCCGGGTCGATGCGCGGCGCGCGCGGCAGTAATTGGCTCCGAAGCTCCGGGTCAGTGGTGTGCAGCGACAGCGCCAGCGCCGGCTTCACCGGCCCCTCGGGCAGCCGCTCAAAGACGCGCCGGTCGCCCACGGTGGAAAACACGAGATTCTTGTGCCCGATCTCGCCCTCGGTACCGAGCAGATGAATAGCCTCCAGCACGTTGTCGAGGTTGTGCGCGGGCTCGCCCATGCCCATGAACACGACCTTGCGCACGGCCTGGCGGGTCCGGGCCACAACCACCTGGGCGACGATCTCGGCACTGCCAAGCTGGCGAATCAGGCCTTGACGGCCGGTCATGCAGAACACGCAGCCCACCGCGCAACCCACCTGGGTGGATACGCAGACACCGGTCGGCGGCAGCAGTACGGTTTCCACGGACTGGCCATCCGCCAGATCGAGCAGCAGGCGCGAGGACCCGTCAGCACCAGTGTGCCCCGAGCGTGTGCGCACAAGGCCACCAAGCTCGTGGGCCAATCCCTGCAGGAGCGCCTTCAGGCGCGACGGAAACTCTGGCGTCCCGTGCTCACCGTCGATGGGCAAGCCCCGCACCCAGGTTCGCAGCACCCGGGACTCGTGGACCGGCCGCGCGCCATGCTCCCGGAGGCGGTCTTTGAGGGTGTTGATGCGCACTGGATTGCAGGGTCGCGCGTGAACGCGCTCCTACGAGCGGCGCCCGCTGCCCGTCGGCACCCGAAACGCCGAGGGCTTCCAGGGGTAGTCCCGGTTCTCCGGCGGAATGTCCTGCGCGTAGGCCTTCCAGGTATCAACGCGGGAATTGTCGGGCACCCAGCCATCGGGCACGGTAAGGTACTCCGGCGCGTGCTTCTCGATGTAGGCCCGCACCTTCGGAGGAACATCGTCGGTGCCCTTCAGGCCCTTGTGACTGAACATGCGGCCGAACAGGGTGGCGCCGGCAAACTCCGTGCCGCCCATCTGCATGAAGGGCCAGCACTCGGACAGGCGCGTGAAGCCGGCTGTGAAGCGCACGGTGGGCAGGTCGCGGTCCTCCAGCTCCCGCTTCGAGAAGCTGAAGGTGAAATGCTCAGAGGGAGTCGTGCGCTTGCCGGTGGAAGACCGCGGCCAGCCTTCGGGTGTGACGGGATTGGTGTAGTCGTGGGTGTAGTCCCAGGACAGCAGCATATCGTCGCCGTAGGTCTCGAATGGCAGGATGAAGGGGTAGCGACCGGCGGCATCAGCAAATGCGGTACCTTCGTTCATCAGCGTGGGGCTGTCGCCCTCCACGCCGAGGAAAAACTTCGGGATCTCCTTGCCAACCTTGCCCACCAGCACGTCGTTGTAGAAGTGATAGACCGGCACCGTCTTGCCGGTGAACGGGTTCGCCCAGGTCTCCAGGATGTCGCCGGTACGCAGGTCAGTGAAGTAGCCGGTCTCGCGGGACTTGATCCACAGGTCCTTGTTTTCGTCGATTCGGGCCAGCAGCGCGCCGGTGCCCGTGTAGCCAAACACCGGCACCATGCGCCGGCCCGGGATGCGCAGGTACATCAGGCCGTGGAAGCCGCCGATCACCGGCTTGTCGTAGCCGGCCCAGAGCTTGCCGAAGGCGTAGAGGTTATCGGCCGGGTCGGCGTAGTTCAGCCCGGCGGTCTTGCCCGCTGCACGACCGGGCTCCGCACCGAGCCCCAGCCCAAGCCCGAGCCCGAGGGACGCCTTCAGTACGGAACGACGATCAAGCAGATCGCTGACAAGGCTTGAAGGCATGCGTACAGACTCCGGTCCCCGGTGGGACCGCGAGTGTACGCCTGGCCAGCCAGGCAACGCACCCGCGATCTTGCCTCAAGGACCCGTCCACAAGGTCGGTCGCTCCGTGCCGACCCACGCGGGATTGTGGCCGGCACCCGACTTGTCCGAAATATCGGTGGGCGTCGGGTTGAGATTCAGGTACCAGACGTTGCTCGCACCGTTGCCAGTCGATAACGGAGTACTGACCTCGCTCAGGATTTCGGGTACTGACAGGTTGGCCGAGTAGATCTGTATTCCGCGCAAGACTCCGTTCCACACCTCGCGGCCCGGTGCCCAGGGCGCATCGCCCCAGGTCAGCGCCGGCACCGGCGGGGTGCGGTTGCCCCAGTCCGCGTTGGTCGTTCGAGACACCATATGCGCGGCATCGGTGTTCGGCAGGTCCCAGTAGAACTCGTGGTGCTTCTGGCCGGCGGCGTCAGTCCACACGCGTAGCGCTTGCGTGTACCACCGGTCATAGACCACGACGCCGTTCACGAAGTCCGCCTGCTGAACGGCAATTTCCCACTGGTGCGTCGTGGTGGCAGAACCGCCACCGTCAGGGTACGGGTGAGCTCCGTAGAAGCTGTCTGCCTCGTTCCGGCCAGCCCACAGGAACGTACTGATGTCTCCCTTGCCATCATCATTACCCCAGAAGAAGGCAGTGTAGTAGCCGGACTGACGCCTCGGATAGGCGCGCCAGATGTATGTCGCCGGAAAGATCGCCAGCGGGTTCAGGAACCGGAAACGCATCGTCGTCTCCACGGCTGCCGACCCTGGGAAGTTCAGCCCCGCCTGTGCGACGCCCCCCGATACGGTGACGACCGTGGACGCCGTCGCAGAGCCCGCCGCGCCACTGCAGGTCAGGGTGAAGCTGTTGGTGGCCGCGGTCAGCGCGGCCGTGCTGGCTGACCCGGCCGGCGCCTTGATGCCGGCCCACGCGCCCCCGGCCTGGCAGTAGGCCGCATTGAGTGAGGTCCAGTTCAGGTTTGAGGTTCCACCCGTCGCGACGCTGGCAGGACTGGCGCTGAGCGTCACCTGCACCGGACCGCCTGGCGCGGCTACGGTAATGACAGTGCGTGCTTCAGCAGCCAGTGCCGCACGCTGCGCAATCACCTTGACCGTGTAGCTTCCGGGCGTGTCGTAGCGACAGACATCGGCAGCGGCGAGCACCGTCTGGGTACTGCCGGTCACCTGACGGTCCCAGGGCTGGGACACGCTGGTGCCGGTGTCGGGCCGGTTGCAGTAGAACGTGTACGTCGTCGTCCCGGTAGCCGTGCCGGACACACTCGCCGTGAGATCCACGCCGATCAGTGGCGCAGGGCCGGCGACGGGGGATGCCCCGATACTCGCCGCAAGGGTCTGAATGGGGACGGTATTGGAAGTTGTTACTGCAACGGCACCGGAGGTGGTCTTGTTGCCGGCCGCATCACGCGCGATTGCGGCCAGCACGTGCGGACCGTTGCTTACCGTCGCGCTCGACCAGGCCGTCGCATACGGCGCGCTTAAGTCTTCCGCGCCAAGATTCGCCCCATTGAGCCGGAACTGCACGCCGACGACCCCGGTATTGTCGGACGCCGTCGCGGAGACCGTGACCGTGCTGCTCACGGTGGCGCCGGCCAGCGGCGCGCCGATCGCGACGGTTGGCACAGTGGTATCGGGCGGCGGTGCCGGGCTGCCAGCAGGGGTCGCCATGTCCGCCTGAATCTCGGCGGCGGACAGGACGCGACTGTAGACACGCACGTCGTCGATCGAGCCGTTCATCACCTCGCCATTGCCCCCGTTCGCCCCGATTCGAATGGCCTGGGAGCTGGTATTTTTGACGGTACAGGTCAGCGGCGTCGTGCGATCCAGTGCGCCGTTGAGGTAGTGGCGCAGCGCCACGCCGTCATAGGTGACGGCCACGTGCGTCCAGGTGTTGAGCGGCGTGGTGGCGTTGCTCGCGCGCTGTTGCGCGTCGCACCCCAAAAAGCCAATGATTCGGCCGGTCGACTTCTCGCGGTGCATCGACCAGTCAAAGTAAGGAGCCGCGTGCGCCGCGCTGGCGGGCTTCAGCACGATCATCTGCCACGTGCTGTTTGACCGTGGATAGATCCACGCCGACAGCGTCAGACTGCCGCCCGCGAGGTTCAGTGCCGGAGCGTACGCCTGGGCCACTGCCCGGTCATTGTTGGCGTCGAATGACAGCGCAGTGCCGTAGCGCCCGGGCGCCCACACCGGTCCGTTGATGAGCGTCATGGTGTTGGCATTTCCGGAGACGTCGGCCAGCACCAGTCCACTGCCGGCATCGAAGGCGTACGCAGCGACGGGTCCCGTCGTCTGCGCCTGCAACGATTCGACGCTGAGGGCAGCGCCCGCCAGCACCAGCATGAATGTGCGGCCGCAGCGAAGCCAGCATGATGAAATCATGATGTGATCATCCTTATGTTAAGACCGGCGTTGTTGCGCCTGGGGCGCGCCGGTAAACGACGCAGAATACGGGAGAGACATTAACGAGGTGTGAGCGGTGCGTCTGTACGCGACCACACGCAGCTCCGGCGGGAATGGTGCTACCCGCTAGCGCGCCACCGCATCATCAGCGTCTCCCACCGGCTGCGTACTTCTTTCAGGTGACGTTGCTTCACGTGCCCATAACCCCGTATGCCCTCGGGGATGCACGCTATTTCCGCGGCCAGGCTCTGGTTCTCCCGGCGGAGCGCCGGCAGAAGTTCTTCAACGCAGCGCCGAAAGTCAGTGATCAGTGCCCTCTCCAGCCGCCGTTCTTCCGTTCTGCCGAACGGATCGAACGGGCCGCCACGCAGACCCTTCATCGCAGCCAGCACGCGCATCGCGCTGCGCGCCCACGGGCCGTAGCGCTGCTTGACGAGCTCGCCACCGGCATTGCGCCGCGCCAGAATCGGCGGCGCGAGGTGGTGCACTATTCTGTAGTTGCCTTCGAACAGCGTCGCGATCTGGTCCGCAAACGCCTTCCGGGTGTGCAGGCGGGCCACCTCGTACTCATCCTTGTAGGCCATCAGCTTGAAGAGGTACCGTGCGACGGCTTCGGTCATGGCCAGACCGGACTGCAAGGGCGCTTCCGATGCTCGTACCTGTGCCACAAACTTCCGATACGACTCCGCGTAGGCGGCGTCCTGATACTCCGCCAGAAACGCCGCGCGCTCCGCCACCAGTGCGTCGATGGAGGGCAGCTGGGCGATCGGCGCCACCGGCGCAGCGATCAAACCCAGGACGGCGCCAACGTCGTGGGCGCAGGCACGGCCCCACGCGAAGGCTTTCTGGTTGTTGTCTACCTGCACGCCATTCACTTCAATGGCGCGCAGTAGCGCCGCGCGACTCAAGGGTACACGGCCCTTTTGCCAGGCAAACCCAAGCATGATCAGGTTGCTGTAGACCGAATCACCAAACAGCCGGGTGGCAACGTGGTCCGCGTCGAACTGCCAGACGTTGTCCCGACCGACGGCGCGCACAATGGCAGACTCGCAACGTGCCGCCGGGAAACGCCAGTCCGCATCCTCCACGAATGCAGCCGTGGGCGAGCCGTGGTTGTTCAGCACCACGCCGGTGCGGCCTTCGTGCATCACGCTCAACGTGGCCGGGTCCGCGGTCACAATCGGGTCGCAACCGATGACGAGGTCAGCCTTGGCCGTATCGACTTTCGTCGTAAATATGGCGCTGGCCGCGTTGGCAATCTGCACGTGGCTCCAGGTTGCCCCGCCTTTCTGGGCGAGGCCGGCGGCGTCCTGCGTGACCACGCCCTTGCCTTCCAGGTGTGCTGCCATGCCGAGCAGTTGCCCGACCGTGATGACACCCGTGCCGCCGATACCGGCAACGACGACGCCCCAGGCGCCTTCGGCATCCGGCAACTCGGGTTCCGGTACCGGTGGCAGTCCCGCCAATTCGCCAGGCTGCAACGGAGCTGGCTTGCGCAGCGTACCGCCCTCGACAGTGACGAAACTCGGGCAGAAGCCCTTCAGGCAGGAGTAATCCTTGTTGCAGGAACTCTGGTTGATCCGGCGCTTGCGGCCGAAGGGCGTGTCGACCGGCTCTACGGAGAGGCAGTTGCTCTGCACCGAGCAGTCACCGCAGCCCTCGCACACCAGTTCGTTGATGATCACCGTCGTGTCGGGGGTCGGCAGCGTCCCGCGCTTGCGCCGGCGACGTTTCTCGGCCGCACAGGTCTGGTCGTAGATGAGCACGGTACAGCCGGGAATATCGCGCAGTTGCCGCTGGATTTCGTCGAGGTCATCACGGTGGCGGACGGTGACTCCAGGCGCAAGCGCTACGGACTCCTTGAGGTGCTGGTCGGGATCGTCACTCACCACGACGATGCGGCGCGCGCCTTCGGCGTGCAGCTCACGCGTCATATCCGCCACGGTCAACGCGCCCTCAACCGGCTGGCCGCCCGTCATGGCGACCGCATCATTGACCAGGATCTTGTAGGTGATGTTCACGCCGGCCGCGATGCTTTGCCGGATGGCCAGCAGGCCGGAATGGAAATAGGTGCTGTCACCCAGGTTGGCAAAGATGTGCTGCTCGGTGGTGAACGGCGCCTGGCCAACCCAGCTGACGCCTTCGCCGCCCATCTGGCTGAAGGTCACCGTGGAGCGGTCCATCCACACCGCCATGTAGTGGCAGCCGATACCGGCCACCGCGCGCGAGCCTTCGGGAACGCGGGTACTGGTATTGTGCGGACAGCCGCTGCAGAACCAGGGCGGGCGCTCCGGAGTGTTGCCTTCCTGACCCGCTTCCGGCCCGGAGTGCACGCTCAGGGGTTCCAGCCGGCGTTCCTTGGCTTCGATCACGGCGATGCGCGCCTCCATCCTGGCGCTGATCTCAGGCCCGACACCCATTTTGCGGAGCCGTTTCGCAATGGCCTTGGCGATGATCGCCGGTGTGAGATCGGACTTGGCCCGCAGCAGCCAGTTGTCGCTGGGATTCGGCCAGCTCCATTCGCCACCGGTGCCATCGCCTTCCGGTTCATCGAACTTGCCGAGCACGTTCGGGCGCACATCCGCCCGCCAGTTGTACAGCTCTTCCTTGAGCTGGTACTCCATCACCTGGCGTTTTTCCTCGACCACCAGGATTTCCTGCAGGCCCCTGGCAAAATCGCGCGTGATCGTCGCCTCGAGGGGCCATACGACAGCCACCTTGTGCAGGCGAATACCGAGCTGCCGGCAGGTCTCCGCATCCAGCCCCAGGTCATCCAGGGCCTGGCGCGTGTCGTTGAAGCTCTTGCCGCTCGCGATGATGCCGAAGCGGTCGCGGCCGCTGTGGATAACGTTGTGGTTGAGCTTGTTCGCCCGGATGTACGCGAGGGCCGCGTACCACTTGTAGTCCATCAACCGGGCTTCCTGGTCGAGCGGGGGATCGGGCCAGCGGATGTGCAGCCCGCCCGGAGGAACCCGGAAGTCTTCGGGTAGCACGATCTGCGCGCGGTCCGCGTCGATTTCCACGGTCGTGGCGCTCTCGACCACCTCCTGGATGGTCTTCATCGCACTCCAGACGCCGGCGAAGCGACTGAGCGCCAGGGCGTGTAACCCCAGATCGAGTATTTCCTGAACGCTGGCCGGAAAGAACACCGGGAGACCACAGGCTTTGAAAATGTGGTCACTCTGGTGAGCGGCAGTGCTGCTCTTCGCCACATGGTCATCGCCGGCAATGGCGATCACGCCACCGTGACGGGCGGTGCCGGCCAGGTTGGCGTGCTTGAACACGTCACCGCAGCGGTCCACGCCGGGACCCTTGCCATACCAGATCCCAAACACACCATCGAACTTGCGGCTCCGGGGATAAAGATCGAGCTGCTGCGTGCCCCACACCGCGGTCGCGGCCAGCTCTTCGTTGACGCCGGGCTGAAAGACGATGTTCTGTGCAGTCAGGTAGCGCTTTGCCTGCCACAGCGCCTGGTCGTAGCCACCGAGTGGGCTGCCGCGATAGCCGCTGATGAATCCCGCGGTGTTGAGGCCCCGGGCCGCGTCGCGCGCCCGCTGCAACAACGGCAGGCGCACCAGCGCGTGGATGCCACTCATGAAGGCGCGACCGTGCTCCAGCTCGTAGCGGTCCTCCAGCCTGATCCGCTGCAGCGACGGGCGGTCGGTGACGTTGGGGGTTGCAGTCATCGCCAGTGCCGCTAGCGGCGATCCGGGCCCCGCCAACCCGGATAGAACGGCGTGTAGGGATCGGTCAACGGGTCCTCTGGCAGGTAGCCTGTGCAGCGTGGCGGATTGCCGGCAGTCCGGCGCGCGTAATTGAGGGCGCTGGGCGCCACCCAGGGGGCCGGGTAGCGCATGCCGAGCGCCGCCGACATACAGGCGATCACCTGTGCACTCACGAACAACAGGTAGCTGTCGTAGAGCGCCAGGTGGGTCAGCCCGATGGCCAGGTTGGGAATGTGACAGCCCAGTGCCTTGATCTTCTGCGTCATGGGCGTGTCGTGTTCGGGCGCGATGTAGTGGTCCCAGTAGATGTTGTGCCAGTTGGGCTGGTAGGCGCCGAGAATCAGGAAGGTCAGGAGCCAGGCACCCCACTCCGGCAGGCCGGCTTTACCCACGAGCAGCCAGATGGAGAGAAACAACTGCCCGGAACTCGAGCCCCACAGGAACCCAAACGCCGCCGACACCAGTCGATTGCTCCGCCGTTCGAACACCGGGGTGAAGTACGACCAGACCCCGGCATACGCCACGAAAATGAAAATGTAATACCCGGCAGAGAACAGCTGCCAGCGCGTGTCCGCGAGCTGTCCCGGCGTGGCGATGGGGCTTGCCACCAGCAACTCCAGCGCGCCACTCCAGTACGACAGCAGGTAGCAGCTACAGAAGTAGATGCCGGCCCGCAGCCAGGCGATCTTCGGGTAATAAATATCCCAGGGGTGGGTCCAGTACCTGAAAAAGTAGACACCGGCGAGACCGGCCAGCACCACGGCGATGGCGACAGCAAAGAGATCGATCACACAGGACTCCTGAAGCCCAAAGACTTGCGACGGCGACGCCATGCCGGCAGCCCGGCCAGCATACCGAGCATCAGCGGATCGAGAGTTCCTCCTCCGCCACCACCTCCGCCACCCGTCGCTGCGATGGTCGTGCTCACGAAGCTGTCCGACACGCCGCCAACCGTCAACGTCGTGATCGTTAGGGTGCTGTTGGTCGCAGAACTCGTGTGGCGGACGCAGATCGTCTGGTTGCTGGTCACGCTGCCGGGCGTGGTGACGTAGGTGGGAGAGCAGCCGACCGAATACGAACCGCCGGTGACGCTGACAGGGACAGCAACACTGATGCCGGTGATCGGCACCGGCGCAGATGTAACAGTGACGGATAGAGACACATTGACCGCATCGGTGAATGTAAACGCATCAGGCGTACCGTCCTGGCCAATGGCCACGGTCGTGCTTGAAAACGTACCGCTCACGCCGCCAACCGTCAACGTCGTCATCGTCTGGGTGCTGTTGGTCGCGGCGCTCGTGTGGCGCACACAGATCGTCTGGTTGCTCGTCACAGTGCCTGGCGCGGTGACGTAGGTGGGAGTGCAGCCCACGGAGTACGCACCGTCGGTGACGCTGACGGCGACAGCAACACTGATGCCGGTGATTGTCACGGGTACCGAGGTGATCTCGCTGGCCAGCGCCACATTGACCGCATCGGAAAAGTTGAACGCGTCCGGCGTCGTGTCGGGAGCTGCGGCCACTGTGGTACTCGTGAACGTGCCGGACACGCTACCGACTGTCAGCGTGGTGCTGGTCTGGGCACTGTTGGCCGCGGCGCTCGTGTGGCGCACGCAGACGGGCTCGTCGTCGGTCACGCTGCCTGGCGTGCTGACGAAGTCGGCTGTGCAGCCCACCGAATAGGCACCTCCCGTCACGGTCACCGTGGTCGCCGCATTGATGCCTGCGATAACAATCGGCGCCGAGGTGATTTCCGTCGCCAGCGCCACGTCGGACCGATCCGCGAAAACGAAGGGATCCGGGGTGGTGTCCGGCGCGGCGGCGGACGTCGTGCTGGTGAAGGTGTCCGACACGCCTCCGACCGTCAGCGTGGTGTCCGTCGCGGCGAGCGGTGCAACCGCGCTCGTGTGCCGCACGCACACCGACTGGCCGGGAGTCAC
The DNA here is from genome assembly GCA_031395645.1 of Gammaproteobacteria bacterium. Lineage (GTDB taxonomy): Bacteria > Pseudomonadota > Gammaproteobacteria > Steroidobacterales > SHZI01. Next base: position 4,721 of record JANNJM010000072.1, on the reverse strand, counting down.
GGTGCCGGACACGGTGGTGAATGTTCCGCTGCACCCGGGAGAGTACTCGCCGCCGGAAACGGACACCGGCGACGCGCCGTTGATGCCACTGATCGTGACCGGGGCAGAAACGACCGGCGTGGCGGCGGCGACGTCGATCTGGTCGGCAAACGAAAATGGCTGGGGCGTGATATCCGGCGGGACCGTCGTTGTCGTATACGTGCCGGTGATGCCCCCGATTGTAAGAGTCGTCACCGTGTCCGTAGCGGGGCTCGGCGAGCTCGTCTGCCGGACACAGACCGTGGAGCCGAGCGGAAGGTTGCTGGCCGCCGTCGTAAATGTCGCTGTGCAGCCTATCGAATACTGGCCTCCGGCGACGGTGATCCGGGCGGGCGCGGCGATCCCTGAGATCGACACGGCATTCGACGTGGTGACGGTGCTGAGTGCCACGTCAGTCACGCTGTTGAAGAAGAAGGGGTCGGGCTCCGTGTCGACGGGCGTTGCGGTGCCGGTGATCTGCAAACCGCCGGCCGTGAGCGTGCCGCAGGTAATCCTGGCGCCATCCCAGCGAACCTGGCCCAGGCAACCGCCCGTGCTCGTGCCAACACCGGAACGGAACTCGCCAAAATCGGTCGTCAGCGCCCCACCCGCGGCCACCGTCAGCGTCGCCAGCACGCCGGACAGGCTGGCGACGACTGCCCCCCCGGCGTCCCGAATCTGGACTTCCCCCATCGTTGTTCCCGGCAGGCCGCCATCCGTGTCGACGCCGAAGCTCAGGTGTGAGCCGTCGCCGCTGAAGCCGCCCTGTACGGCCGAGAGCTGGCACAGGACGTACTCGGGCGCCACGCCGCCGATCGCGCCCTGCTGGCACTGAAAGGCCGGATCGTGCAAGCGCACGGTCCCACCGGTGATTTCCCATCCGGCAGCGCTGAAGTCCCCGGTGAGGTCCACCGTGAGCGTGGCGCCCGTGCTGACGCCGTACCAGGCGTTGCCAAACGGGGAGGCATCCAGCGTCCGCACATTGAAACCGCTCGCGCCGTTACCGACCGAGGATTCGTCGCCGCCCGTGGGCTCGTCGGTCGTGGCCACGACATTGAGCGTCCCGGTGAGCGTTGTGTCGGTGAAATTCAGCGTGCCGACTGCCGCCGCCGGCGGCCCGGCGTCCACTGGCGGCGACCGGTGAAACACCGGATTGTTGATGCTGCTGTTGTCCCGCTGTCGACAGCCGTACTTGCGAAGCTCGATCGTGCTGTAACCGGAGAGCAGCGTGAGGCAGTCGTCGGAGAGGCCGGAGCCGTAGTTGGAAGAAGTGGCAAAGTCAGCGTTGAAGTAACTGGTGCCGTTACTGCCAGCGTCGGTCGTGAATCGCGAGGAGTTGCCGACGACCGCCAGGGTGTTCGGATCGGCCGAAGACCAGCTGATCGAGGTGCCGTCCACGCCCCAGGACAACGTGACGTCCGCCACTCCGGAATAGCCTGACGCCAGACCGGGTACACAGAGAACGGCGAGGGACAGGATCGCCCGGCCTGAGACCAAATGCTGCACTCCTTTGCGGCACTACTCGTCGGCTGCAAGAGTAGCAGGAACCGCTGGCAATGAACCTTGGGCCAGGGTCCTTCTTGTCGAGGCGGCCCGGTGAACAACAAGGCCAAGGGCACGCTAACGCTGCATCACCTGCTTTGGCTTGCGATCTGCGGTAAAGATACCCCAGTGCTTCTCCGCGCCGAGCGGATCCGATGGATTGCCCTTCCAGTCTTCATCGAAGGCCTCAAAGAAAAACGTGGTGATGTGCATCTTGTCCGTCCAGGCAAACAGCTCCTGGTAGTAACGCTTTTGTCTGGCCTCATCGGCGCGCGGTCCAAACTCGCTGGCGACCGTGGCCCAGCCCGCCTCGGCAATCACCAGTCGGCTGTGCGGCAGGGTCTTCCGCACCGCCTCCAGGTTGGCGATGCCAAAAGCCATGGCCGTTGCAATATCCTGCTTTTCCCAGAGCGGGTAGATATGCACGGAGACAAAATCCAGTTCCCTGGCGAGGGCCGTACCGTGCAGCGCCCACCAGTTGTAGTTGTCCGCCACTGTCACCGGCTGGCGGATGGATTTTTTCACTTTCCGGACATAGCTGATGACGGCGTCTACCGGCACCATATGGTCGTTCCAGTCCACGAGCGCCTCGTTGCCAACCGCCACGGCGACGACGATCTTCTGGTACTCATTGGCAAGGCGAATGGCCCGCTCAACTTCGGCGCCGTTCTGCAACTTGTTCCGGGCCAGGACGTCGGCCGGGTAAGGTTCCGGGTGCCAGGGGCAATTGGGATTGCTGACCTCGGCATCCAGCCACGCGCCGAGCAGGACCTGGATTGGCAACTTGTTCGCTTCGATCAGGCGCAGCACCGCCTCCGAATTGACCTGCGCGTCATAAAGCCGGATCAATCTGAAATCGGTCTGCCGGCTGAGAATCCGGAGGTCTTCCAGGATTTCCTTGTCGCTGGGATTGACCGCGCCCTCGCCCCGGTCGGGATGCTGGCCGCGCCGGAAGCCGGAATAGGCCACTGCCCGTTGGTGGCCCGCCAGCAGGTCGCCGGGCTTCTGCTGCAGGGACACGGCGTCGGTGTTGGTGGAGTTTGCTTCAGCGCCGATGCCGGGGGCAGCGGGGGCAAGCAGGGCCAACGACAACAGGAGGCGGCAAAACATTTGAGCGGAGCATAGGTCAAACACAGACCCTCCCGGTAGACCGTTACAAGAACACGTCGCCACCATTCGGGCTGATGCACTGCCCCTGGTAGTGCCTGCCCGCCTCGCTCGCGAGGAACACGTAGCTCGGCACGATGTCGTCGACCTCGGCGAGGCGTCCCAGCGGAATGGCGCGCCGGATCTCCTCCATCCGCGCCGCTGACACCTCGGCCAGGATCGGCGTGCGGGTCGCGCCGGGGGCAACACAGTTGATCGTCACGCCGCTGTCGGCGAGTTCCAGCGCCACCGAACGGGTGAACGAAATTATCGCGCCTTTCGCTGCCGTGTAATGCGAGAAGCCGGCCGCTCCTTTATAGGCGAGCTGGGAGGCGGTATTGATGATGCGACCGCGGCCACCGGCCAGCATGTTGGGCAGTACTCCGCGGGTCATCAGGAAGGTACCGCGCACGTGCACGGCAAGCATGTGGTCCCATTGCGCCACCAGCATCTCATGCACGAGCGCCACGTTGGCGATGCCTGCATTGTTTACGAGCGTGTCCGCCGGGCCGAAGTGAGCCTCGCACTCGCTGATCAGGCGGGCGCAGTCTGCCTCGCTGCTGACATCGGCCAGGACCGCGATGGCCCGGCCGCCGCCCTGCCGGATCGCCGTCACGACGGCGTCGGCATCCGCGGCCTGCGCCGCGGCCGGAAAGTTCACGACGACCGCCGCGCCTTCCGCCGCAAAGGCAAGCGCGACACCGCGACCGATACCGGAGCTGCTGCCGGTGACGATGGCAGTCTTGCCGCTAAGTCTCATTCGCTGTCCTCCAGAACTTCGAGGATAGGACATTCAAAGCTCCCGCCGGTAGCCCCGGCGGGGAGGCGTTAGGGCGGGCACATTGCTATGATTGGTTGGGGCGCGCAGGGCCAGCTCACGGCCAGCCAAATTCAAGCAATAAGATTCAGGGGGGCTACCAGTCATGAGAATCCTACCAATGGCTCGATGGACCACAGCCGGCCTTGCCGCGCTTTTCGGCGTTCTGGTCGGGTGTGCCTCGCCGGCCGGTCCGATGGCCACTGCCGAGCCGGCGGCCAGGGCGACTTCACCGGACCTTGCCAACCTGCCGCGACCCGATCAAGCCCAGCCCCCGGAGTGGGCCGGCAAGGAACTGCCGATCCGCATGATTCCCAACATCCCGCAATCGGCGGAGGCCTATTACGCCCCCGACAACCTGCACGTCATCGCGCAGACCAAGGATCCGATGGCCGCGCAGCCGGAGAAGGGCAAGATCGGCGGCTCGCTGACCTTCACCTACACGGACACGGGCGAGGAACTCACCCGCATCAACGACAAGGGGCAGGACGCCTGCTCCTGGTTCCTGCCCGACGGCAAGGGACTCATCTGGACCTCCACCCGGGACAACCTGGACATGCCGCCCGGCAACTGGTCCGAAGAGACCGATTATCCCCAGGGTGCCGAGCTCTACACCTCGGACCTCAAGGGCGGCAACATCAAGCGCCTGACCAACAACAAGTATTACGAGGCCGAGGTCACGACCTCGCTCGATGGCAAGTGGGTGTTCTTCGGCCGGCAGATCGACGGCAAGCTGGACATCTGGAAGATGCGCATCGACGGCACCGACGAGCAGCAGCTCACCTTCACCCCGGACTGGCAGGAAGGCGCGCCCTACCCGGCGCCGGATGGCACACACCTGATTTTCCGCGCCTGGAAGAAGAGCGACAAGCTGCGGATCAACCAGGCACGGCCCTCTATATACGCAGGCCGCAACAAGAGCCGCAGAGTATGCGCAGCTGTCGTGTGCCTGCACTTCCATGTCGCCTCCCCGGCTACAACTCCTCGACCCCTCGACCACTTCCCTAGTACATCGACGCACCAGATGCTCAATAAAATATTACATCGAAATCTATATTATATGAATCATGAGGGAACGTAATGAAAGGAGGGTTGAAATACTCCTCCACAATATAACACAACACGATGCTCTATATACTTTCGCCCCCTGGATCAACTACAATTTCCTGTAGGAGGATGTGGTTTGAATATTCAGGAG
>JANNJM010000065.1:0-4928 GCA_031395645.1 Gammaproteobacteria bacterium | reverse complement strand
GTCGCGCCTGAAGGCGCTCCTACTTTGCGCGGAGCAGTCGCATGCCGTTCAGGGTGACTACCAGCGTGGCGCCCACGTCGGCCAGCACGGCCAGCCACAGGCTGGCCAGCCCCGGTATCGCCAGCGCCAGCACGGCCAGCTTCAGGCCCAGGCTCAGGGCAATGTTCTGCTTGACCACAGTGCGCGCGAGGCGGCTGACGCGAAGCGCGGTCGCGATCGCGTGCAGGTTGTCCTGCATCAGGACCACGTCGGCAGTTTCCATGGCCTGGGCCGTGCCGCCGCCGCCCATGGCGATGCCAATGTCGGCCTGGGCCAGTGCGGGTGCGTCGTTGATCCCGTCGCCGACCATCGCCACGGTGCCCCGGGCCTGTAGTTCACGGACGACACTCTGCTTGTGTTCCGGCAGGAGTCCGGCCCGAACCTCATCGATGCCACCGATCTGTTGCGCGATTGAATCCGCGACATTACGGTTGTCGCCCGTCAGCATCACCGTCTTCAGCTTCGGGTCGAGGGCATGCAGTTCCGCGAGAGCCGCCCGGCTGTCGGCACGCGGCTCGTCCTCCACACCGATGTAACCGACCATGTTCGTGCCCCGGCCGACGAGCATGACGGTTCGTCCTGTTGCCTGCAGCCCTGCCGCTTCTGTGCACACTTCGTCGATGCAATCCGTGCCATGGGCAGCACCCTGCGTGAACAGCTCGTGCGCGCCGACGGCGATACGCTCGCCGGCCAGTTCGCCGGACACGCCACGGCCGAGGTGCGCCGTGATGTTTGCCGCCTGGGGCCAGCGATCGGACACGCCGCGGCTCCGGGCCGAAGCCACGACAGCCTGGGCCAGCGGGTGCTCCGAGGCGGTCTCGACAGTGGCGGCAATTGCGACGACGTCCTCGCAAACGATGCAGTCGTCGTTGGCAGCGACCGGGTGTGCACAGTCCTTGCCGCGGATGGCGGTGACGGCCGGCCGGCCCTTGGTCAGTGTGCCGGTCTTGTCGAAGGCAATGATGTTGACCTTCGCGAGCCGGTCGAGCTGGGCGCCACCCTTGACCAGTACACCGAGTTGGGCGAGACGCGCGAGGGCGCTGACCACGGTGACGGGAATGCTGATGATCAGCGCGCACGGGCAGGCGATGATGAGCATGGCAAGGCCGCGGTAGAGCCAGCCGCGGGTGCCGTCTGCAAGGTCGAGGAACGGCTGGCTGAAGACCAGCACGGGAATCGCCACCAGCAGCGCCGCGAGGACCACGACGAGCGGCGTGTACCAGCGCGCAAACCGGTCGATAAAGCGCTCGGCGGGCGTGCGGGCGGCCAGGGCACGCTCCACCATCTGCGCGATGCGGGTCACGGTGGAGAACCCCGCAGGACGCAGTACTTCAATGGTCAGCGCGCCGGGGCCGTTCACCGTGCCGGCCAGCACTTCGTCGCCGATACCGCGATCCACGGGCATGCTCTCGCCGGTCACCGATGCCTGGTTGATGCTGGAGTTGCCGTCGAGGATTCTTCCGTCGAGGGGAATGCGCTCACCCGGGCGCACGAGGATGTGGGCGCCCACGGGCACGGAGGCTGTCGGTCGCCGCAGTTGATGGAAGTGCACGGCATGCTCGTGCCCGTGATCAGCTTTGTGCTCGTCATGTGAGTCATGACTCTCTGCGTGGGCTTCCAGAACAGTGGCCTCATCCGGCTGCAGCGACAGCAGGCTGCGCAAGGCGTCCCGCGAGCGCTCGGCGCTGTAGGACTCGAGCGCTTCGCCCAGGGTGAATAGCAGGACCACGGCGGCGGCTTCCCCCGTCTCGCCGATAGCCAGGGCGCCAACGGTCGCAATGCCCATCAGCAGATCGATGGTGACGTGGCGCGCGATGAACAGTGAGCGCAGACCCTTCAGCAGAATGGGAGCACCGACGATGGCCACCGTGGCAAGCAGCGCGGCCTCAAGGACCGCAGGCCCGATGACTCCGCCGAGGAGTGCGGCGAGCAGCAGGAGTGCTCCGGCCGCCAGGGCTATTTGCGTCCGTCGTTCTCCCGCGAGGAAGCGGAGGAAACCGGTCAGTCCGAACAACTCAGGTCGGGGTGCCTGCCGGGGCGTCGCACTGTCGGCCACGCGGTAGCCCAGGTCCTGCACGCGCGCCTCGATCTGGTCGCGGGTGGCGGAACCCGAGGCTTCCAGGGTTTCGGTCGTGAAGTCGACGCGGACGGCTGTAATGCCGGGCACCGAGCGCACGGCCTGCTCGATGGTTACTGCGCAACTGCCGCAGTCCATGCCCTGAATCTTCAGGCGAATGGCAGGCGAGGCTAAGGCATTCATCGGCAACAACTCCGGGGGAACCCGGGAGATCCGGGTTCTCAGAGCAAATATTGCACCTTCAAGAGGACTTGAAGGTCAAGAGCGACCGCCCAGAACTTCGAAGTCGGTCGCCCGGGGCAGGGAGTGGCAGGCCAGGGCGATAGGCTCCGGCGGCACGACCACTCTGCGCTCGCGGAGGTCAAGCCAGGCTCCGCGGACCACCACCGTGGCGCAATGCACCCCATCAACGCGGGCGAGCACGTGCCGGATCCGGAAATGCTTCCAGTCCGGCGAGCCACCCGTGAACTCGAAGCCGACGGTGATCCGGTCTTCGCCGCCGACTTCCCGCAGATAGTCAGTTTCCTCGCGAAAGATGATGGGGCCCACACCCAGCCCCTGGAACCGCCCGGCGGTCACGCCCTGGCTGGCAAAGGCGGCGAGCCTGTTGTGAGTCGCCCAGTCCATGAAGGCGGTGTGCCGGGCATGCCCGAGCGGGTCCAGGTCAGCCCAGCGAACTTCGCAGGTGGTGGTAAACGGTGCCATGTGTGCGCTCCAGATCTGCCTTGAGGCTAGCACGGCGCGCACAGGTCCGAAAACGGCGAGTCCTGGAAGAATGACCCCGCATAATGACGGCCATGACACGCCGTAGCTCCAATCTACCGTCCGACGCCGACAGTGACCGTTACTACAGCGCCCTGGTCGCGCACGATGCGCGCTTCGATGGGCGGGTCTTCGTGGGTGTGACGTCTACCGGAATCTATTGCCGGCCGGTCTGCCGGGTCCGGACGCCGAAACGGAGTAACTGCCGGTTCTTCAGGCATGCCGCAGCGGCCGAGCAGGCGGGTTTTCGCCCGTGCCTGCGCTGCCGGCCGGAGCTGGCTCCCGGGCTGTCACTCGTGGATTCCTCCGGGGTCCTGGCACGCCAGGCGGCGCGGATGATCGAGCAGCAGGTGGGCGACGGTGACGAACTGTATCTCCCCAACGTGGCTAGTCGTCTCGGAGTGACTGACCGGCACCTGCGCCGGATATTCCTGGATGTGCACGGCGTGTCGCCGATCGACTTTCTCACCACGCGCCGCCTGCTATTGGCCAAGCAGCTGCTCACGGACACGCAGATGCCGGCCACGCAGGTGGCACTGGCAAGCGGCTTCGCAAGCGTTCGGCGCTTCAACGCTGCGTTCCTCGCAAGCTATCGACTGAGCCCGACGGCATTGCGCAAGGCCAGCCGTGCAAAGTCAGCCCCGGAACTCGTTACGGTACGGCTGGCGTACCGGCCGCCTTACGACGTTGCTGGCGTATTACGGTTCTGCGCGGCCCGCGCATTGCCCGGCGTGGATGCGGTCGAGGGCAGCGGGCTGCGGCGGACACTGGCACTGACGCATCAGGGCAGACCTCTGGCGGGATGGCTTGCAGCGCGCTTCGTGCCTGCCCGGCATGAAGTTGAACTGCAACTTGCACCGGTCCTGCTGCCGGCGCTGGGCTCGGTTCTCCAGCGCCTGCGTCAGACCCTAGATCTGGATGCTGATCCATCGCTGATTTCTAGGGCGCTGACCAGCGTGCCCGGCAGGGTCCGGCCTGGCATTCGTGTGCCCGGCGGCATGGACGGTTTCGAAATTGCGGTCCGCGCGATCATCGGGCAGCAAGTCACTGTCGCCGCGGCGCGAACGCTGACGCTGCGCCTCGTCGGCACCTTTGGCGCAAAGATTGATACGCCACATCCGGATCTCTTCCGGCTATTCCCGGATGCAGCAACGCTTGCCCAGGCGCGGCCCGCTGCCATTGGCAAGCTCGGCATCGTGCGGCAACGCGTGCGCGCCCTGCAGGCGGTGGCGGCGGCCGTTGCTGAGGGCCGCATCCAGCTGCACCGGGGTGCGCCGCTCATCGCGACGATGGAGGCATTGCGTGCGCTGCCTGGCATCGGCGAGTGGACGACTGAACTGATTGCCATGCGCGCCCTGGCCTGGCCGGATGCTTTCCCGGCGAGCGACATCGGCGTACTGAGCGCGCTCGGCACCCGCGATGTACGTCACGTGAAGGCGCTGGCAGAAAACTGGCGACCATGGCGGTCCTACGCCGTCACGCACCTGTGGCAGACCCTGGAGAAATGACGATGCGAATCCAATCACTGGTAGCGCAGGCGCGCTTTGACTCACCGCTCGGCCCGCTGACTGCCGCGGCGACGGACAAAGGCCTCGCTGGCCTCTGGTTCGACGGGCAGGCCCATCACCCGGGGTTGCTGGACGCACCGGAGAATCCGGGAAATCTGCTACTCGTACAGACGCGGTGGGAGCTCGATGCGTACTGGAAAAATGCGGACGTGAAGTTCGAAGTGCCGCTGGATCTGCAGGGCACTGACTTCCAGCGCAAGGTGTGGCGCGCGTTGCTGAAGATCACGCCCGGAACAACCAGTAGCTACGCAACCATTGCCACCCGTGCGGGGTCACCCGCCGCGGTGCGCGCGGCCGGCGCCGCGATTGGCCGCAACCCGGTGTCGATCATTGTTCCGTGTCATCGGGTGCTTGGTCGCGATGGCTCGCTGACCGGGTACGCCGGTGGCCTTGGGCGCAAGCAGGCACTCTTGCAACGGGAGGGTGCACTCTTTCGGTAGGAGCGGCTTCATGGGAAATGGGGACATGCCTCATTTTTTCCG
>JANNJM010000016.1:0-24943 GCA_031395645.1 Gammaproteobacteria bacterium | reverse complement strand
CTTCTTGGTCTTCTTCTTCGCAACTTTCTTCGTAGCCATAGTTTTAGTCTCCGTGTCGGGGTAGACGGCTCTGAGTATATACAACAGTTGGGAAAATTCCAGCAAGGGGGTGATTTACTCCCCGGCGTCGGTTGCGAGCAGGCCACAATTCAAGTGAAGCGATAGGTGCGTTCCTCGGTGACGACGGCATCGAGTCGCACATCCCACGCGTGTATGGGCAGCGTTGCAATCTTTTGCATCTCGAACGCAAGGGCCACGAAATGCGGTCGGCGCCGTGACGAGCGCTGCATCAGGAAAGCAAGCGTGCGGTCGTAGTATCCGCCACCCATGCCAAGGCGATTCGCGTTCTCGTCGAAGGCCACCAGTGGTGCGATGATCACGTCGAGCTGGCGCGCACCGACCCAGTGGCGAGCCGACGTCAGGGGTTCCAGGATGCCAAAGCGATTCGTCCGCAGCGTCGAGTTGGCACTGAACGGCGCGAAACGCAGGGTGCCGCGCGTGACCAATGGCAGAAAGGTGGTCCGGCCGCGGCGCCAGGCTTGCACAGCCAGGGGGGTGCAATCGAGCTCACCCCCGACCGGAAGGTACAGCGCCAGGCTTTGGGCGCGGGACAGGATGGGCAGTGACCAGAGCCGGTGTACGGCCCGGATGGCTGCCGCGTGCGCCTTTTCGGCTGGGAGAGCGAGGCGTTTCGCGCGGACCTCGCGGCGCAGACGGGCCTTTTCGCCGTGCTCGTAGCTCGTTGGATCTGGGGGCATGCCGCTGGCCGGAGCTTAAGTGGTCTCTCCCGCCTGTGCCGGTGCGGCCTGCTGCTCTCAGACCAAGAGCATCAGGTGGGACCAGACGCGGCAGAGCAGGCTTCCCACCCAGGATATGGTGGTCCTGGAGTGGTCGTGCACAAACTGCCGGCAGTACGCGATCCCGTAAGCGCGATTAAGGGTCGAGAGACCTATCAAGCCGCTGTCGAACACCGCAGGAGAGACCAAGGCAATTATAGTGGGTGTCTGTCAGAAAAATGTGACGCAGGTGCTTCCGGAATCAGAGATCCAGTTGACGGCCCGACTGGAGCGCACTCTCCACGCGCTCGCGCATCGCCTGCAGGCGGAGCTTGGCGTCGCCCTCGAGGTGTTCGCCGCGACTTCGGGAGCGCAGCAGTTCGTTGGCCATGTTCAGTGCCGCCATGACCGCGATCCGGTCCAGGCCAATGACCTTGCCCGTATCGCGGATTTCCCGCATCTTCCTGTTCAGCATTTCGGCGGAATCCAGCAGCGCAGCACGCTCACTGGTCGGGCAGGCGATCTGGTATTCCTTCTCGAGGATCTTGATGTTGACCTGGGTGGAGAGTTCCGTCACGACCCGTGCTCCATGGCCTTCAGCCGGCCGATCATTGCTTCGACACGCGCGCGCACCTGTTCGTTCTTCTGCAGCAGGGTCGCCCGCTCGGCGATCAGATTGTCCTGCCGTTGCCGCAGGGACCGATTCTCTTCCTTGAGCTGGTTTGTGGTCACGACAAGTTCGTCCAACCGGCGCTCGAGGCGCTCCAGCTCCCGCGTAAACGTCTTTTCCAGTGAGTCGGGCATGAAGTCAATATAGTGTCACCTTACGGCCAGGGTCAAATGCAATGAGGTTTGGCACGGCGCCAGGATAAAGAGCCGGTCCCGCAACATGTTAAATACCCCGACGACTGAAGTTTGCCCGTCATTCGACGAAGTTGACGCCGCCCTGCGTCGCGCGGAGGCGGCTGCCGATCCCGCCGAAAGCCACGGTACCCTCTGTGGGCTGGTTTGTGGGCTGGGCGACGGGGGAGAGTCCGCGTGGATCGCCGAAACCCTGGCTGGCGCCCAGGCGAATCCTGAGGTCGCCAGGCAAGCCGGGGCGGTGCTCAGTGCACTGGCGGTCCACAGCCGCCTTGTGCTGGAAGAAGCCGAGATGAACTTTCAACCCTTGCTGCCGGCGGATACTGAGCCGCTGGCTGAAAGGGTCGACGGTCTGGCCCAGTGGTGCCAGGGATTCAACCATGGGCTCTTCGTCGCAGCGCGTGTCGGCGATGCGGAAGCCGAGCTGAACAGCGACACCACGGCGGAAGTGCTTCGTGACTTCGGTGAACTGGCCCAGGCGGCGGTTGGGGACGACCAGACCGAGATCGAAGCCGAGGTGGCCTATGCCGAACTCGTCGAATACGTCCGCGTCAGCGTGCAGCTGATCTACGAGGAGTTTTTAGCCGTCCGGCAACGCGTGCGGTCCGCCGGCAGGCACTGAAGATGCCAACGATGAACAGTGATGAATTTCTTCGCCGTCGCAGACAACTGATGCGCATGATGGGCAAGGGCTCGATCGCGATTCTGCCGGCTGCCCAGCCCCGTTTGCGCAACCGGGATGTCCTGTATCCCTATCGTCAGGATAGCGATTTCTACTACCTCACTGGCCTTGCCGAGCCCGACGCTGTGGTGGTGCTGGCCCCGGGCCGGCCCGAAGGTGAATACATGCTGTTCTGTCGGGAACGCGACCCTGAAAAGGAAGCCTGGGACGGCACCCGTGCTGGCCCCGACAACGCCGTTACCGATTACGCAGCGGATGCCGCCTATCCAATCGGCGCAGTCGAGGAGGTCTTGCCGAAAATCATGGGCGGGTGCGAGAGGGTTTTCTACACCATGGGTGCCCACCCCGAGTTTGATCAGCGCCTGGTCAGCTGGGTGTCCCGACTCCGGACCCATGGTGGTACCGGGCCGCACACGCCAGACGAATTCATCGCGCTTGATCACTTCCTGCATGACCTGCGTCTCTACAAGAGTCGGGAGGAGGTAGCGACGATGCGCCGGTCGGCACGGATCGCCGTCCAGGCCCACCGGCGGGCCATGAGCGTGTGCCGTCCGGGACTTTTCGAATACCAGATCGAAGCAGAATTCCTGCACGAGTTCCGCATGCACGGCGCGCAGCCCTCGTACCTGCCGATCATCGGGTCCGGGGCCAATTCCTGCATCCTGCACTACCATGCCAACAATCGGCGCATGGAAGACGGTGACCTGTTGCTCGTAGATGCCGGCTGCGAGTACGACTACTACGCCTCGGATGTGACGCGCACGTATCCCGTAAATGGCCGTTTCACGCCGGAGCAGCGGGCCATCTACGAGGTGGTGCTGGAAGCTCACGAAGCCGCCCTGGCCGCTGTGGTCCCTGGCAATTCCTGGAGCGAACCCCACGAGGCGGCCGTCCGTGGGGTGACGAAAGGCCTCAAGAAGATCGGCCTGCTCGAAGGCGCAGTGCCCGCACTCATCCGCTCCAGGGCCTATCAGAAATTCTTCATGCACCGCACCGGACACTGGCTCGGTATGGACGTGCACGACGTCGGCGACTACAAGATTGCTGACCAGTGGCGTGTGCTGGAGCCGGGCATGGTGCTTACGGTCGAACCGGGCGTGTATATACCCCCCGGCACGCGCGGCGTGCCGAAGCGGTGGTGGAACATTGGCATCCGGATCGAGGATGACGTGCTCGTCACCCGTGAAGGATCCGACGTGCTGACGCGCGATCTGCCCCGGGACCCCGACGTCATCGAAGCACTGATTGGCGCAGCAGTTCAATGACCGTCCGCGATGACGCCACGACTACTGACTGCGACGTGCTCATTGCCGGGGGCGGCATGGTAGGCGCCAGCCTCGCGGCCGCGTTGGCCGGGTTGCCGCTCCGCGTAATCCTCGTCGAGCAGATTCCGGCGGGCAGTCCCGGCCAGCCGAGTTTCGATACCCGGACTACAGCGCTGTCCCGGAGCAGCCAGCACATTCTTGCGACGCTCGGTATCTGGCCCGAGGTGGCTGGACACGCAACGCCGATTCGCCGGATTCACGTTTCCGAGCGCGGGCGACTCGGGACGACCGTTATCGATGCTGACGAGGACGGTGGCGAGGCCCTCGGCTACGTGGTGGAGAACAGGCTGCTGGGCGCGGCCCTGTGGCACGCGATCAGTACGAGCTCCTACGTAACGGTACGCTCGCCAGCCCGGGTGACCCGAGTCGATCAGTCGCCGGACAGTCTGGGTGTGCATGTCGCGCAGGATGGCGTGAACACCGAAATCCGCACGAGATTGCTGGTCGTGGCGGACGGCGCCGGTTCGCCGCTGCGCGAGTCATTAGGAATCGCGGCACGGACACGGCCGTACGCACAAACCGCGATTGTAGGCAGCGTAGCCGTAGCGGCTCCAAAGCCCGAGGTGGCCTACGAACGCTTCACGGCCGACGGGCCGATCGCGCTGTTGCCGGCTGGTGGGAGCAGATACGTGTTCGTCCTCACCCGGCGTGCTGCCATTGCCGAAGAGGTGTTCGCACTGCCAGACCCGGCGTTTATCGAGTTGCTCCAGCGCGAGTTCGGATTCCGCCTGGGGCGGCTCCTGAGGGTCGGCGTGCGGAGCCGCTACCCCCTGGAGCTCGTCGAGGCCGCGGCAGTCACGGCCCACCGGGTGGCCGTGGTCGGCAATGCGGCTCATGGCCTGCACCCCGTGGCCGGTCAGGGTTACAACCTGGGCTTGCGGGATGCGGCCGCGTTGGCAGAACTGGTGGCCGAGGAGGTCCGGCAGGCCGTTGGTCGATCCGACCCCGGCCAGACCGAACTCCTGGACCGCTACGCCAGTTGGCGCCGCCCCGATCAACGCAAGGTGGTGGCGTTCACCGACGGCCTGATCCGGCTCTTCGGCCTTACCGGCCCGGGCGATGTGATGGGGCCACTGCGTGGCCTGGGGTTGCTGCTGTTCGACACGGCCCCTGGAGCCAAGCGCCTGCTGGCTCGGCAGACGATGGGTCTCGCCGGCCGACGCACCCGACTCTCCCGGGGCCTGCTCCCGTGAAGGGCGGTGCAATCCGCTCCGACTTTGACGTACTCATCGTTGGCGGTGGTGTGGCCGGCCTCGCATGCGCTGGCCTCCTCCAGCGCCTGCTGCGGAATCACCGCACGCCTCTGGGTATCGGCGTCCTCGAAGCACAGGCGCCGAGGACACTCGACGCGGCTGCCGAGACCGGCCTGCGGGTCTTTGCAATCGCGCCTGCGGGGCAGGTGATTCTCGCGGCCAGCGGTGCCTGGCAGACGCTGCCAGCGGGGCGCGCGGCGCCCTTCGAACGCATGCGGGTGTGGCAGTCGGATAGCAGACCGTTCGGCGCCGGGAGCATTGGCTTCGACGCGGCCGATAGCGGCGCAGCCGCGCTCGGTTACATCGTGGAGCATGACTGGCTGCGGCTGGGCCTCTGGAGCGCCCTCGCGGCGCCAACTGGTAGGGTCGTCACCCTGATCACGAACTCGGCACCTGTCGCGCTGGCCAGGGAAGCTGATGCCGTGACCGTGACACTGCAAGACGGTACGCACCTGCGAGCCCGTTTGCTGGTGGGCGCCGACGGTGCCGATTCCTGGGTGAGGGCTGAGCTACAGCTGCCGTCCACCGGCAGGGCGTACGGGCAGTCGGCTGTGGTGGCCCATGTGGAAAGTGAGCGTCCCCACCAGCGCACGGCCTGGCAGTGTTTTACCCGTGGTGGCCCCGTGGCCCTGCTGCCGCTAGCTGACGGACGCTCGTCGGTCGTGTGGTCATGCTTCGACGCCGAAGCCAGCGAGCTCGCCGCGCTTTCAAACGATGACTTCAGCGCGCGGCTGACCGCGGCGACTGGCGGTGTACTTGGCAATCTGCGCGTGACCACCCCGCGACTCGCCCTGCCGCTGGCCGCGCGCCACACCCATCGTTACACTGGAGAGCGTTTCGCCCTGATCGGCGATGCTGCACACCAGGTGCACCCGCTTGCGGGGCAAGGCATCAATCTCGGGCTGCAGGATGCCGCCGTGCTGGCCGAGACGCTGGCGACACATTTGCTAGGCCAGCCGCTGGCGGACCCGGGCGACGCACTGGTCCTGCGCCGGTACGAGCGGCGGCGCAAGGGGGCCAACCTGCTCACGATGGCGGCGATGGAAGGATTGCACCGCGTGTTTACCAGTGATTCTGCCACGCTGACGCGTCTGGCCACCGCAGGTCTTGGGGCCGTGGACCGCCTGCCCTTTATCAAGTACCTGCTGGCAGAGCAGGCGGCCGGATCGCATGCAGAGTTCTAAAGTCTGGATGCTGGCACTGGCGCTGGTGCTGATTGGCGGTGCGTTGTTTCTCTACAAGTGGCGCGTCCTCGGGTATCCGCTGTTGCCCCAGGAGGAGACCCGCATCTGGACGGTAGAAGCCACCATCCAGTTCGACGCGGGCGAACGCGCCATGCCCGTCAAGGCCACTCTGCAGATCCCGGGACTGACCCCGGGATTTGCGATTCTTGACGAAAACTTCGTGTCCCGGGGCTTTGGCTTCACGACGCGCTACGTTGCCGGAGGCCGGCAGGTGCAGTGGGCAGTTCGCCGGGCGCAGGGTCCGCAGACGTTGTACTACCGGGCGGTAGTCTACAAAGATCCAACGCAGTCCGAGAACGACACCACCCCGCCTTTTCCAACGCCACCCGTCCTTGGTGAACCCCTCGATACGGCGCTGCGGGAGCTGGTAGCCCAGGTGCAGGACCAGTCCGCCGATCCTTCATCCTTTACCGTGGAACTGCTGAAACGGCTGGCAGCACCGGGCGGCGACCAGAACGTAGCTGTGTTGCTGGCCGGCCAGTCCGATCCCACTTCGCGGGCCCGGACGGCCGTCATCGTGCTGGCCGCGGCACAGATTCCGGCACGACTCATGCACGGCATGAATCTGGTTGACCGGGAGCGGCAGGCGCGGGTCATGCCGTGGCTGGAGGTGCATGATGGCGATCGCTGGTTGTATTTCGATCCAGCCACTGGAGCCCAGGGTCTGCCAGAGAATTTCCTGACCTGGTGGCGCGGTGACGAACGGCTCTACACGATGGATGGCGCTGGCAAGACAGATATCCGGTTTTCAGTCCAGCGCAATGAGGTGGATCCCGTGCTGGTCGCCGCACGCCGTGCGCAGACAGTGCAATCACGGATCGCCGACTTTTCCCTCTTCTCCCTGCCCATCCAGACCCAGGCCGTGTATGCCGTGCTGCTCATGATCCCGCTCGGGGCGCTGGTGGTGGTCATCCTGCGCAACGTCGTCGGCGTGACGACCTTCGGTACGTTCATGCCGGTGCTGGTCGCGCTCGCATTCCGCGAAACCCAGGTACTCGCGGGCGTCATTCTTTTTTCGCTCGTCGTAACGCTTGGGCTCCTGTTCCGTTTCTTCATGGAAAACCTGCGTCTCCTGCTGGTGCCCAGGCTTGCTTCGGTACTGATCATTGTCGTTTTGCTGATGGCACTGATCAGCATCGTCAGTAATCAGTTGGGCCTGGATATGGGACTCTCTGTGGGGCTATTCCCGATGGTCATCCTGACGATGACCATTGAGCGCATGTCGATCGTCTGGGAAGAGCGGGGCCCCAGCGAAGCAATCCAGCAGGGCGTCGGTAGTCTGATTGTCGCGGCAATCTGCTTTAGCGTCATGGAAATCGACGTACTCAAGCATTTGTTCTTCGTCTTTCCCGAACTACTGCTCTGGGTACTCGCCATCTGCCTCCTCCTCGGGCGGTACAGTGGTTATCGGCTGCTGGAGCTGGTGCGCTTCAAGTCGCTGGCAACCTGACAGAACCGATGCTCAATCTGATCCGCAAACTGCACGCCAACGGGGTGGTCGGGCTGAATGAGCGCAACTGCCAGTACATCATGCGGTACAACCCCCGCCGCCTGTATCCGCTAGTGGACGATAAACTCGCGACCAAGAACCTGGCCATTGCCGCCGGGCTGCCCGTACCGGAGCTCTATGGGGTGATCAGCAGCCATCGGGAGGTACGCAACCTGCCGAAGATCCTGGCGTCGCACCGTGATTTCGTGGTTAAGCCCGCGCAGGGGTCGGGTGGCGACGGCATTCTCGTGGTTTCTGCGCGGGTCAAGGACCGGAACGTCTACAGGCTCGTCGACGGCTCGGTGCTAGGCGAGGACGACATCGAGCATCACCTGTCCAACATCATCAGCGGGCAGTACAGCCTTGGCGGGCACCGTGATCTCGCCCTGATCGAGTACTGTGTGAAGTTCGATAGCACGTTTGCCGAACATGCGTTTCGAGGTGTGCCCGACATCCGGGTCATCGTGGTGAGTGGTTACCCTGTGATGGGCATGGTTCGCTTGCCGACACGCCGGTCGCACGGCAAGGCGAATCTGCACCAGGGCGCCGTTGGCGCCGGCCTCGACCTTGCCACCGGCCGGACGACCCATGCGGTCATCGGCAATTCCGCACTTACGGAACACCCGGATACCAGCGCCGCAATTGCGGGTCTGCAGATTCCCCGGTGGGAATACCTCCTGCACTTTGCCGCCCGCTGCTACGAACTTACCGGGCTTGGCTATCTGGGAGTGGATATCGTTCTCGATCGTGACAAGGGTCCGATGCTGCTGGAACTGAACGCGCGGCCCGGTCTGAACATCCAGATTGCCAACCGCTGCGGTCTGCGGTCCCGGCTGGCCCTGGTCGAAGCGGAGCCCGCTGGCGCGTCCGTGGAACAGCGGGTGGCGTTCGCGATGCAGACGCTTGCTGTAGCAGTGCCGGGTCTGAACTGACGGGAGACTCAGGGAATCATGGGACACCAGACACCGCTTTACGCCGAGCATGTGGCCGCTGGCGCCCGCATCGTGGAATTCGGCGGCTGGGACATGCCGCTCCACTATGGTTCGGCGCTTGCTGAACATCATGCCGTCCGGCAGTCCTGCGGCATCTTTGACGTGTCCCACATGACCGTAGTGGACGTCATGGGCCCGGATGCTCGGGCGTATCTGGCGCGCCTTCTGGCGAACGATATTGGCAGGCTGGTTAAGCCTGGGCAGGGGCTCTACAGCTGCATGCTCAACGATGCCGGCGGCGTGGTGGACGACCTGATTGCCTATTGGACGGGAGACGACCGGTACCGTCTCGTCGTCAATGCGGCAACCCGGGCACAGGATCTGGCCTGGCTGGCGCGCGTCGCGGACCGGGATGACATCGTGCTGCGGCACCGGGACGATCTGCTCATGCTGGCGGTGCAGGGGCCTGCAGCGCGGGAGCTCGCAGCGCCACTCCTGCCCTACGGCGCCGGCAACGCAGCGCTTGCATTGCAGTCCTTCGAGTCTGTGCAGCTGGACGATCTGTTCGTCGCGCGGACCGGCTATACGGGCGAGGATGGTTTCGAAGTGGTGCTGCCCGCGCTGGCCGGGCTCGCCTTGTGGAATGCGCTGGTCGCGGCCGGTGCCGTCCGATGCGGCCTTGGTGCCCGTGACACACTGCGGCTGGAAGCAGCGCTGAACCTCTACGGTCAGGATATGGACGGGGGCACGTCACCACTCACGTCCGCGCTGGCGTGGACGGTCGCGTTCAGGCCCGAGGAGCGGTTGTTCCGCGGGCGAGCTGCCCTGGAGCAGCAAAAGGTCGTGGGCATAACCGAGAAGTTGACCGGCCTGATTCTTGAAGATCGCGGTATCATGCGCCACGGCCAGCGGGTGCTCACCCCGGCCGGCGAAGGCGTGATCACCAGCGGCGGTTTTTCCCCCACCATGGACCGGTCCATCGCACTCGCCCGCGTGCCAGTGGCTGCTGAGGGAGGGTGTCAGGTGGAAATCCGCTCGGCACTTCGGGCCGCACGAATCGTGCGCCCGCCCTTCGTTCGCCACGGCCGCGTACTGGTCCAGTCCTAGTACAGGTCTTGGTAGCCTGCCGGTGGCACAACAGGAACACGCGTATGAGTAACGTACCGAAGCAACTGCAGTACACCCGGGAACACGAGTGGGTACGCCGGGAGACTGACGGTGCGGTCGTCGTCGGCATCACCGACCATGCCCAGCAGCAGCTCGGTGAGCTCGTCTATGTGGAATTGCCTGACGTCGGCCGGTCCCTCAAGCCACGCGATGCCATGGCGGTGGTTGAGTCGACCAAGGCGGCATCCGACGTCTACGCGCCCCTGGCGGGAGCCGTCCTTGCCGTCAACCCGGCGCTGACTGCCGAACCGGAGCTCGTAAATACCGACCCCTACGGCGCGGGCTGGCTGGTTCGCCTGCAGCCAGCCGACGCGGCTTCCCTGACGGCCCTGCTCGACGCAGCGGGTTATACCGCCCTGCTCGACGCGACGAATTAACCCGAGGACCAGCCACGCGTGCCGTTCATTCCCCACACGACTGACGATACGGCGGCCATGCTGGCCGCCATCGGCGCAGGCAGCATCGACGACCTGTTCGATGAAATCCCGGTGAAGCTGCGGGTCCCCGGTCTGCCCGGCGTGCCGGCCGGGCTTTCCGAGGCCGGTATCACGCGCCTGATGCAGGAACGGGCGGCGCGCAACGTGGCGAGCCTCTGTTTTCTCGGTGCTGGCGCCTACGAGCACCATATTCCGGCAGCGGTCTGGGAAATCGCCACGCGCGGCGAGTTCTACAGTGCCTATACGCCGTACCAGGCTGAAGCGAGCCAGGGCACGCTGCAGCTGATCTACGAATACCAATCCATGCTTGCCGGCCTCACGGGCCTGGACGTTTCCAACGCGTCTCTCTACGACGGAGCAACCGCCTTTGCCGAGGCCTGCCTGATGGCGGTGCGCAGTGCACGGCAGGCACGATCCCGGCGGGTGCTCGTGCCGCGCTACCTGAATCCGGTTTGGCGCAAGGTGACGTTGTCGCTGGTGGCCGGGCAGAACATCGAGCTCGTGGAACTTGCTGCGTCCGCCGGCCGCACCGACCTTGCCGCACTCGCCGCCATGGTCGGCGAGCACGGTGAGGATTTCGCTGCGCTCTGCATTCCGTCCCCGAATTTCCTTGGCGCCTTCGAGCCCGTCGACGAGCTCACTGACTGGGCCCATGCACGCGGCATGCTGGTCATCGCTGCCTGCAATCCCACATCGCTTGCACTGCTGAAGCCACCGGGAGAGTGGGGCGCTACTGGCGCAGACATTGCCTGCGGGGAAGGCCAGCCACTCGGCATTCCGCGGAGCTCTGGCGGTCCGTATTTTGGCTTCCTCACCTGCCGGAAGGCGCTGGTCCGGCAAATGCCCGGTCGCATCGTGGGCGGCACGGTGGACGTCGAAGGGCGCCCGGGGTTCACGCTCACGCTGCAGGCCCGGGAACAGCACATCCGCCGGTCGAAGGCCACGTCGAACATCTGCACCAACCAGGGGTTGATGGTGACTGCGGCAACCATTTACCTGTCCTTGCTGGGCAGCGAGGGCCTGCGCCGCGTGGCCGCCCAGTGCCATGCCAACACGCGTGCGCTCGTCAGCGCGTTGACCGGCATCGGTGGGATCAGCTCGCCGGTATCTCCGTTCTTCCACGAAGCAGTGCTGACCCTGCCGCGCCCAGTGGCCCCGGTTCTGCAGCAGCTTGCGGCGCGCGGGATACTCGGCGGCTTCGATCTCTCGGCCGATTTTCCGGAGTTGGGCCACGCGCTGCTGGTTTGTGCCACAGAACTGCGGACCGCCGAGGATATTGCGGTGTACCGGGCCGCGTTGGCCGGCGTCCTGGGCGTGGCGGTTGCAGCCTGATGCGTGAACCCCTGATCTTCGACCAGTCCCGGCGGGGGCGACGGGCCCCTTCCCAGGCGCCAGCCGTTGCCGCGA
Organism: Gammaproteobacteria bacterium; assembly: GCA_031395645.1. GTDB lineage: Bacteria > Pseudomonadota > Gammaproteobacteria > Steroidobacterales > SHZI01. Next base: position 13,370 of record JANNJM010000016.1, on the reverse strand, counting down.
CCACTGATGACTTGCCGGTGGGGCTCATCCGCCGGTCGCCGCCTCCGCTTCCCGAAGTGTCCGAGTTGCAGGTTGTGCGCCATTTCACGCGGTTGTCGCAGCTGAACTTCTCCATCGATACGCATTTCTACCCGCTGGGCTCGTGCACGATGAAGTACAACCCGCGAGCCGCCAACAAGCTCGCGATGCTGTCCGGGTTTCTCGATCGCCACCCACTGGAACCCGCGGCGCATGCTCAGGGGTTTCTTGAATGCCTGTTCGACCTGCAGGAAATGCTCAAATCTGTCACCGGCATGCGTGGCGTGTCGCTCACGCCGATGGCCGGAGCGCAGGGCGAGTTTGCCGGCGTCGCGATGATCCGTGCGTATCACCGGGCCCGGGGCGATACGGCGCGCAACCAGATCATCGTGCCGGATGCAGCGCACGGCACGAACCCCGCGACCGCGATGATGTGCGGCTGCGACGTCGTGGAAATCCCGACGGGCCCCGATGGGGACGTGGACGTGGAGGCGCTGCGCCGGGTGGTTGGGCCGCAGACGGCTGGCATCATGCTGACCAATCCCTCGACTCTGGGCGTATTCGAGCGGCGGATCGCAGAGATCGCCGAGGTAGTGCACGGCGCAGGCGGGCTGCTGTATTACGACGGCGCCAATCTTAATGCCATTCTTGGCAGGACTCTCCCGGCCACGATGGGTTTCGATGTCGTGCACATCAATCTGCACAAGACGTTTTCCACGCCCCACGGGGGTGGTGGACCGGGCGCCGGCATCGTCGCCGTCGGCGACCGGCTTGAGCCATTCCTGCCGATACCGATCGTGGGGCGGCGTGACGGCCGTTCGGGGTACGAATATGGCTGGCTGGCCGAGAGCGACCGCCCGCAGAGCATTGGCCGGCTGTCCGGTTTCATGGGTAACGCCGGCATCCTGCTCCGTGCCTATGTCTACATGCGCCTGTTGGGAGCCGAGGGCATGCGCCGGGTGTCGGGCTTCGCTGCACTGAATGCCAACTACCTGATGAAGCGCCTGCAGGCGGCCGGCTTTGCCCCGGCTTACCCCGAGCGACGCGCCAGTCACGAGTTCATCATTTCCCTGAAGGACATGACCCGGGATACCGGTGTAACCGCCATGGACTTTGCCAAGGCGCTACTCGACCGGGGCTTCCACGCGCCAACCACCTACTTTCCCCAGCTCGTTCCTGAATGTCTGCTGATCGAGCCAACGGAATCGGAAGCCCGTCAGGAGCTGGATGCCTTCGCCCAGGCAATGATTGATGTGCGGGATCTGGCGTATCGCGATGCCGCCGAGGTCAAGCGTGCGCCGCTCACCACCCCGGTCCGGCGCCTGGACGATGTGCGGGCCGCGAAGCAGCTCGACCTGACCTGGCAGAGCCGCCCCGGTACCGATCACCAGAGTACCGACCGATAGGAGTGTTCGTTTGTCTGCACTGATTTGCGGTTCGATTGCCTACGACAACATCATGGTGTTCCAGGGCCGGTTCAAGGAGCACATCCTTCCAGACCAGATTCATATCCTGAACGTGTCATTCCTCGTGCCGGAAGTCCGGCGGGAATATGGCGGCTGCGCTGGTAACGTGGCCTACAACCTTCGTCTCCTGGGCGGAGACCCGCGGATCATGGCGACGGTGGGTGGCGACTTCAGTCCCTACCGCGCCCGGCTGGTGCACCAGGGAGTCAACCTCGATCACGTACTCGAAATTCCCGAGCTGCTGACGGCCCAGGCCTACATCACCACCGATCTCGACGACAACCAGATCACGGCTTTTCATCCCGGCGCCATGAACGAAGCGCACCGGATCGTGGTGCCCGAGGGCAAGTTGCGGGCCGATGCGGGCATTACTGTGGCGATCGTGTCGCCGGACGGACGGCAGGGCATGCTGGACCATGCGGCGCAGCTGCATGCGGCCGGCATACCGTTCATCTTCGATCCCGGGCAGGGACTGCCGATGTTCGATGGGCTGGACCTGCGTTTCTTCGTGGAGCGGGCATCCTGGGTCGCCGTCAACGACTATGAGGCCCGGTTGCTCGCCGACCGGACCGGCTGGAGCGAGGACGAGTTGGCGGGCAAGGTTCGCGCACTGGTCGTCACCCACGGCGCACTGGGTTCGACTATCTGGGCTGGCGGGGAGCGCATGGAGATTCCCGCCGTGAAGCCGAAGGCGATTCTCGATCCTACTGGCTGTGGTGACGCCTATCGCGCTGGCCTGCTCCACGGCATCACCCACGGCCTGCCCTGGGCCGACACTGGTCGGCTAGCTTCCCTGCTGGGGGCGCTGAAGATCGCCCACAAGGGCACACAGAATCACCACTTCACTCCGGCCACCCTCGCGCAGGAATTCCAGTCGGCATTCGGGCATGCGCTGCGGCTCTAGTTGCACCTTAAGGGGCGCCTGCCTGCTGTCGCTGGCGCTGCTCTGGTCGGCAGTGCACGGTGCGGACGGCGCTGAACCAGCCGCCTGGCGCCGGACGCTCGAGCGCATAGCACCGTCGGTGGTGTCCATCCAGGTCGATGGCACCCGCGCGTTCGATACCGAGTGGAATGAGTCGAGCCAGGCTTCCGGATTCGTCGTGGACGCCGAGCGCGGCCTGATTCTCACCAACAGGCACGTGGTCACCGCCGGGCCCGTGCGCGCGGCGGGCCTCTTCAACAATCAGGAAGAGGTGGAACTGGTGCCGGTCTATCGGGATCCGGTCCATGACTTCGGTTTCTACCGCTACGATCCCAAGGCACTGAAGTACATTCGCCCGAAGGCGCTGCCGCTGTACCCGGCCGGGGCTGAGCTTGGCCGCGAGATCCGCGTGATCGGGAACGATGACGGGGAACAGCTCTCCATACTGTCAGGAACCCTGGCCCGCTTGCGGCGTGAAGCGCCCGACTACGGGAAGGGCAAGTACAACGACTTCAATACGTTTTATCTGCAGGCGGCCTCCAGCACTTCCGGTGGTTCGTCGGGATCCCCGGTGATTGATATCGAGGGCCGGGTGATTGCCCTGAATGCGGGCGCCAGCAACCAGGCGGCCTCCAGTTTTTTCCTGCCCCTCGACCGCGTCCAGCGTGCCCTCCGACTGCTGCAGGCCGGTCAGCCCGTGACGCGGGGGACCCTCGGAGCGATCTTTAGTTACACCGCGTTTGACGAGCTGCGCCGCCTGGGCCTGCGCGAGCCCAGTGAGCGCGCTGTGCGCGCGCGGTTTCCAGACGGCATCGGCATGCTCGTGGTCAGTGAGGTATTACCCGGCAGCACGGCTGACGGCAAGCTGCAGGTTGGCGATGTCCTGGTCCGCATCAACAGGGAATACCTGACCGACTTCGCGCCGCTGGATGCCGAGCTGGATGAAAGCGTGGGGAAGCCCGTCGATCTGACGATCGAGCGCGGTGGCCGGGAGCTGTTGTTCTCCGTCACCGTGCAGGATCTCCAGCAGCTCAGCCCGGATGAATACCTGCAGTTTGGCGATGCTGTCGTCAACAACCTTTCCTACCAGCAGGCGCGCCACTTCAATCGGGCCACCGAGGGCTTGTTTGTTGCCAATCCGGGCTTCGTGTTCGCGGCCGCCGGCATCCCCCGCGGCAGCGTCATCGTCGGCATCGAGGGCGAGTCCGTCCGGGGGCTCGACGACCTGGAGCGCCTACTCGCCGGCAAGGCCGACCAGCAGAGGTTCACCGTCCGCTTCATCACGCTCGAGGAGCCTGGCTCCAGCAAGGTGCGCGTGGCGCGCATGGACCGACGCTGGTTTCCAGCCGTGCGCTGTCGCCGCGACGACCGGCTGGGCGAGTGGCCCTGCCGGAAGCTTGCCGCAGGACCCGAGCCCCTGCCACCGGAAGGAGGGGTTGCACGCTTCGTCGACCAGCCGGATGCCCGCCTGCGCAAGATCGCGCCCTCACTCGTACTCGTTAACTTCGACATGCCCTACACCGTATCGGGCGTCTCCGAGCAGCACTACTACGGCACTGGCCTGGTGGTGGATGCGGAGCGCGGCTACCTCGTCGTGGACCGCAACACGATCCCGGAGGGCCTTGGGGATGTGCGGCTGACGTTTGGCAGCTCACTTGAGATCCCCGGCCGGGTGGTCTACGTGCACCCGCTGCACAACCTGGTATTGGTCGCCTACGATCCCGCACTGATCGGGGACACGTTAGTGACTGCCGCTCGTCTGGCGACTCGCATTCCCGAAGCTGGCGAAGAACTCTGGGTTATCGGCCTCCGGAGTGGCGAGAAGCTGATCTCCCAGTCGGCAGCCTTCGCGTCTTACGAGCCGGTTGGCTTTCCGCTGTCACGTACGATGCGCTTCCGTGAATCGAATCTCGAGACGCTCGACCTCGTCAACGGTCCCGGTGATCTGGATGGGGTTGTGCTTAACCGCAAGGGGGAAGTGACGGCCCTCTGGTCCAGCTTTGCGTGGCAGGGGACTGGGGAGCTGAGCCAGGAAAACCGGGGCATGCCGGTCGAGTACGTCCGCGAACTCATGGACCTCGTCACAACCGCCCGGGAGCTTCGTTCCCTCGAGGTTGAATGGACCCAGATACCCGTTGCCGCTGCCCGGCGACTGGGACTAACGGCCGACTGGGCGCAGCGTATCGGTGACCACGACCCGGAGCGTCAGCGCCTGCTGGGCGTGTCCCGAACCGTAGCCGGCACACCGGCTGCGGGGGCCTTCCAGCCGGGGGATCTGCTGCTGACCATTGACGGTGAGCCCGCCACGCGTTTCCGTGATGTGGAGCTGCGCGTGCAGAAGCCAGCCGTGGTCGTGGAGGTGCTGCGCGATGCGAAAGTCGTGCGCCTCGACGTGGCAACGGTTGTCCTGAACGGCGAGGGCGTGCGGCGGGTGGTGATGTGGGCCGGCGCACTGCTGCAGGCGCCGTACCGGGACATGGCCGCCCAGCGGGGCGTGGATCCGACGGGGGTATATGTCTCCTATTTTGCCTTCGGTTCGCCGGCCTCGCGGTTCGGCCTCTTTGCCGGGCGACGAATCACCCAGGTGGACGGAGCCCCGATCGCCGATCTTGATCAGTTCATCGACGTGGTGCGCGCCAAGCGCAATCGCGATGCCGTGCGCCTGACCACGCTCACCTGGAACAACCAGCTGGAAGTCCTGACGCTGAAGCTGGACGACACCTACTGGCCAGCGTGGCAGATCACCTGGCAGGACGGCGCCTGGCGCCGCACCGACCTCCCGTAAGAGCCCCCGTAGGAGCGCCTTCAGGCGCGACCCGGTACGTTACGTCGTCTCCCAACGTCGCGGCTGAAGCCGCTCCTACGCGTCCGGCTTCAGCGCCGCAAACTTCGCCCGCCAGTCCGTGACCGGAGCTCCGGCGCGGGCACTCGCCTCGAAGGTCCGGTTGCGGGCCTCGGGGAATTTCAGGGCCTGGACGCAGATGGTCGCGACGTCGGCGCGCGCGATCGTTGTTTGTGCCGTCACGGCGTCGCCCTGGTCGAGGCGCACGTCCTTGCTGCCGCCCGCCGCGTTCGTGAGGCCGCCCGGGCGAACGACGGTGTAGGCGAGTCCGCTGGCGCGGAGGGCGTCCTCGCCCTTGAGCTTCCAGACCAGCACGTTGCCGAACAGTTTGTTCAGCGGGTTGTCGATGTGCGTGACCGAGCGGGACGATACCAGCACGAAGTGCTGCGAACGGCTGGCAACGGCGGCAGCCACCAGGTTCTTTACGCCTTCGTAGTCAATCTTTTCAGGACGTCCCGGGCCCGTGGCAGTGCTGGCGCCAATCGCCGAGATCACCGCGTCCGTGCCAGCGAAGGCGGCGGCGAGCGAGGCAGGGTCGCCGACATCGCCCTGGACGATTTCGACCTTGTCGCCGAGCGTCTGGCGGGCCTTGGCCGTGTCCCGGGCCAGCGCCCGCACCGAGTAGCCGTTCGCCAGCAACTCGGTGACGATAAGCCGGCCGGTCTGGCCGGTCGCCCCGGCCACCAGCACCGTCATCGGCGAGGCCGGGAGGCTGGTTGCACAGCCGGCCCCTAGCAGGGCGACGGCGGTAGCCATCAGGAGTGAGATTCTGCGCGTCAGGTTCATGAGCGGGTCTCCAGTTGCGAGTCTTGATTAGTTGGCGCGGAAGGATAGCAACAGTCAGCCGGCCGTGATCATCCGACCTGAGTTCGCGCGCGAAACGCCGCGATAGCCACCAGCAGCCACGCCAGCATGAACGAGCCACCGCCGGCCGGGGCCAGCTGGCCAACCGGCGCCAGCCCGAGGGAACTCACATAAATCGTTCCCGAGAACAGCACAATCCCGAGGGTCATGATGCCGCCGGCCCAACTCACCAGCCGGGAGTTGCCCAGCGCGGGGGCGAGCAGTGCCAGCAGGATCAGTCCGAGCGAGTGGTAGAACTGCAGCTCCGTAGCCCAGTGCCATGCCGCCTGTTGGGGCGGCGTCAGCACGTTTGAGAGCGCGTGGAAGCCGAGCGCACTCAGTTGGGTGGCCGAGAGCAGTGACAGGCTGCCGATGATGAGCAGGACCCGGGATGCGGGTGACAGCGAGGTTGATGACATGACGGCATCCTTTGGCTGAACCTGCGCCATTAAAACACGCTGGCGCGACCCGCTGCCGCTCCAAAACCAGCGTGCGGTGCGGGTATCATCCGCCGCATGCAACAACGGCAACTGGGCAGTACCGGCGAACCGATCTCGGCCCTTGGCCTCGGCTGTATGGGCATGGTCGGCTGGTATGGCCAGCGCGACGACAAGGAGGCGGCGGCCACGCTGCACCGGGCGCTCGACCTCGGCATCAATCACCTGGATACCGCCGCGGTGTACCAGGATGGCGCGAACGAACGCTTCGTTGGGGAGTGCATCCGGGGCCGGCGGCGAGCCGTGTTTCTGGCGACCAAGTGCGGCCTGTCGCGCACGCAGGCCGGCACCATCGCTGCCGACAATCGTCCCGAAACAATCCGGTCCTCCTGTGACAGCAGTCTCCAGCGCCTCCGCGTCGATCACATCGACCTTTTCTACCTGCACCGCATCGATCCAGGCGTGCCAATTGCCGACTCCATGGGCGCGATGGGCGATCTCGTCACGGCCGGTAAGATTCGCTTTGCAGGTCTCTCTGAGGCCTCGCCGACCACCGTGCGCCGCGCGCACGAACTGCACCCGGTGGCGGCCCTGCAGAGCGAGTTGTCGCCCTGGACGCGCGATGCGTGTCGCCCCTCGCTGGAGGCGTGTCGGGAGCTCGGTATCGCTTTCGTGGCCTACAGCCCGCTGGGGCGTGGCTTTTTGACCGGCGCCATCGGCGCTGACTCCGATTTGCCGGAAACTGACACGCGACGGATTTTCCCGCGGTTCCAGGGCGAGAACCTCAAGCGCAATCAGGCCGTTGCGCAGCGACTGCAGGTGCTTGCCGGCACTCTGGGTTGCACCGCTGCACAGTTGTCGTTGGCCTGGGTGCTGGCCCAGTGGGATGGCGTGCTGCCAATTCCGGGTACCAAGCAACGCCGCTACCTGGAGGACAATGCGGGTGCGGTGGACGTTCGCCTGTCGCCGGAGCAGCTCGCCGCCGTGGAGGCCGCCGTCCCGGAAGAGCTGGTCGCCGGGGAGCGGTATCCCGCGGGCATGCTGGGTACCCTGAACAATTAGGAATCATTGCGCTGAGGGAGAATCTGGATGGGTGATGAACCTGCGATGACGCTGCGAGAGAAGGTTGCCGGTGAACGCCGCCGGCTCAAGTCCGTGCGGGAAACGCTCACTGCCGCCGTGGCGCGCAAGTCCGGCGGAGATAGTCTGTTCGCCCCGTTCTATGTCGCTATTGGTGATTACATTGAAACGTCCATGGGCAGGCTGCACGCGCAAGACGTGAAGATGGGTAACATGATCCGTGCCAAGCTTGGCACTCTCGACGCGCCGTCCGCACAGGCACTGCGTGAACTCGACGAGCGCCTCGCCGGCAATCAGGAGCATCTGCAGGCGCTGTCGGCGGCGAAGAAGAAACTCGCAGCCCGTAATGATCCGGCGAATCTTGCGAGCTTCGAAGCGGTGGGCGCGGCCTACACCAACTACATCGTAGCGAACATGGGCCACCACGGCGGCACGACCGATCTTGCCGGCTGGCTCTTCACCCCGGCCGACTGGGACTACATGGCGGGGGTCACCGAAGAGGAGACCCGGACCGAGCAGCAGCAGTACGCCCGCGTTTTTGCCACTCTGCCGCCTGCCCTCGATGACCTGCGGCCGGCCAGCTGAGCTTCTGGCGATGCGCCTGCCAGGTCTGCTGCTTATTTCAGTCGGCGCGCTGTTGCACGCCTGCCCGGCCCTGGCGGAAACGCGGGTTTCGGGATCCGTCGTCGTGACCGAGCCGGTCGACGACGACCTCTATGCGGCGGGCGGCAAGGTCCGGATCGAGAGTGCCATTGCCGGCGCCGCAGTGCTGGCCGCGGGCAGCGCCGAAATTTCTGGCGACGTCGAAGGCGACGTGATGCTGGCCAGTGGACGGATCACACTGGATGGCGGTGTTGGCGACGATTTGCGCGCTACTGGCGGCATTGTCCGGATCGCAGGCTTCGTTACCGACCAGGCGACCATCGCCGGCGGCACTGTCGTACTGGAGTCCGGCAGCGCCATCGGCGGACGCACATGGATAGCCGCTAACCGCGTAGAGATGGCGGGCCAGCTTGGCGATACCCTGCGTATTTTCGCCGGTACAGCAGTGATATCCGGCAAGGTGGTGGGCAACGTCGAGATCTCGGCCCGGGAGATCCGGGTGGAGCCCGGTGCGATCATCGGTGGGGATCTGGTCTGGCGCAGCAGGCAGCCCCCGACTATTGCCGAGGACGCGCAGATTTTCGGTGAAGTGCGCGCAGCCGGTGACGACGCTTCTGACGGTCGCCAGCCGTTGCGTGATGAGTCGTCGGGGCCTTTTGATGCCGGGCGGTTCGCCGGTGGCTGGGCACTGGGGATTGCGATCGCCGCGGCAGCGCTCGTTCTCAGCTGGTTTGCTCCGGGCCTGGTGGTGCGTTCCGCGACAGTTTTCCGGGCGGCGCCAGGTCGTACCCTGCTGCTTGGTGCCGCGTCCCTGGTGCTGACACCGATCGTGGCGTTCGTGCTCTTCGTGACACTCCTGGGTTGGCTGCTCGGACTGGTCGTGCTCGCCGGCTACGTGTTTGGCCTGATGCTGTCCGGGCTCGTCGGTGTGCTGATCATCGTGAGTACACTGCAGGACCGGTTCGCAGTGGCTGGTCTGCCCCCAGCCGGCGGCTGGCGGTGGTTCGTATTGCTGCTGCTGGTCGTGGCTGGTCTGATCCTGGCGCAGCGGGTGCAGGTCCTCGGGTCGCTGATGTCGCTCACGCTGGTGCTGGCCGGGTTTGGCGCGCTGACAGCGCTCGTGACCGGGCGGGCGACCGGCAGCAATGCGGGCAGTGCTGCGGGTAGTGCCGCCGCCAGCTAGCCTGCTGCCTGCAGGGCGCGATCGCCCACGAAGGGGTTACTGGCCCGCTCCTGCCCGAAGGTCGAGGTCGGTCCGTGGCCCGGGACAAAGGTGACGTCGTCGCCGAGCGGCCAGAGGTTCCGGGTGATCGAACGGACGAGGGTGGCGTGATCGCCGCGCGGGAAGTCAGTACGGCCGATAGACCCGGCGAACAGCACGTCGCCGACGAAAGCGAGGCGGTCCGGGCGGGAATGGAAGATCACGTGACCGGGGGTGTGCCCGGGACAGTGGTAGACCTCCAGAATCTCGGGTCCCACCTGCACGGTATCGCCCTGATGGAGCCAGCGCGTGGGCGTGAATTTCGCCACCGGCTGGAAGCCGAACATACGCGCCTGCTCCGGCAGCAGGTCGATCCAGAACTGGTCATCGGGATGGGGGCCCTCGATCGGTAGCTTGAGCCGCTCGGCCAGTGCCTGGGTAGCCCCGGCATGATCGATGTGCGCGTGGGTGAGCAGGATCTTGGTCAGGTGCACGCCCCCATCGGCAACCACTGCGAGGATGTGCTCGAGGTCACCACCTGGGTCGATGACGGCGCCCTCATGGGTTTGCGTGGACCAGATGACCGAGCAGTTCTGCTGGAAAGCGGTGACAGGGACGACGGTTGCGCGCAGAGTCATGCCGCCATGATGCTGGGGTACACTCCAGAAGGTCAACGAGCGAACCTGCGTCTCACTCTCGTCTAAAGCAGTCAGCGGGGCGGGCCGATAGACTGGGGCCAGGGACCACCAACCTGTGGAGTCGCCATGCAACTTGGAATGATCGGTCTTGGCCGGATGGGCGCCAATATGGTGCGCCGGCTGATGCAGCACGGACACGACTGCGTGGTGTTTGATACCAACGCCGATGCGGTCGCCGAACTGAGCGCGGCCGGCGCGCAGGGCACATCGTCCATTGAAGAATTCATTTCCCGGTTGCAGCCGCCCCGGGCCGTCTGGATCATGCTGCCGGTGTCGGTGGTGGAGGGGGTCGTGAAGACCGTTGCGGCGTACCTGCTGAAGGGTGACATCCTCATCGATGGCGGTAACTCACCGTTCGAAAATGCCATTCGCCGGGCGGCGGAACTCAGGCCAAAGGGTATCCACTATGTCGACGTCGGGACGAGCGGCGGCGTCTGGGGGCTCGAGCGTGGCTATTGCCTGATGATCGGCGGAGCGCCTCAGGCTGTCGCGCATCTCGGGCCGATCTTCGGGGATCTGGCGCCGGGCAAGGGCGATATCGAAGCCGTCGCCGGGCGCGACAGCAACCATCCGGCTTCGAAGGGCTACCTGCATTGCGGCCCACCCGGTGCCGGCCACTTCGTGAAGATGGTTCATAACGGCATCGAGTATGGAATGATGGCCGCCTATGCAGAGGGGTTTAATCTGCTTCGGCACGCCGGGGCGGGTCTCCGCGAAGGTCCCGGGGCTCCAGAGACTCCCGAGCGCTACCAGTATGATTTCGACCTTGGTGCTATCGCCGAGCTCTGGCGCCGGGGTAGCGTCGTGACCTCCTGGCTGCTCGACCTGACGGCAGCCTCGCTGGCCAGTGACCCGCAGCTGAAAGGCTTCCAGGGCCGCGTCGCGGATTCCGGCGAGGGCCGCTGGACGCTGAAGGCCGCCATCGACACCGCAGTACCGGTGCCCGTGCTGTCGGCGGCACTCTATTCACGGTTCGAGTCGCGCGGAGAGGCTGAATTTGCCGATCGGCTGTTGTCAGCCATGCGCTTTCAGTTTGGCGGCCACCGGGAGACCAGCAAGTCATGATTGAACGATCCGATGCGGTGGTGCTGCTTGGTGCTACCGGCGATCTGGCCCACCGCAAGATCTATCCCGCGCTGAAGGCGATGGTAAAGCGCGGTACGCTGGACGTGCCTGTTATCGGCGTGGCGCGTTCCGGGTGGAAGCTTACGCAGTTCCAGGAACGTGTACGTGACAGCCTCGACAAGCGCACCCAGGATGCCACCTCGGCGCCGGCAGAAAAGCTGATTTCCCTGCTGCAGTACGTGGACGGCGACTACCAGGCCCCTGAAACCTTTGCGCGGCTCAGGGAGGCGCTCAAGGATGCCAAGGCACCGCTGTTCTACCTGGCGATTCCCCCGAGCCTGTTCGGACCGGTCGTCAAGCTGCTGGGCGAGTCCGGCTGTGCCAGAAACGCGCGGGTGGTCGTTGAGAAGCCCTTTGGCCGGGACCTTGCCTCGGCGAAGGACTTAAACCACACGCTGCACAGCGTATTCCCCGAGGCGGCGATCTTTCGCATTGATCACTTCCTCGGCAAGGAGCCTGTGCAGAACCTGCTGTACTTCCGTTTCGCCAACTCCTTCCTTGAGCCCATCTGGAACCGCAACTATGTGGAGAGCGTCCAGATCACCATGGCGGAGCAGATTGGCGTCGAAGGCCGGGGCAAGTTCTACGAGGAGGTCGGCGCTATTCGCGATGTGGTGCAGAACCACCTGCTCGAGGTCGTCGCGAGTCTGGGGATGGACCCGCCGGTCGGGTACTGGGGCGAGGCTCAGCGGGACGAGCGGATCAAGGTGCTGCGGGCTATCAGTCCGTTCACCACCCAGAGCATGGTGCGTGGGCAGTACAAGGGCTACCGGGGCGACTTAGGCGTTGCGCCGGACTCGGACGTCGAGACCTACGCCGCGATGGAGCTGCACCTGAATTCCTGGCGCTGGCAGGGTGTCCCGTTTTTCATCCGTACGGGCAAGTCGCTACCTGTCACTGCCACCGAGGTGATGGTAATCCTTAAGGCACCACCCCAGCAGGTCTTCGACGAACCGGTGCCGCCGCAGTCAAACTATTTCCGCTTTCGCCTCGGGCCGAACCAGGTGGCGATCGCCGTTGGCGCCCGCACCAAGTCGCCTGGTGAGCGCATGGCGGGCGAGGAAGTGGAGCTCTACGTGTGTAACGCCACCAGTGAGGCCAAGGAAGCCTACGAACGGCTGATTGGCGATGCGATGGGCGGCGACGCTACCCTCTTCGCGCGCGAAGACAGCGTGGAAGCAGCCTGGGCGATCTGCGATCCGATCCTCGACAAGAGTGGTCCGGCCTACCGTTACGAGCCGGGTAGTTGGGGGCCCCGCGAGGCGGATCGGATGGTGGCGGCCTTTGGCGGCTGGTACAACCCCACCCAGGACGGTATCGGCCGCGGTGCCTAGCTAGCACGGACGGAGCAGGATGCGACTGGAAGTTGCCAAGACAGCCGCCGATGCGGCCGAACTCGCCGCGCACCTGATCGCCACGGTGCTCGGAGTTGCTATCGGCCGTCGCACGCGCGCCTCTCTGGCGCTTAGCGGGGGCAGTTCGCCCGTGCCGATGCTGAAGGCCCTTGCCCGCGAGCCGCTCGACTGGTCAGCGATTCACGTCTATCAGGTCGACGAGCGCGTTGTAGCTCGCGGAGACTCCGCACGCAACCTGGGCACTCTCGACGAGATTCTGGTGTGGCACGGACCCCTTCCCCGACGAAATCTCCATCCGATGTGGGTGGACCGCGCGGACCTGGCCGGCGCGGCCGGCTCCTACGTCGATGAACTGGCCCAGATCGCTGGTGACCCGCCGATCATTGACCTGGTCCACCTTGGTCTCGGCGGAGACGGCCATACCGCCTCGCTGTTTCCCGGTGATCCTGCGCTGGAAGTCAAGGACCGGAGCGTCGCGTTGACGACCGAACACAATGGCCACCGGCGCATGACGCTGACTTTTCCAGCGCTGAATCGTGCCCGCAGTATTGTCTGGTTCGTGACCGGCGCGGACAAGGCCGGCGTGGTGGCCGATCTCTATGCGGGTGGTGCACCCTTTCCCGCAGGCCGGGTCGCCCGGCGTCGGGCTGTACTGGTTGCGGACGGAGCAGCGGCCAGTGAAGCGACGGTACCCAGACGGCGACGGCCCATCCGCTCGGTGGTTGTTCCGCTCCGGACACCCAACAAGTAGGAGCGGCTTCAGCCGCGACCGGTCGCGGC
>JANNJM010000011.1:0-21914 GCA_031395645.1 Gammaproteobacteria bacterium | reverse complement strand
TGCGGTGTTGCCGAGGTTGATTGGGCGCAGGCCAAAGGCCGTGGCCCGGTCCTCCTCGTCGGAAAACGGTTGGGGGTCGATGACGGTCAGTTGCAGCTTGCCGTTGGACCTTCGCGCAAATTCCGTCAGGATCTCCCGCACGCGCCCGGCATAGGTGCGCAGCTGGGGCACGTCGGCCGTCGCCTTGTCGGAAAAGAACAGGTAGAAGTTCACCGGCTCGGGAATGCTGCCGACGATCTTCCTGGTCCCCTCGGAGAGTGTGTACAGCTGGTTCCCGGTCAGGTCCAGGCGCCAGCCGGGCAACAGGCTGATCAGGGTTACGCCCACGAGGAAAATTGCGGCGAGGGCCGTAAGCCCGATGCGGTCAATGAGGCTTCTGCTGTCTTGCTCGATTCCGGGGCTCATCCTAGTTCGCCTTCTTCAGGTCCAGCACGATCGTCGTGGCAAACAGCCAGACGCCAATGACGAGCAGAAAATACAGCACGTCACGCAGGTCCAGCACGCCCTTGCTGATAGCCGCGTAGTGCGTCAGGAAAGACAGGCTGCCCACGCCATCCAGCAGCTGGCCTGGCAACCAGCCGGAGAAGAAGTCCAGCACGAGCGGGAATCCGGCCAGCATGAAGAGGAAGCAGATGACGACCGTAATGATGAACGCCACCACCTGATTGCGATTGGCTGCCGAGATGCACGAACCAATCGCAAGGAACGCCCCCGCCATCAGCAGGCTGCCCAGATAAGTCGCGACGATCACGCCGTTATCCGGCTCGCCAAGGTAGTTGACGGTTATGCACAGGGGAAACGTCAGCGCGAGGGCGACCGCGATGAACAGCCACGCTGCCAGGAATTTGCCCAGCACCGCCTGCCACAGCGTCACGGGCAGCGTCATCAGCAACTCGATGCTGCCGCTCTTGCGTTCCTCCGCCCACAGGCGCATGGCAATCGCCGGCACCAGGAACAGGTAGAGCCATGGGTGAAAATTGAAGAAAGGCGCGAGGTCCGCCTGGCCGCGCTCATAAAAGCCGCCGAGATAGAAAGTGAACAGGCCGGCAAGGGCGAGGAAAATCACGATGAATACGTAGGCGACGGGGGTGGCGAAGTAACTCTGCAACTCCCGGCGCGCGATACTGCGGATGACGGCCATCAGCTGGCCTCCCTGGCGCTGCCTGAGGTCGTGATGTGGCGAAACACTTCGTCGAGCCGCCCGGCTTCCAGTTGCAGCTGCGCCATGGGCCAGCGCCTCTCCTTTGCGAGTTCACCAATCGCGGTCAGGATGCTGGCTCCGTCGCGGGGGAACGCCGTCAGCGTGAACCCGCGTTCGTCCACCTCGACCTGTCGGATCGCCTCGAGGCTCCGCAAGTCGCTGGCCGCTGCGTGCAGATCGGCGTTGCGCTCCAGTCGAACGGTCACGGCATTGTGGTAACGGGACCTGCTGATCAGTGTCGCCGGCTCTTCGTCCGCGACGATGCGGCCGTTGGTAATGATGATGGCGCGTGTGCAGACCGCGTCCACCTCTTCCAGAATGTGCGTGGAGATAACGATCACCTTGCCAGGCGCCATCGACTGGATGAGTTCCCGGACTTCGTGCTTCTGGTTCGGATCCAGTCCGTCTGTGGGCTCATCGAGGATCAGGACGGGCGGGTCGTGCAGAATGGCTTGTGCCAGCCCCACCCGGCGGCGGAAGCCCTTTGAAAGTGTTTCGATGGGCTGGTGCAGGACGTCACGGAGCTGCAGTCGCTCCACCACCTCGCCGAGACGTCGCTGGAAGTCGGTTGCATCGAGTCCGCGGACCGCGCCGATGAACTGCAGGAAGTCCCGCGGAGTCATCTCACCGTAGGTAGGCGCCCCTTCCGGGAGGTAGCCGATCTTCTGCTTCGCCGCTACCGGCTGTTCCCCGATGTCGAAACCGCAGATTTCGGCGCGACCGGCCGTGGGTGCGACAAATCCGGCCAGCATGCGCATGGTGGTGGTTTTGCCCGCACCGTTGGGGCCGAGAAAACCCAGAACTTCGCCTGGCTGAACACTGAACGAGATGCTGTCGACAGCCGTCCGGTTGCCGAAGGTCTTCTTGAGGCCGTGGGCTGCGATCATGTCGGCTCTTTACAATGGATTCAGCGGGGCGCCGCTATTGTCCATGCGGAGCGGCGGCGTGCAAGTTCTGGACGCCGGTCCTGTCACTTTCTAGAGCAGATCGCCATCCGCATTCACCAGCTGGATCGCCTCGAAGCCTAGGCGCCTGAGCCCTGGTTCAATGAGCTGGCGATCGCCGACGACGACGATGATCAAGTCCTCGGGCCGCAGGTAGTCCGTGGCCGCCTTGTTGACCTGTTCCCGAGTCAGCCCCCGAATGGTGGCCGCGTAACGGTTCCAATAGTCGTCCGGGAGTCCAAATTCCACGATGTCGCTGATGGAGCTCACCACGGCGCCGCCGGTTTCCCACTGTCCTGGCAGCGAGAGTGTGTTGGTCCGCTTCACGAGCTCCACTTCGTCGGGAGTGGCCGGGCGCTTGCCCACAATACTGGCAAACTCGTTGCGGATTTCAGTCACCGCCTCGGACGTCTTGTCGGACTGCACCGGCGCATAGGCCATTAAAGGTCGCTGGCCCCGCGCGTCGTAGGTAAAGGAGTACGCGCCGTACGACCAGTGCTTCGCTTCGCGTAGATTCATGTTGAGGCGTGCGGTGAACTTCCCGCCCAGCACGTCGTTCATCGTCGCGATCGCCAGGTCGTCCGGAGCAGCCCGGGACGGGATCAGCTGGCCGGCGAAAATCACCGACTGGTCCGCCCCCGGCTTGTCCAGCAGGTACAGGGTGCGACTCGGGCGCGGAGCGACAGTGGCAATCGCCTTTGCCGGGATCTCGCCCGGCTGCCAGGTGCGTAGCAGGCGCTCGAGTTGTGGCGTCAGGGAAGCTACCGTGACCGGACCGACGGCAATCACTGTGGCGTGGTTCGGTCGAAACCAGTCGGCATGGAAGCGGGTCAGATCCTCGCGTGTGAGGGCGGCCAGCGTGGCTTCGGTGCCCGTACCCGTCAATGGCTGCGCATAAGCATGCCCGGCTCCATACAGGAGCTTCGGCACGACGCGCAGAGCCATGGAGGTTGGCTGGGTCTTTTCCTGGCCGAGCGCAGCCAGATAGACCTTGCGCAGGCGGTCCAGTTCCTTCTGCGGGAAGACCGGATTCAGCAGCACGTCGGCAAAAATCTCCAGCGAGGGCTCCAGCTTGTCGGCCAGCGCCGACAGGTTGATGCTGGACGTATCAAGACTCGAACCGGCACTTAAGGATGCACCGAGCAGGGCGAGCTGTTCGCTGATCTGCAGGGAGTCTCGCGTCCTGGTGCCTTCATCGAGCATGGCCATGGAAAGGTTGGCTGTGCCGGGCCGGCCGAACTGATCCGCTGCATAGCCCGCGTCCAGGACCAGGCGCAGACCAACCACTGGCAGTTCCGGGCGCTCCACGACGATAAGTTTCAGGCCATTACTCAAGGTGGCGCGCTGGAACGGTGGAAAGGTCACGGGCACGTCGCCAGCCGCCACGGGTAGCCGGCTGCGGTCTGCACCTTCCGTGGCGGCGACCCGCATCTGCGCCGGCTCCACGGCGAGGACGAATGGCGCCTGTGTTACCCACTTGCTGACGACGGCGCGCAGCTCCGCTGCCGTGGCACTTTCCGTGGCCTCGTACTTCCGCTTCCAGGCGTCCGGCGATCCGCCGTAGACTGTGCTCTCCGCCAGCACGCTCGACTTGCCGGAGAACCCGCCGACCTTCTCGAGTCCCCGGACAAAGCCGGCGCGCCACTGCGTCTTGACGCGCTCAAGTTCCCTGGCGGTGGGGCCGGACTTGCGGAAACGCTCCAGCTCTTCGTTGACGACACTTTCCAGGCGTTCCAGCGAGACGCCGGGCTGGGCGGAGACCTCCAGGTAGGAGATGCCGGCGATTTCCAGGGCCAGCGTCCCGAACTCGATGTCGGAAGCGATCTGGTCCCGGTACACCAGCCGCTCATAGAGCCGGGAGTTCTTGTCACCGGCGAGGATGGCGGAGGCCAGTTCCAGATGGTGAGCGTCCTGCGTGCCCCAGCGGGGGCCGGTCCAGGCCAGGTAGAGCCGCGGCTGGGCGACCCGGTCCTGCAGGCTGCGGCGCCTGACCTGATCGTGGGTCGGAATCCACTCCTCGAGGCGGCCGAGCGGCGGGCCGGGCTGGATATCGCCGAAATACTTCTGCGCCTTAGCAAAGGCCTCTTCGGTACCCACGTCGCCGGCAATCACGACGACGGCGTTGCCCGGGCCGTAGTACGTCTCGAACCACTGCTTGACGTCGGCGAGACTGGCGGCATTGAGGTCGTCCATCGAGCCGATGGTTTGCCAGGAGTAGGGGTGTTCGGGCGGAAAGAGCTGCTTCAGGATTTCCTCGAATGCCGTGCCATAGGGCTGGTTATCGCGCTGGCGCTTCTCGTTTTGCACCACGCCGCGCTGTTCGTCGAGCTTGGTCTGGGTGATCGAGTCCTTGAAGTGGCCCATCCGGTCTGACTCGAGCCAGAGCACGGTATCCAGGGCGTTCTTCGGCACGGTCTGAAAATAGTTGGTGCGGTCGAAGAAAGTGGTCCCATTGAGATCGGTGGCACCGAGCTCCTGCAGGGTGTTCAGGTATTCACCCTTGAGATTCTCCGAGCCCTGGAACATCAGGTGCTCGAAGAGGTGGGCAAAGCCGGTGCGGCCGGGTACTTCGTTCTTGGAGCCCACGTGGTACCAGACGTTGACGGCTACGATCGGCGCCTTGTGATCTTCGTGGACGACGACCGTGAGGCCGTTATCGAGCACACGCTGCGTGTACGGAATATCAATGGGGGTCTCGGCGGAGACGGCTCCCGCGATGAAGAATCCGAGGGCAAGGAGCAGAGGGTGGTCCAGCGTTTGCATGACAGGTTCCCGGGAGTGGTGGCGGATTCTAGACTGCCGACGGCCGGGTATCGATCAGACTGAGGTGAAAGTGCCAGAATGTGCCGATGTCACGCCGGACCCTCTATCCCGCCCTCGAGCCCTTCGACGGAGGCTATCTGCCCGTGTCGGGACTGCACGAGATGTACTACGAGCAGTGCGGCAATCCGCAGGGCAAGCCCGCGGTGTTTCTGCACGGTGGCCCCGGCGGGGGCGGCGACGCGGCTCCGCGCCGCTTCTTCGATCCGGCTCGCTACCGGATCATCCTGCTGGATCAGCGCGGCTGCGGCCGCAGTCGCCCGCACGCAGAGTTGCGTGAGAACACCACGTGGGATCTGGTTGCCGACATCGAGGCTCTGCGGACCCGGCTGAATATCGAACGCTGGCTGGTCTTTGGGGGCTCCTGGGGCAGCACGCTGTCGCTCCTGTACGCCGAGGCGCACCCGGAGAGGGTCACGGAGCTCGTGCTCCGGGGCATCTTCCTGATCCGGCCTGCCGAGATCGCCTGGTTTTATCAACAGGGCGCCAGCGAGCTGTATCCGGACGCCTGGGAGCACTACCTGAGCTTCATCCCGGAGGAGGAGCGCGACGATCTGCTCCACGCGTACCACCGGCGCCTGACGGGTCCGGATCGGCAGGTCGCGCTGGAGGCCGCAAGACGCTGGTCCGTCTGGGAGGGGAGCACCAGCCACCTGCTGGCCTCGGCGTCTACTGTCGAGCGCTTTGGCGCCGAGCACTTCGCGCTGGCCTTTGCACGGATCGAAGCTCACTACTTCGTCAACCAGGCCTTTATGGATGAACCTGAGCAGATTCTCAGGGACGTGGGCCGGTTGCGGCATATTCCCGCGATCATCGTGCAGGGCCGTTATGATGTGGTCTGCCCGATGCGCAGCGCCTGGGACCTGCACCGGGCCTGGCCCGAGGCCGACCTGCGGGTGGTGCCGGACGCTGGCCACTCTGCGTTCGAGCCCGGGATCGTGCATGAACTCATCACGGCGACGGACAAGTTTTCACGGGATTGATTACCAAATGACCGACGAAAGCCTGCTCATCACCAATGCGCTCATCTGCAACGACGGGCGCGTCACGCAGGGCGACGTGCTGATGCGTCGTGGGCGCATCGAAAAGGTGGCGCGGCAGATTCCGGCCGGCCGGGTGGACAGGATCATCGACGCCGGCGGCAAGTACCTGCTGCCGGGTTTCATCGATGACCAGGTGCATTTTCGCGAGCCCGGCCTGACCCACAAGGGGGACATGGCTACTGAATCCGCAGCGGCCGTGGCCGGCGGTATCACGAGCTTCATGGACATGCCGAACACGATTCCAAATGCGACCAGCCGTGTCGTGCTCATGGACAAGTACCGGCTGGCGCGCGGCCGCGCGAAGGCCAACTTTTCCTTCTACTTCGGCGCCGCCAACGACAACCTGGACGAGATCCGTGCCCTGCAGCCCGGCGATTGCTGCGGCGTCAAGGTCTTCATGGGCGCCTCCACCGGCAACATGCTGGTCGACAACCCGCGGACGCTGGAACTGATCTTTGCCGAATGCCCCACGCTGATCGCCACCCATTGCGAGGACACGCCCACCATCAAGGCGAACGAGGAGCGCTATCGTCAGCAGTATGGCGACGACGTGCCGTTTGCTGCGCATCCCCTGATTCGTTCGGAGGAGGCCTGCTTCAAGTCGACGGTTCTGGCTGTAAGCCTCGCGAAGAGCCACAACACGCGGCTGCACGTCCTCCATCTCACGACCGCGAAGGAGCTGGACCTCTTCGAGCCCGGACCCCTCAACGGCAAGCGGATCACAGCCGAAGTCTGCGTGCACATGCTGCATTTCGATGATCGGGATTACGCCGCCAAGGGTGCCCTGATCAAGTGCAATCCCGCCATCAAGACAGCGGCGGATCGCGAAGCCCTGCTGGCGGGCCTCGTGGACGGGCGGCTCGCCGTGATCGCCACCGATCACGCTCCACACTCACTCGCCGAAAAGGGCGAGAAGTATTTCCAGGCGCCTTCCGGCCTGCCCCTCGTGCAGCACGCGCTGCTCATGCTGCTGGAGCACGTGCACGACGGCACCCTGCCGCTGGAACTCATCGTCGAGAAGACAAGCCATCGGGTGGCTGACCTGTTCGCCATAAAGGACCGGGGTTATATCCGGGAAGGTTATTTTGCTGACCTCGTGCTTGTTGATCACCTGAAGCCGACCACTGTGCGTCGCGAGGATGTGTTGTCGAAGTGTGGCTGGTCACCTTTCGAAGGCACGACGTTTCGTTCGTCGATCAATACCACCGTGGTGAATGGCGTCGTGGCCTACGAGAATGGCAAGGTGACGGAAGCCATTGCGGGCCAGCGGCTGGATTGCGGCGGGCGTTAGACCGGCGCGTGCCGGCTAGTTGTTACCGAGGCTTCGGCGAACGTCCCGGATCAGGACGTCCGCGACATGTGGACCCGCGAAGAGCGCCGCCAGCTGGCCGGCAGGATTCACCAGCATGATGGCCGTGCTGTGATCCATCATGTAGTCGCCGTCCATCGGGATTTTCCGGTACGGAACTCCAAGCGCTGTGGCGAACGCGCGTAGCGCCTCCGGATCACCGGTCAGTCCGGAGAAGTTCGGGTCGAAGCCCGCCAGGTAAGATTTCAGCACGGTCGGAGTGTCACGCTCCGGGTCGACGCTAACCAGCAGGACGGCAGGTACTTGCTCGATCGGGAGCGTCTCGACGAGCGCTCGCCGTACCAGGCCCAGCAAAGCCAGGGTCGTTGGGCAGGCCTCCGGACAGTGCGTAAAACCAAAGAAGACCAGCGTCCAGTGGCCCTGAAAACGCTCTGGCCCGGCCGCCGTCCCATCCTGGTCGACCAGTGCGAAGGCCGGCAGTGGCCTCGCCGGCGTGAGCCAGGTGCCGGACTCCAGAACCGGCGTGCTGGTGCTCGCCGGTGCAAAGAACGCGCGGCCGAGGCCGATGCCCGCAAGTCCGGCAGCAAGCAGCAGCAGTGGCATCCATATGCGCTGTGACAACGGCGAACTCCTTTCACTCGGCATATTAGCTCGCTGTATGCTTGTCCCTGACAGCAATTTCCCCGATGTGAAAGTACCGAATGAAATATCCGAAACTGACGATTTTCCTTGGCCTGATCGTGGCGCTGATCGCCTGGGTGGGGTTCTCCGGCATCGAGGCGGACTGGCCTGTGGCGGAGTTGAGCCCGGCGGCGACCACGCCGGGAACCGGCTCTGTGCTCGTGATCGGTGGCAACCGTGCGACGGGGCTGGAAGTCGTTCGTCTGCTGCGTGCCCGGGGTGACGATGTCGTCGTCCTCGTTCGACCCGGCTCGGACGCCAGCGCCGCGGAAGTCCTTGGCGCCCGCATCGTCCGCGGTGACGTCATGAATCCGCCGGACGTGGCGACGGCCATCGCGGCGGTTCCAGCCGGTGGCCAGTTCCGGGCTGTCATCTCGACGCTTGGTGGTACCAGCCTCAAGGGTCCGCGGCCCGACTTCGACGGCAACCGCAACGCCATCGATGCGGCCCGCTTTGCGGGCGTCAAGCGGTTCCTGCTGGTCACGATGATTGGTGCCGGGGAGTCGCTGAAGGCAGCGCCCGCACTCTCGCGGTACTTCCTGCGCACGGTGACGCCCGAGAAGACCAAGGCCGAGGATTACCTGAAGACGAGCGGGCTCGAGTACACGATCATTCGTCCGGGTGGATTGCTGAACAAGGAAGCCCAGGGCCAGGCCTACCTGACCGAAGACACGCGATCCATGAGCTGGATCCGCCGCGCCGACGTCGCTGCGCTGACGGTGCAGGCGCTGGATGATCCCCGCGCGATCGGCAAGGTTTACCACGCCTTCGATCCGGAACGGACCCGGTTCTGGTCGATTCCAAGGAACTGAAGCCCGCCTGACCGACAGCGTGATGCTGGCCACGGCGCGTCCCAACCGCTCTCTGCCGGGTTACCGGCTATTGCTGCCCCTGTGGGAGCTGGCCTGTAGGGCTGCGCTCGCGCGCTTTCGGCGCCGGCTGCTCACGGGACCAGAAGTCAACGCGGCTACATTGCGCCACATCCTCCGGCGAAACGCGGCGAGTGAGTTTGGACGGCGGCACGACTTTGCAGGAATTGCCGGTGCCGCCGCTGTGGAGGTGGTCTATGCCAGCGCCCTGCCAGTCAGTACCTACGACGACTTTCGCGAGTCCTTCGAGCGGATGGCAAATGGCGCTCCCGACGTCATGTTTCCCGGCCGGCCGCGCCTGTTTGTCAGTACGTCGGGGACCACCGGTGATCCCAAGCTGTTCCCGGTCACCTCCCGGCAACAGAATGCGGCGCTTCGTTTCATCGCCCTGCTGACGCCCGCGGCGCGGGCTGCCTGCACGCCGGGTCTTGGCTTCCGGCAGCCGACGGCAACGCTGATGGTGGCGAGCCAGCCGGGGCGGCAGACGGCCGCTGGCATTCCTGTGGGCAATCCGAGTGGTGCCGGCATCCGCCGGATCCTGAAATTTGCGCCGCCGTTCTGGGTGTTTCCTGCCGAAGTACTGACCGTGCAGGACTACCCGACGGCGCTCTATCTGCACGCGCTATTTGCGCTCCGCGCACCGGACCTCGGCTGCATCGAGGCCATCTATTGCAGTCACATTGTGACCTGGATGGGCCTGATTGAGCGGCGTGGGGCGGACCTCGTGAGGGACATCGCCAGCGGGGGTCTCGCCAGCGACCTGGCCCTCAGCGTGGAAGAGCGTGCGACGCTGACCGGGCTGCTGCGACCGGCGCCAGAGCGGGCCCGGTTCGTGGAGCAGGAGTTCGCCCGGGATTCCGTAGGCCGTATGACCCGCCTCTGGCCGCAACTCAAGGTGCTGAGCTCCGTCGTGAGCGGTGCCTTTGCTGTAAGCCTGCCGCGGCTCCGTGCGCTGGCTGGCCCTGGTCCTGCGCTCTACACAACCTGCTTCGGCGCGACCGAAGGGATGGTAGGCATCAACCTGTGGGGCGATGCGCCGGAGCGCTACGTGTTCGCTCTCGGTGCCGTGCATTTCGAGTTCCTGCCCATGAGCGAACTGGATGCAGCGAGTCCCCGGGCTGTGGGCATCGGTGCCGTGGAAAAGGGCCAGTGCTACGAAGTGGTCATAACGAACCACGCCGGGTTGTATCGCTACCGGCTCGGTGACGTGGTGCGGATCGTCGACTTCGCGGGCAGCACGCCGGTCTTCGAGTTCGACCACCGGCGCGGCAACGTCTTGGATCTCGTCGGCGAGAAGACGACGGAGCTGCATTTCCGCAGCGCCTTCAACCAACTGGCCAGGGAGCAGCTCGGTGGCGAGGCGGGGCTCACGGACTTCACGATCTGGCCCGAGATCGGCATGCTGCCCTACCGCTACGTGGCTTATGTCGAGCTGGCGGATGCAGCGAACGGAGCGAACGTCGCGCGGCTCGCGGCACGACTGGATGCATTGCTGGCAATTGAGAACCCGTCCTACGCCACGCTCGGTCGCGCCAATGGCAGACTGGATGCCGTGGACCTGCGTCTGGTCGGGGCCGGGACCTTCGAACAGTTGCTGGCGCTTGCGCGGGAGCAGGCCGCGGGCATCAACGCCAACCAGGTGAAGGTGCCAAAACTGCTGCGTAACGCGGAGCAGCGCCAGCTGCTGGATCGCGGAGCCGTTCTAACCGCATAACCGAGCGCCGTTGCGCAAAATCCAGCAACGCGCGCTCGGCCAGTGCGGGAACCTGACCGAAGCAGCGCCCGGTTGCCGCCCGGCACGCCGCGGCTGGACTGGTGATTTGACAGAATGCGGATCCCGTCCGCGAGCGATCGCGGAGCGCAGCAAACAATTGATTGACGCGGGGGGGGGTTGGGACGTAGTTTCTCAGTTAAGCCGGGTGCTTTGACCCGATCTAAGAACACTAAATAGGCTTTGTTTTCGGGGGAAATCGTCCATGAATAAATCGTTGCGCAGCCTGGCTGTTGCCACTCTGACGCTGTTCGCTGCAGGCGTTGCTAATGCCGCGTCCGTGTCCTACTTCCTGAACCAGAGCAACACCGAGGGCTCCTGGCCCGATGGTGTCAATTACCTGCAGGTGACGATTTCCGACAGCATTTCCAATCCCGGCGACATCGAGTTCCTGGTAACACCGTTGGCATCACTCACGATATCCGCCGGCTCCAATTTTGGTATCCAGGCGTTCGGCTTCAATTCGACACAAACGCTCACCGCGGCCAACATCATTGATCCCGCCGGCTGGTCGACGGGCAGCGGTAACCTCGACGGCTTCGGGGCGTACCAGCTTCGCGAATCCGGCACCGGCAGCAACCGGCAGAACCCGCTCGCCTTCCGCATTACCGGAATATCGGGAGATGTGGTCGGCGACTACGCCGTGGCAGGTGCTGGTGGTGCCCAGGGTACTTACTACTTCGCCGCCCACGTGGCCGGCATGACGCCAGTGTCCGGCGAGACCAGTGCCTATTTTGGCGGCAACGTGGTGGTCCCGATTCCCGCCGCCGCTTGGCTGTTCGGTTCGGCGTTTGGCCTGATGGGCTTGCTGCGGCGGAAAACCACGGCCTGATTCCACACCCAGGCGGCACCAGGAAACCCGCTTCGGCGGGTTTCTTGTTTTGTAGGCTTCGGTTTAGAGAACGCCGCGCTTCGTCAGTCGCGTGATATCTGCGCGCTGCCACTCCGTGAACTCCCGCCGCTCGGGCACCCGCGCCTTACCGCCATCCAGCAGCAGGTTTGCCGGGTGGAACACCGTGTCCCGATAGCTGTCCGCGTAGGCCTGGTAGGGCTGACGGACGAGCACGTTCGATAACCCCGTCTTGCCCCGGCAGGCGCGCAGGGCGCCAAGGTCGATAGTCGCGTAGGCCACCATCGACTCACCGCCAGGGGCCGCTTCCGCCAGGATCTGTCCGTAGTAATCGACCACCTTCGACATGCCCGTGGTGGACTCCGCCGGGATTGGCGTGCCCGTGAGTGCCGCCGAGTTGGCTGACACCACATACGCGATATTCTCCGCCGCCCGGGCCCGGCGGCCGAGCTCCTTGGGCGAGACCGACGGGCTGCCAACCTCGCTGGAAGAGTGGACGAAGACCTCGGCACCGCGCATGGCCCCCATCCGGGCAATCTCCGGGTACTGGATTTCCTCCGACGCGATCGCGGCCAGCTGGCCGATCGGCGTGTCGGCCACCGGGAACACCCCGTCGAGGCCATAGATTTCCAGGTACCGGGCCCAGACGTCGTAGGGGGTGGGCCCTGACAGTGAAATCATCCGGCGGTAGCGCAGCACCGTTTCGCGGCTGGGTGCGATGATGAAGCAGGTCTGGAAATACAGTTCCGGGAAGTGGGGGTCTACCTCGTAGGCATTGCCCGCCAGATAGACCTCCGACTTCGCGGCGATGTCCGCCAGCCCCTGGTACTCGGGCCCATCGATCACAAGGGCCGCCTTGTCTCGCCAGACCGGAATGGACTCACCCATCGGGAAGCCGGTCAGAAAGTACTCGGGCAGCACGACGAGCTTGACGTCGATGCCGCTGAACTGCCGGATGAAGCCCTTGCTGGCAGCCACTGAGGCGCCAACCCGCGCCAGGTTCCGGGCCATGCGCTCCCTGGCCGCTGTCCGGTCACGGCAGTCGTTGATGCAGGCGGTCGCCAGCTGGAGGGCTAAGGCAGCGTAGCGTTCGGGTGGCGGTCGGTCTGGCGCTTGAGTGCTCATCTCGCTGCATTGTTTCACTTAAGGGCGGGGCCGCGTCAACTGAGGATTTGCGGCGCGGAACGGCTATGTATAATCGTGCGGCTTTTCTGACAGTTACTCAGCCCCCCGCAGTTCCAAGGCCCTATGCAGCCAACTGATATCAAGAATCCCGACTACTTCCACAAGGTCGTCGACTGCCAGTGGGCTTGTCCCGCACACACCGATGTTCCGGGTTACATCCGCCTGATCGCCCAGGGCCAGTACACCGAGGCCTTCCTGCTGAATCGCGAGTCGAACGTCTTTCCGGGCATTCTCGGTCGCGTGTGCGACCGGCCCTGCGAACCGGCCTGCCGCCGCGGACGCGTGGAAGACAAGCCGGTCGCTATCTGCCGGCTGAAGCGCGTAGCGGCCGATCTGGCGGACGACTACACCGACCGGCTGCCGAAGGCGCCCGCCAGGAAGAATGGCCTGCGCGTGGCCTGCGTTGGCGCCGGGCCTGCGTCGCTGACGGTCGCCAACGACCTGATTCCTCTCGGCTACGAGGTTGTGATTTTCGAAGGCCTGCGGGTGCCTGGTGGCCTGATGCGGTCGAACATTCCGTCGTTTCGCCTGCCGGCCGAAGTGCTCGACCGCGAGATCGACGACATCGTCGGTATGGGCGCGGAACTCAAGGTTGGCCATCGCATCGAGAGCATGAAGCTGCTGCTTGCCGACGGCTTTGATGCCATCTTCGTCGGCACCGGTGCGCCGAAGGGCAAGGAGCTGAAGCTGCCCGGCCGGTATGATGATGCCGCCCGGGTGCACATCGGCATCGACTGGCTCGAGGCTGTCGCTTTCGAGCACATCAAGACCATCGGCGAGAAGGTGCTGATCATCGGCGTGGGCAACACGGCGATGGACTGCTGCCGCACGTCGCTCCGCCTAGGCGCCAAGAGCGTGAAGGTGATGGCCCGCAAGCCACGGCAGTTCTTCAAGGCCTCGGTCTGGGAGCTGGACGATGCAGAAGAAGAACACGTCGAGATCGTGATCAACCGGTCGCCCAAGGCCTTCGTCACTGAGGGCGGCAAGCTCCGGGGCATGCTCTTCGACATCATGGAGTACGACATCGACGCGAAGGGCCGGATTACGGCCGAACGCATTGTCGGAGAGGAAATGCTCCCCGCCGATGACATCGTGGTGGCGGTCGGCCAGGAGAACGCCTTTCCGTGGATCGAACGCGATCTTGGCATCGAGTTCGACAAGTGGGACGTGCCGAAGATCGGCGAGAAAACTTTCGAATCAAGCCGTCCCGGCGTGTTCTTCGGTGGTGATTCGGCCTTCGGGCCCAAGAACATCATCTGGGCAGTTGAGCACGGCCACCAGGCCGCGATCTCGATCCACAAGCACTGCCAGGGCGAGTCCGTGTCGGACCGCCTGCCGGACGGCATGAACCTGCAGACCTCCAAGATGGGCATGCACGAGTGGGCCTACAGCAACAATTACAACAGTGCCGAGCGCCGGCTGATGCCCCACGTGGGGCTCAAGGAGCGCTTCCAGAAACTGAATATCGAGGTGGAGCTCGGTTTTACCGCGGAGCAGTTTGCGGAGGAGGTCGAGCGCTGCCTGAACTGCGACGTGCAGACGGTGTTCACTGACAAGCTGTGCATCGAGTGCGACGCCTGCGTCGATGTCTGCCCGGTCGACTGCCTCACGATGACGCCAGTGGGCACGGAGGCGGAACTTCGCGGCCGGCTGACCGCCCCGGCGCCAAATGTCACCCAGGATCTTTTTGTCTCCGGCCCGCTGCCGCAGACTGGTCGTGTCATGGTCAAGGACGAAGACCTTTGCGTGCACTGCGGCTTGTGTGCCGAGCGCTGCCCCACCGCGGCCTGGGACATGCAGAAGTTCACGCTGCAGCATCCGAAGGCCGGCGATGAGGCCAACCGGCCGTCGCGCGATCAGCGCCAATACGGCACCTGAAGAACGGCACCCCCGATGAGCATCGCAAGCCCGCGTCCCCAGGACAACGATTTCACGCTGAAGATCGGCAACGTGAACGGCACCGGCTCAGCCAGCGCCAACTCCATGCTGATGAAGTCGCTCTTTCGCATGGGCATCCCCGTCTGCGGCAAGAATTACTTTCCCTCCAATATCCAGGGACTGCCCACCTGGTATGAGATCCGTGTGAATTCAGAGGGCCACCTGGCCCGGTCCGGCCGCGTGGACGTGATGGTCGCCATGAACGCCGAGACCTACCGCAAGGATCACGCGGAGGTCGCCACCGGTGGTTACCTGATCTATGACTCCACCTGGCCGCGCAGTCAGCTATTCAACCGGGCGGACGTCCACATCCTTGGCGTCCCCCTGTCCCGCATCTGCAACGAGAACTTTGACAATGCCCGTTCACGGATCCTGATGAAGAACATCATGTACGTGGGCGTGCTGGCAGCGCTGCTCGACCTCGACATGAACATCATCAAGCAATTGCTGAACGAGCAGTTTGCCGCCAAGGCCAGCCTCCTGGATGCCAATCAAAAGGCGATCGATCTGGGCTTCGCTTACGCAAAGGAACACTTCTCCTGTCCGTTGCCGTTCCGGGCCCGGACCCTCGACAAGACCCGCAACCACATCATGATCGACGGGAACACCACGGCCGCGCTGGGCTGCCTGTTCGCCGGCGCCACCGTCGGCGCCTGGTATCCCATCACGCCGTCCACGTCCCTGATGGATGCCTTCAAGAAGTTCTGCGACAAGTACCGCAGGGATCCGGAAACCGGCAAGGCCAACTACTGCATCATCCAGGCCGAGGATGAACTCGGTGCCATCGGCATGGTGCTGGGCGCCAGCTGGAATGGGGCACGGTCCTTTACGCCGACCAGCGGGCCTGGCATTTCGCTGATGAACGAATTTCTGGGCTACGGCTACTTCACCGAGATTCCCGCCGTACTCTTCGACGTCCAGCGCTGCGGCCCCTCCACGGGCATGCCGACGCGCACGCAGCAAGCCGACCTCATGGCCTGTGCTTACGCGTCCCACGGCGACACGCGGCACGTGCTCCTGTTCCCGGCGAATCCCGAAGAAGCCTTCTACCAGGCCGTGCAGGCTTTCGACCTGGCCGAGCGGCTGCAGACGCCGGTGATCGTCCTTACCGACCTCGATATCGGCATGAACGACTGGATGTGCCGGGACCTGAACTGGGACGACAGCTTCAAGCCGGATCGCGGCAAGGTGCTGACCGTCGAGCAGATCGAGGCTCTGCCGAAGTTCAACCGCTACCTGGATACCGACGGCGACGGGATTGCGGCGCGCACCCTGCCCGGGACGCACCCGAAGGGCGCGTACTTCACGCGCGGCTCGGGCCACAACATGTATGGCGCCTACACCGAGGACGCGGCCGAGTATCAGGTGGTGGTAGACCGCCTGCGCCGCAAGTTCGACACGGCGAAGGAGCTCGTGCCACCGGCAGAGATTCACGCTTCCGAGAAATGTCGCACGGGCTTTCTCACCATCGGTTCCTGTGACAACGCCGTAAAGGAGGCCCGGGCGCTGCTGGCCGAGCAGGGTGTGCATGTAAATTACCTGCGTGTGAAGGGCTTCCCGTTCGGCAAGGACGTGCAGGACTACCTGGACAGCCATGACCGGATTTACGTCGTGGAACAGAATCGGGACGCCCAGTTGCGCAGCCTGCTGATGCTGGAGACGCGCGTGGATCCAAACAAACTTCAGTCGGTGCTGCACTACGACGGGTTGCCAATCCTGGCGAAGACTGTCGTGGACGGCGTGAACCAGGATCTCGCCAGGGGCAAAGCGGCATGAGCTTCATTACCAAGCCTAAGGTTGCCCACCCCCAGCTCCCCCGCAACGAGCTCAAGCTGACCGTGCGTGACTACGAGGGGGCCATGTCCACCCTCTGCGCCGGCTGCGGCCACGATTCAATTACCGGCGCCATCATGCAGGCCGCCTTCGACCTCTCGATTCCGCCGCACCGGATGGCGAAGCTTTCGGGGATCGGCTGTTCATCGAAGACACCGGCCTACTTCGCGAGTGCCTCCCACGGCTTCAACACCGTGCACGGGCGCATGCCGTCCGTTGCGACCGGCGCCAATGCAGCGAACCCGGAGCTCCATTACATCGGTGTATCCGGTGACGGAGACACGCTTTCCATTGGCCTTGGCCAGTTCCTGCACGCTGTCCGGCGTAACCTGAACATGCTGTACCTCATCGAGAACAATGGTGTGTATGGCCTTACGAAGGGGCAGTTTTCCGCCTCGGCCGACGTCGGGTCGAAGGCTAAGAAGGGCGATACCAACCAGCAGCCGCCCATCGATCCGGCGCTCACGCTGCTTGCGACCGGTGCCACGTTTATTGCGCGCAGCTTTTCAGGGGACCGCGAGCAGCTGGTCACCCTGATCAAGGCGGGGATGAAGCACCGCGGATTTGCGGTGATCGATGTCATTTCCCCCTGCGTCACCTTCAACGATCACGAGGGTTCCACCAAGAGCTACGAGTTCACGCGCAAGCACTCGATGACTGCCATTTACACCGACTTCGTGCCCCCCGCAAAAGAGATTCGCACGGCCTACGAGATCGGCCAGGCCATGCCGGTGCAGATGCATGACGGTAGCCAGATCGTGCTGCGCAAGGCAGATGGAGCCTACAACCCGACCGACCGCGTCGCCGCTTTCGAGTACATCCAGAAGCACCAGCAGGCGGGCGAGATTGTCACCGGCCTTTTGTACATCGATGAGACCAAGCCGGACATGCACGAACTTGCGAACACGCCCGCAGTGCCCCTCGCGAGCCTGCCGTTCGCGACCGTCTGTCCCGGCAGCAAGGCGCTGGCGTCCATCCAGAGCCGGTTTCGCTGAGGTACGAATGCCGTAGGAGCGCCTTCAGGCGCGACGCCAGGGTAAATGGGGACATGCCTCATTTCGGAGAGTCGGCGCTCGAGGGAAATGAGGCATGTCCCCATTTCCGCGCTCGTGTACCTGAGGAAATGCCATGCTCCTTCGCAGACTGATACTCGCGCTATTCCTGACCGGCTGCTCTACTCAGTCCAGCTCGCCCGTCACCGACGCAGATCGCGAGACGCTCGAGCGCACAGCCGAGGCCCACGCCCACGACCTGCCCGTGGCAACTCCAGCTGCCACGACCCGGCCGGTGGTCGACGTCACCGGCAAAACCGTGAGCTACGGTACGGTGGGCGGCGTGCCGCTCCAGGGTTATCTGGTGCGCCCGAAGCAATCCCGCGGCCGGCTGCCCGGCCTGATCGTGATCCACGAGTGGTGGGGCCTGAACGACAACGTCCGCGACGAGGCGGGCCGGCTTGCAGCGGAAGGCTATGTCGTGCTCGCCGTGGATCTGTACGGTGGCAGGCTGGCCACAGAGCCGCCAGCAGCCATGAAACTCAGCCAGGAACTTACGGCGAACCCTAAGCCTGCCGAGGCAAACCTCCGGGCGGCCTACCAGTACCTGGACGACGTGGAAAAGGCGCCGCGGATCGGTACTCTTGGCTGGTGTCTGGGCGGCCGCTGGTCGCTGCGCACGGCCCTGATCCTCCCCGACCGGGTGGACGCGACCGTCATCTACTATGGGACAGTCAAGGCCGACGAAGCTGATCTCGCCAGGCTGCGCATGCCGATTCTGGGCCTGTTCGGTTCCCGGGACCGCGTGGTTCCTGCCGCCACGGTGACGGCGTTCGAAGCCACCATGCGCAGGCTCGGCAAAAACGTGGATGTACACATCTACGACGGCGCCGAGCACGCCTTCGCCAATCCATCGGGCACGGCTTATGAACCCCGGGCTGCCGAGGACGCCTGGCGCCTGACCACCGCATTCCTGCGGGCGCATCTCGTCCGGTGATCCGCCGGTTCGGCGCCGTCAGCTACAAGTTCGCGCGGCGGATCGTGGTCGGCGTAATTGGCGGCACGATTCTGATCGGCGGAATCATCATGATTCTCACGCCAGGGCCGGGCCTGGCCGCGATCCTGCTTGGACTCGCCATCCTTGCCGTCGAATTCGCATGGGCGAAACTCTGGCTGGCCAAGGTCAAGCACAGCGTGACGCCCGAGGGGCGACAGGCACTGCGCGGTGAATACCAGCGCCTGCGGGATCGCTGGTTCGGGAATGGAAGCGGGAACGGAACTTAGTGCAGCAGCTGCCAGCCTGCGCCACAATCACGCGCGCCAGGGGCACGGCCCCAAGGCATCATCTGGGAGTTCGTGCACGGATGTTCCGCAGGGAACCGAAAAGCTGCCTGTTGGCCGGCGTGCTCCTGCTGGCAATCGTCTTCCCCGGATCCGCGACCGCGCAGACCGCGTTGCCTGCGCCTGTCAGCCGTATTCTGTTTCAGCGCGGGCTTCCGGAGGCCGCGGTCAGTGTCTTTGTGCAGCAGATCGGTGCCTCGCAGCCGCTGCTCGTCTTCAACGCGAACGTGCCACGCAATCCCGCCTCCGTCATCAAGCTGGTGACCACGTTCGCGGCGCTTGAAGCGCTTGGCCCCACATTCAG
The DNA here is from genome assembly GCA_031395645.1 of Gammaproteobacteria bacterium. Classification (GTDB taxonomy): domain Bacteria; phylum Pseudomonadota; class Gammaproteobacteria; order Steroidobacterales; genus SHZI01. Next base: position 2,833 of record JANNJM010000011.1, on the reverse strand, counting down.
GTGGCGCACGGAAGCCTACGCCGATGGCCGGATCGAGGGCGGGACGCTGACCGGTGATCTCCTGCTCAAGGGCTACGGCGACCCCTATCTGGTCACTGAGCGTCTCTGGCTGCTACAGCGCGACCTTCGCAACCGTGGCTTGCGCGTCATCGATGGCGACCTGGTAATCGACAACACCTGGTTTGCCCGGGAAGAACTGGATGCGGGCGCGTTCGATGGCCAGGAGTACCGGGCCTACAATGCACTGCCCGATGCGTTGCTGGTCAACTTCCAGGCCGTCAATTTCACGTTTCGCCCGGACGCCGCGCAGGGCCGCGTGCAGATCCTGTCTGATCCTGTCCTCGCCAACATGGAGATCCGCAACACGATGCGCCTTTTCCGTGGCGGGTGTAATGCCAGCAAGAACGGCATCAGCATGGTGGTGGGGAACTCGCTGGTGCGGCCTCGTGTGACCTTTTCCGGGGCGCTCGCGAGCCAGTGCCCGGAGTATCAGTTGCTGCGCTCGGTCCTGGATGGACCAGCCTATGCGTATGGGGCCTTTCGGGGTCTCTGGGAAGAACAGGGGGGGCGGCTGACCGGCGGCTTCCGCCAGGGCCAGGTACCGTCTGGGAAGTCGCCACTGGTCAGCTTCCAGTCACCGCCCCTCGCCGAGGTGATCCGGTACGTCAACAAGTTCAGTAACAACGTGATGACCCGGCAGATCTTCCTGACACTGGGGGCTGAGAAGCTCGGCCCACCCGGGACACTGGAAAAGGGCAGGCAGGCCACAGTGGCCGCATTGGCGAGCCGGTCTTTAAGCCTTCCAGAACTGCAGTTGGGCAATGGCGCGGGATTGTCCCGTGACACGCGCATCAGCGCCGCGAGCCTCGGTAAGGTGCTGCTGGCCGCCGATGCCAGCCCGTTCCAGCCCGAATTCCAGGCTTCGTTGTCGCTGTCCGGTCTGGACGGCACAACACAACGACGCTTCCGGAATGACCCGTCGCCGGGCGACATGCACCTCAAGACGGGTACCCTGAATAGCGTCGCAGCCATTGCAGGTTATGTGCATAGCCAGACAGGTGCCGACTACGTGGTCGTGATGGTTCTAAACCATGTCAGGGCCACCTCTGGGGGCGGCCAGGAGGCCCAGAACGCTCTCCTGCGCTGGGTCCAACAGCGCTAGAATTACCGGCACGCCAACTCACCAGAGAGCTCCCATGAAGCTGATTACCGCCATCATCAAACCCTTCCGGCTCGACGACGTGCGCAATGCGCTCTCGGAGGTCGGCGTCAACGGCATGACCGTCACCGAGGTAAAGGGGTTTGGCCGCCAGCGCGGCCACACGGAACTCTATCGGGGTGCCGAGTACGTGGTCGATTTCCTGCCCAAGTCGAAGGTGGAAGTCGCGGTAAGCGATGACCTGGTAGAGCGGGTGATCGAGGCCATCACGGCCGCGGCGCGTACCGGCAAAGTGGGCGACGGCAAGATTTTCGTGACGGACCTGCACCAGTCGCTGCGGATTCGCACTGGCGAGACTGGCGACAACGCCTTGTAGGAGCGCCTTGTAGGCGCTCCTACAAGTTGCACTAGAACCGATCGGGGGGCAGATGATCAATAGCGGTGATACCGCGTGGCTGCTGGTTGCAACCGCGCTAGTGCTCTTCATGACGTTGCCGGGGCTCGCCCTCTTCTACGGGGGACTCGTCCGTAGTCGCAACGTACTGTCAGTGCTAATGCAGTGTTTCGCGATTGCGGCGGTGGTCTCCCTGGTGTGGGTCCTGGTCGGCTACAGCCTCGCCTTCAGCGACGGCGGGCCCGCCCAGGCCTGGATCGGCGGATTCCGCAAGACTCTGCTGGCCGGCATCACGGTGGACTCTCTCACTGGCACTATCCCCGAGTCTGTGTTCGCGATGTTTCAGCTGACCTTCGCGATCATCACGCCCGCGCTCGTCGTCGGGGCGTTCGCGGAGCGGATGCGCTTTGCCGCGATGCTGCTGTTTTCGACGCTCTGGCTGCTACTGGTCTACCTGCCGGTGGCCCACTGGGTGTGGGGTGGCGGCTGGCTGGCCCAGATGAAATTTCTCGATTTCGCTGGCGGCTCGGTCGTGCATATCAATGCAGGAGTCGCCGCCCTGGTGGCAGCACTCGTTATCGGGAAGCGCCGTGGCTTTCCCAGCCAGGCCATGACACCGCACAACCTGCCCGCGGCGGTTACCGGTGCCGGCATGCTCTGGGTCGGCTGGTTTGGGTTCAACGCGGGCAGCGCGCTGGCCGCCAACGGGTCTGCAGGCATGGCGATGCTCGTGACACACACGGCTGCTGCTGCGGGCTGTGTCGCGTGGATGGCGCAGGAGTGGATGCGTTTCGGCAAGCCCAGCGTGCTGGGCATTGTCACGGGCATGGTGGCCGGGCTTGGCACGATCACGCCGGCATCCGGCTACGTGGGTCCGGGTGGCGCGCTCGTGATCGGGCTTCTTGCGGGGACGGTGTGCTTCTGGGCCACGCAGTACGTCAAGCGTCGTCTGGCCATCGATGACTCACTGGACGTGTTTCCGGTGCATGGCGTTGGCGGCATCATGGGCACCCTGCTCACCGGTGTGTTCGGTGCTGCAGCACTCGGCGGCGTCGGCCACCCCGATGGCCGGACGATCCTGGCGCAGGTGGGTGTCCAGCTGATTGGCACTGTCGCAACAGTTGCCTGGTCAGGCGGGATGACCTGGCTGCTGCTCAAGGTGACGGCCCGGTTCTGCGAGCTGCGCGTGACGGCGGAAGAGGAAGATGAGGGCCTCGACCTCGTGCTCCACGAGGAGCGCGGCTACAACCTCTAAAAAGGTACCGGACCTTAGTTGTTTG
>JANNJM010000034.1:0-3518 GCA_031395645.1 Gammaproteobacteria bacterium | reverse complement strand
GGAGTTCAGACGTGTGCTATTCCGAAATAAATGGGGACAGGCCTCATTTCCTAAGGGTAAATGAGGCATGTCCCCATTTCCACCCGAGGCGCTTCTACCGGCCCCGCCGTCCCCCAGCGGCCGGACGGCCACCGCCCCCGGAACGGCTGCCACCGCCAGGACGGCCACCACTGCCGCCTCGTCCGCCGGGTCGCCCACCGGCGGGCGGGTATTTGCGCGGGGCCCACGGCGGAATCTTCACGCCCTCGAGCAGGGACGCATCCACGGTACCCACGGGGATGCGATGGCCGATGTAGTCCTCGATTTCCGGCAGGGAGAATGCGTAGGTCTCGCAGGCGAAACTGATAGCGTCGCCACTCGCGCCGGCGCGGGCCGTGCGGCCGATCCGGTGTACGTAGTCGGGTGCATCCTGCGGCAGGTCGTAGTTGATCACGTGGCTGACGTCCGGCACGTGCAGCCCCCGTGACGCCACGTCGGTCGCCACGAGCACGGGCAGGACGCCCTCCTGGAAGTCCTTCAGCATGCGCAGCCGCTTGTTCTGGGGGACGTCGCCGTTAATGGCCTCGGCCGGCAGACCGTTGTGCGCGAGCAGCCGGGCGATTTCCTCGGCCGCACGTTTGGTGTTGACGAAGACCATGGTGCGGCGCGCCTGCATGCTGCGCAGGAGGCCGACCAGCAGACGGCCCTTTTCCTCATTGCCGGGGAAATAGATGGACTGCGTCACGAGGTCCACCGTTTTCTTGTCAGGCTCGATCTGCACGGTTTCGGGATTGTTCATGTGCTCGTAGGCCAGCTCGAGCACGCGGTGCCCCAGCGTGGCGGAAAAAAGCAGGTTGAGGCGCTTGTCGGGCGGCGGCAGCCGGCGGAGAAGAAAGCGAATGTCCTTGATGAAGCCCAGGTCGAACATCCGGTCTGCCTCATCCATGACGAGCACCTGGGCGTGACTCAGCGTGTAGATGTGCTGGCGGAAATAGTCGATTAGGCGGCCGGGAGTACCGATCAGCACATCGACGCCCCGCTGCAGTTCTTCGCGCTGCTTGTCGTAGTCGGCTCCGCCATAGACCACCGACATCCTGAAACCGGTGCCGCTGCCCAGGATCAGCGCGTCCGAGTGGATCTGCACGGCCAGTTCACGGGTCGGGGCCAAAATCAGGGCTCGTGGGGCGGGTTGGTTGCTACGCGGCGCGGGATGCTTCAAGAGGTGATTGAACATGGCGAGGAGGAAAGCGGCGGTCTTTCCGGTGCCGGTCTGCGCTTGTCCTGCAACGTCCTTGCCGAGGAGGGCTATCGGCAGCGTCTGCGCCTGGATTGGCGTGCACTGCTGGAAGCCCGCGGCACGGACCCCTGAGAGTATTTCCGGGGGCAGGCCCAGCTCAGAAAACAAGACGTTGTGCTCGCGACTCATGTCACCCTACAGTCAATAAAGCGAACCGTCCCCCTTGCAAATGCCGGTGGGACAGGTTCAAATTGGCCAATCCGCCGCGCCTCATCGGCTACCTGATCGAGCTTCCGATCGAGCTTCTAGAGCCGCGGCAAAACACAGATTCAAGACGGGCTAACCAGCTTAGCTAGCCGACAACCAGCCTTTGGTTAGTCCAGACCAGTAAACTAAGCAGACCACGCAGGAAGCTAGTAGAACGCTTCTCAACTTCGAATTGTGCCCTATCCGGCCCCGCGCTTCACGCCGGCTTCAAGATGAAGCCCGCCTGATGCCCCTGAATCGACTTGCCGCGGAAGGCCTGGCCTTCCTGAGCCCCGGGGCGGCGGTAGCGGCACTGAGCGCGTCGTATCTCCCTGCGAATGCTGCGTACTAATCCATTAACCCACCAGGCACTACAGGATCATTCAGAGGACCATGAGCATAGTTCACGTCTCCGATGACACATTCGAAACAAAGGTATTGCAGTCCACCCGGCCGGTGCTGGTAGATTTCTGGGCCGAGTGGTGTGGCCCCTGCAAGGCAATCGCTCCAATCCTCGAGCAGATTTCCGTCGAGTACCAGGACCGCCTCGAAATCGCCAAAGTTGATGTCGAGGGTAGCCAGAGTACGGCGATGAAATACGGCATTCGCAGCATCCCGACTCTGATGCTGTTCAAGGGTGGTGTCGTCGAGGCTCAGCACGTTGGCCTGCTGTCCAAGGAGCAATTGCAGAAGCTCCTGGAGTCCAAGCTTTAGCCGAAGTTCAGATCCGTCTTCCCGCAACCGGCCTACCCAGGGTCAGTGTTCAAGTTCACTACTCATTTACTACACATTTACTATTCAAGGATCCATGCATGAGAGGCTATCTCGGCAATTCAGCCCGCAATCGCTCCAAGGGCGGTGGTGGTGGTGGCGGCAACGTCAGCGGTAATGTTGGTGGCGGCAACGTCGGTGGCGGCAACGTCAGCGGCGGCAACAACAACGGCAACAACGGCGGCGGCCATCGCAACCGCAATGACGACATGCACAGGCGCCCGCAGCGCCGGAACCCGGAGCACGAGGAGGTCGTCTCCTTCTCCGAGGATGAGGTGATTGCAAAGAGCCAGCTGGAAGGCGGCGTCAATCTCCTCAACCTCAATGAATTGAAGACCCGGCCCCCGGGCGAACTCGCGTCCATGGCCGAGTCCATGGGCCTCGAGGGCATGGCCCGGTCCCGCAAGCAGGACATCATCTTTGCAATCCTGAAGGCCCACGCCCAGAACGGCGAGAACATCTTTGCCGACGGCGTGCTCGAGATCCTGCAGGACGGCTTTGGCTTCCTGCGCTCGTCTGACAGCTCCTACCTGGCCGGTCCCGACGACATCTATGTGTCGCCCAGCCAGATCCGCCGCTTCAATCTGCGCACCGGCGACACCGTCTCGGGGCTGATCCGCCCACCCAAGGAAAGCGAGCGCTACTTCGCGCTACTCAAGGTCAGCGAGATCAATTTTGACGACCCGCAAAACGCCCGCAACAAGGTCCTGTTCGAAAACCTGAAGCCGCTCTTCCCGAAAAAGCGGCTGGGCCTGGAGCAGGGCAACGGCAGCACCGAGGACCTGACTTCCCGGATCATCGATCTCTGCGCCCCGATCGGCAAAGGCCAGCGTGGCCTGATCGTGTCGCCGCCCAAGGCGGGCAAGACGATGCTCCTGCAGAACATCGCCATGTCGATTACTTCCAACCACCCCGAATGCATCCTGATTGTGCTGCTCATCGACGAGCGGCCCGAGGAAGTGACGGAGTGGGAGCGCTCGGTGCGCGGTGAAGTGGTGTCCAGCACCTTCGACGAGCCGGCCAGCCGCCACGTGCAGGTGGCCGAGATGGTGTCGCCGGTGCGCAGGTTGAAGCGGCGGATCTGGCTGGGCGACACGTAGATGTCGTCCGGACCCGCGAGATACGAGCCGTCGGCCGAGCGCAGGAAGCCGAAGCCGTCCTGCAGGATTTCGAGCACGCCGTCGCCGTAGATGTTCTCGCCAAGGCGTGAGTGCGCCTTGAGGATGCCGAAGATGATGTCCTGCTTGCGCGAACGGGCCATGCCCTCGACGCCCATGGACTCGGC
>JANNJM010000099.1:0-6809 GCA_031395645.1 Gammaproteobacteria bacterium | reverse complement strand
GTTGCATTCGCAACAACTAAAGAAACCAAACAACTAAGGTCCGGTACCTTTTTACTCAGGATCGTAGGCGAGGTTCGACGAGAGCCAGCGTTCCACGGTGGTCAGGGGCTGCCCTTTTCGCCGGGCATAGTCCTCCACCTGATCGCGCCCGATCCGGCCCACGGCAAAGTAGCGGGACTGCGGGTGAGCGAAATAGAAGCCGCTGACGGAGGCCGCCGGCATCATTACGAAGGATTCCGTGAGCTGAACACCAATATTCCGCTCCGCGTCCAGCAGCTTCCAGAGCGTGGCTTTTTCCGTGTGGTCCGGACAGGCGGGATAACCCGGCGCAGGACGGATACCGCGGTAGCCCTCGGCAACCAGTTGCTCACTGGTCAGTTGCTCTTCAGGTGCGTAGCCCCAGTACAGCCGTCGAACTTCTGCGTGCAGATACTCCGCACTGGCTTCAGCCAGGCGATCTGCAAGTGCCTTGAGAAGGATGGCCGAGTAGTCGTCGAGGTCGCGCTCGAACGCGGCCACGTGAGAGTCGATGCCAAGCCCAGCCGTAACCACGAAGGCGCCGAGGTAATCCCGAAGCCCGCTGTCGTGGGGCGCCACGAAATCCGCAAGACATGCATTCGGCAGATTATCTGCGAGCGGCTTCTGCTGGCGCAGATGGTGCAGAATCTCGATGGGGCCGGAACGCTGCTCGTCCGCATAGATAGCCACATCGTCTTCCTGCACTCGATTGGCCGGAAAGAAGCCAAATACGGCCTTTGCCGTCAGCCACTTCTCAGTCACAAGCTGGGCGAGCATCTTTCTGGCGTCCGCGTGCAGCTCCCGGGCGGCTTCGCCAACCACCTCGTCGTCAAGGATTGCAGGAAAGGTGCCCCGGAATTCGTAAGCATTGAATAAAGGCATCCAGTCGATGTACGGCACGAGGGTGTCCAGCGGAATCTCGTCCAGCACCCGTGCTCCCAGGAACGTTGGCACCGCCGGCGGCTCGATCCACTCCAGTGGAATGCGATTCGCCCGGGCGGCCACAATGCCGATCTGGTGCGCGGTTTCCGTCTTTCGACCATGCCGCTCGCGTCGTACGCGGGCATCTTCCTTGACGGTAGCTACGTAGGCCGGCCGGTCTGTCAGGCTCGCCAGTTTCTGCGCCACACCCACAGACCGGGAAGCATCCTTTACGTAGATGACCGGGCCCGCATACTCCGGGTCGATCTTGACCGACGTGTGGGCCGGCGATGTGGTGGCCCCGCCGATCAGCAATGGCATTGTAAAGTTCTGCCGCTTCATCTCCTTCGCCACGTGCACCATCTCCTCGAGCGATGGCGTGATGAGACCGGAAAGACCGATCATGTCGGCATTCTCGCGCCGGGCAGTTTCCAGAATCCGCTCGCAGGGCACCATCACACCGAGGTCAATGACGTCAAAATTGTTGCACTGGAGAACGACGCCCACGATGTTCTTGCCGATGTCGTGCACATCGCCCTTCACGGTGGCCATGACGATCTTGCCGGCCTTGCGCACGGCGCCCGACTGGGCAGCCTCGATGTAGGGGACGAGGTGCGCGACGGCCTTCTTCATCACGCGGGCTGACTTCACAACCTGGGGGAGGAACATCTTGCCGGACCCGAACAGGTCACCGACCACGTTCATGCCGTCCATCAACGGACCCTCGATGACGTCCAGCGGCCGCTTGGCAACGAGGCGGGCCTCTTCGGTATCGGCAACAATGAACTCGTCGATGCCCTTGACGAGTGCGTGAGACAGCCGCTTGCCCGGCGCCAACTGCCGCCACTCCTGCTCCGCCTGCCTTGCCACGCCACCGCCCACGTCGCGATAGCGGGCGGCAATTTCCAGCAGGCGATCAGTGGCATCGGTCCGCCGATTGAGAATCACATCCTCCACAGCGTCCTTGAGCTCCGGCTGGATCTGCTCGTAAATCGCCAGCTGCCCGGCATTGACGATCCCCAGGTCCATCCCGGCCCGAATGGCGTGATACAGGAAGGCCGAGTGCATGGCCTCGCGTACCGCGTCGTTACCACGGAATGAGAAGGAAACATTGCTCACGCCGCCGCTAACCAGAGCGTGGGGCAATCGCTCCTTGATCTGTCGCGTGGCTTCAATAAACGCGACGCCGTAGCCGTTGTGCTCCTCGATACCCGTCGCCACTGCAAAGATGTTCGGGTCGAAGATGATGTCCTCGGCAGGAAAACCGACCTTTATGGTTAGCAGCTGGTAGCACCGCTCACAGATAGAAACCTTGCGCTCCACGGTGTCGGCCTGGCCCTGCTCGTCGAAGGCCATCACGACGACTGCGGCACCGTGCCGACGAACCTCACGGGCCTGCTGCAGGAACGACTCCTCGCCCTCCTTCAGGCTGATCGAATTGACGACGGCCTTGCCCTGCACGCACTTCAGACCTGTCTCGATGACGCTCCAGCGTGAGGAGTCGATCATCACCGGCACGCGGGCGATGTCGGGCTCGGTTGCCACGATCTTGAGGAAACGGTCCATCGCGGCGACCGAATCCAGCATGCCTTCGTCCATGTTCACGTCGATGATCTGCGCGCCGTTCTCCACTTGCTGCCGGGCAACGACCAGGGCGCCTGCGTAGTCACCCGCGACGATCAGCTTGCGGAACTGGGCCGATCCGGCCACGTTGGCCCGCTCGCCCACGTTCACAAACAGGGAGTCGTCGCCGATATTGCAGGGCTCAAGACCGGAGAGGCGGAGCTTGATCTCCGGGGTCGGGACTTTGCGTCGGGGGTGCCGTAACACTGCGAACCGAATCGCCGCGATGTGCGCTGGTGTGGTTCCACAACAGCCACCGACCATATTCAACAGACCGGCGGAGGCAAACTCGCCGAGCACGCTGGCCATGGCCTCCGGCGTGTCGTCATAGCCGCCGAAGGCATTCGGCAGTCCGGCGTTGGGATGCACACTGATATGAGTACCCGCCACGCGCGACAGCTCGCTGACGTGCGGGCGCAGATCCTGCGCACCGAGCGCGCAATTCAAACCCACGATGAACGGGTTGATGTGCCGCAGGGAGTTCCAGAAGGCTTCGGGGGTCTGGCCCGACAGCGTGCGGCCGGACGCATCGGTTATCGTTCCGGAGAGCATGACGGGAATCCGCAGGCCGAGCGCATCACCCGTGCTGGCAATCGCATAGAGCGCCGCCTTGGCGTTCAGTGTGTCGAAAATTGTCTCGACCAGAATGAAGTCAGACCCGCCTTCGAGCAGCGCGCGAACTGCATCGATGTAGGTGACGACGAGTTCGTCGTAACTGATGTTTCGCAGGCCAGGGTCGTTCACGTCCGGCGAAATGGAAGCTGTGCGGCTCGTGGGCCCGAGCACCCCGGCAACGAAGCGCGGCTGACCCGTCCGGGCGGCCACTTCGTCGGCGACGGACCGGGCCAGTCGGGCGCTGGCGAGATTCAGCTCGGTCACGCAGCTTTCGAGGCCGTAGTCGGCCAGCGATGGCGCGCTGGAGTTGAAAGTGTTGGTCTCGATCACATCCGCACCGGCCTCGAGAAACTGGCGGTGGATCCCCCCAATGACATCGGGGCGCGTGATGCTGAGCAGGTCATGATTGCCCCTGAGGTCCCGGGCGGAGTCGGCAAAGCGCTCTCCCCGGTAGTCTGCTTCGGCAAGCCGATGCGCCTGCACCATGGTGCCCATGGCGCCATCGAGGATGACGATACGCTGGGCGAGCAACGCCTCGAGCGCCGGAAAACCTCGTGTACCGGACTCCTTCAAGGAACGCCTGCCGCCGGGGATGGCTGAGGTCGCACGCCGAGTGCATAGCAGATGGCGAAGGTGAGCTCGGCACGATTCAGCGTGTAGAAGTGGAACTCGCTGATGCCGTGGCGGCGCAGGGTCGCGACCTGGTCAATAGCCACGCTGGCGCCAAGCATGCGCTGGGTGTCGGGGTCGTCGTCGAGACCCTCGAAGCGCTCGTGCAGCCACGCTGGGACAGTCGCCCCTGCCCGCTGGGCGAAATTCAGCATCTGGCGAAACCTCGCAATGGGCAGGATGCCAGGCACGATCGGCGCGTTGATGCCTCGGGCAGCGCAGCGGTCACGGAAACGCAGGAAATTCTCGGTGTCGAAGAAGAACTGGGTGATCGCGCGATTGGCCCCCGCATCGAGCTTGCGCTTCAGATTGTCCAGGTCGAAGTTGGCGTTGGGCGCTTCCGGATGGCCCTCCGGATAGGCGGCGACGGAAATGTCGAAATCAGCCACCTCGCGCAGGCCGCGGACCAGATCGGCGGCGTAGGCATAGCCACCCGGGTGCGGAAGGTATTGCGTGGCCCCCTGCGGGGGGTCACCGCGCAATGCGACGATATGGCGAATCCCCTCGTCGCGATAGGTGCGCGCAATGCCCTTGATCTCTTCAGTGTCGGACCCGACGCACGTCAGGTGGGGTGCACTGACGAGGCCCGTTTCGCTCACGATGCGCGAGACGATCCGGTGTGTCCGGTCCCGTGTAGAACCATCAGCGCCGTAGGTAACCGACACGAAGCGAGGTCTTAGGGGCGCCAGTTTCTGGATGGCATTCCAGAGGACCGCCTCCATTTCCGGGGTCTTCGGCGGAAAAAATTCGAAGGAAACCTGGACCGGTGGCTTCTCCGCCGTGGCCGTACTACGAATCTCAGTCATCAGTGCCAGTCCTTATGAAGTCAGGCGCCCCTCGAGTGGCCATAAACAACGCCCGGTCGGGGGCGCGGCCGGGCAACCACTGCCGTCGCGTGATCGTGAAGCCGAGCACCGCGAGGCGGGGGGACAACTCGCCATCGGTCGGGAGTATGCGGTCCAGAATCAGCAGCCTGCCGGCGGGGCGCAACACCCGTGCCGCCTCGCTGAGAGTTTTCTGCAACTCAGGAGCGGGCCCGGCGCCGAGAGCGTCCTGGACGATCACAAGATCGAATTCCTTGGCCGCAAAGGGCAACGCCGAGGGCAACGCCTCGCGGATCGTCCAGTGTGCGAGGCCGGACTGGCGAAGACGGGCGCGGGCCACCTGGCGCAGCGGCCCTGACGTCTCTGTGCCCACCGCAGTCCGCGCCTCCGGTAGCAGGCGTCGAAGCAATTCGCCGGAGCCACAGCCGACGTGCAGAATATCTTCCAGCGGCCGCGCGCCCGGCAAACTGCGAATCAGGTCGGCAAACACAGCGTCCGCATCCGAGGCATGCAGCCCGCGCGCCCGTCCCGCGCGCAAGGCGCGCCGGAGAGCATCACGCTCGCGCTGGCGGTACAGTTTCTGCAAGCGCTCGCGGTCGCCGGCAATGGTCGGGTCGGGACTGACGCCAAGAGCCGCGACTGAATTCACCATGCCGGCCTCGGAACCCGCGGCTGACCAGCGGTAGTAGATCGATCGCCCTTCGCGGAATGACTCTATGAGCCCCGCCTCAGCAAGCAGGCGCAGGTGCCGCGACACCCGGGGCTGACTCTGGACGAGCGCCGAGACCAGGTCGCCGACGGTGGCCTCGCCACCGAGCAGGGCCACGAGCAGGCGCAGCCGGCTCGGTTCGGCGGCGGCATTCAACTGCAGGACAGCTTGGGCCAGCTCCATCCGATGAAATATAAAGATATCCTTATATCTCTACAAGGATGACGTTCAAAGCCGCGATCTTCGGCGATCTAGCTGCTTACCCCGGGCAAATTGGCAGCTTCGCGCGCGGTGCCGATCCAGCTGCGGACCAGCGAGTAGGCCACCGCGAGCAGGGTGGGGCCGATGAAGAGCCCAATGATCCCCCAGGCCAGCAGCCCCCCAAGGACCCCCATCAGGATCAGGGCAAAGGGCAGTTTCGCGCCCCGGCTGATCAGCCAGGGACGCAGGAAGTTGTCCACGGTGTTCACCAGTGCCAGCCCCCAGATACCGAGGAAGATCGCCGAGCCGGTCTCGCCGGTGTAGTACAGCCAGATGGCCGATGGCAGCCAGATGAGGAACGTGGGCAGCTGCACCAGTGCCAGCATGAAGGTGGCGAAGCCGAGCACGGCCACGCCCGGCATGCCGGCGATCAGGAATCCGAGTCCCGCAATGATGGCTTGCACGGACGCCGTACCAACGAGCCCGATAGACACACTGCGCACGGTGCCAACCACCAGCGGAATGATGTGACCCTGCTCACCAATGTTCAGGCGGGAGACCAGCCGCTCGGCCAGGTCGGCCGACCGGTCTGCCGTGATGAGAAAGACGGCCGCAATGAGGATAGCGAAAATGAACTCCAGCAACGCGAGCACCAGGTTGGCGCCCTGGGCCAGCGCCCAGACACCGGCCACTTCGGCGGCGGGCAATGCCTTGCTGACCAGGCCCGACATGTCCGTCACGGCACTCAGCCAGACGTCGCGGAGGAAAGACCCCACGAACGGCAGCTCGCTGACCCAGGCTGGCGGCGTCGGGGCGATTGAAACAGCGAGTTCCTTCAGCATGGTCGCCAGCTGGGGCAGCGCCTGACCCAGCGTGGCCGTGAGCACAGCGAAGGGCAGAACGAGCACCAGAAACAGCGCGAGACTGCAGAGGGCTGCGGCCAGCACGGGGCGGTTCCCGAACTTCGCTGACAACCAGACAAAGGCGGGCCACACCGTGATCGAGATGATCGCCGCCCAGATCAGCGCGACGAGGAACGGGAGAATGATCTGCAGGCACGCCACCACCAGCAGACCCAGGGCAACGAGGCGGGCGATGCGTTCGGTGGTCCAGATCTGGGACTCGGCCATAGGTAGTTAGCGTACCGTAGGAGCGCCTTCAGGCGCGAATGGGGTGCGAATGGGGACAGACGCAAATGGGGACATGCCTCATTTCACGCAGGGAAATGA
>JANNJM010000039.1:0-16805 GCA_031395645.1 Gammaproteobacteria bacterium | reverse complement strand
CATGCCTCATTACCGGTAGACGGTAATGAGGCATGTCCCCATTTTCCGGCTGACCCCATTTCGGGCCTGACATAATCGGTTCCGTGCCAACGGACGCCCTAGTCGTGCTCTGCACCTGCCCGGACGAGGCGGCAGCCACGGAAATTGCGACCGCGCTCCTCGCGGCAGAACTGGCCGCGTGCGTGAATTGCGTGGCGGGAATCCGGTCTATATACCGGTGGGACGGGCAAATCAGGGACGATGCCGAGGTGCTGCTGGTGATCAAGACCAGCGCGGCTCGGTACGGCGCGCTCGAAACCTTGGTACGGGCGCATCATCCCTATGAAATGCCTGAAATTATTGCGCTACCGGTGGTGGCCGGAGCGCAGGACTATCTGAGCTGGATCAGGCAGGCTACCAACGCATGAAGCGACTTGCACGGATTCCCGCGACGCTCGCCTGGCTCCTCCTCGCCGGGGCAGGCCTGGCGTGGGGTGCGGCCCCGGAGCAGGACATCCTGAAACCGGAACAGGCCTTCCGCTATGCCGTCTCAGCGACCGCGGACGCGCTGCTGGTTCGCTGGAGCATCGAACCCGAGCACTATCTCTACCAGGAACGGATGAGCTTCGAGAGCCGAACCCCGGGCGTCACGCTGGGGCCCCCGGTAATGCCCGAAGGCGAACTCCACCAGGACGAGTACTTCGGGACCATGCACATCTACCGGGGTCTGGCCGAGGTCCGGCTCCCACTCGCCACGCGTTCACCCGGCACCGACAGCGTCGCGCTCGCTATCAAGTCCCAGGGTTGCGCCGACGCCGGCCTCTGCTACCCGCCACAGGTCTGGGTGACGAAGGTGAGCCTCGACCCAGCCGGCAGCGCGCCCGTCGCGGGCCGGCTCGGTCGGCTGCTCAGCGGGATCGCCACGGGCACCGGGCCGAAGGATGAGCCCCTGCCGGTCCTGCAGGCCTTCCGCTATCGCACCGAACTGACGGATCCCTTCACGCTGAAGGTGCTCTGGACCATCGCCCCGGGTTACTACCTTTATCGGCACACCCTCGGCGCGGAGACGAGGAGTACCGCCGTGCAACTCGGCCCGCCGGTCTTGCCGCCCGGCCTGCCCAAGGTCGATGAGGAGTTCGGCGACACGCTGGTCTTCTACGACGAGGCGACTATGACGGTGCCACTTCGGCGCAGCGGCCCGGCAGCTCTCAGCCTGCCACTGACGATCCGTTTCCAGGGCTGCAAGGAAGACAGCCTCTGCTACCCGCCGCAGGCTAAAGCGACGACGGTGGAATTGCCGGCTGCCCAGATCGCGCCTGAAGGCGCTCCTACAGGCGCGAGCAGCACGCAGGCCGCACCGGAGTCGGAACAGGATCGCCTGTTCACGCTGATTCGCGACGGCAGCCTGTTGGCCGTGATGGCGATGTTTGCCGGCCTGGGCCTGCTGCTCTCGTTCACGCCCTGCTGCCTGCCGATGTTCCCGATTCTGTCCGGAATCATCGTGGGCCATGGCAATCGTGACGGCTCGCCGCTGGGGTCGGCCAAGGCATTTCTGCTGTCCCTGTCGTTCGTACTCGGCATGGCCGTGACCTACACGCTGCTCGGAGCAATTTTCGCCGCTGCCGGCTCCCAGGTGCAGGCCGCCATGCAGCAGCCCGCCGTGACCATCGGCGTGGCCCTGTTGTTCGTGGCTCTCGCGATGTCGATGTTCGGCCTGTTTGACCTGCAGATTCCGGCGTCCTGGCAAACCAGGCTGAATTCCATCTCCGGGCAGCAGAAATCCGGCAGCTTCATCGGTGCCGGCATCATGGGGATCATTTCTGCGGCCGTGATCACGACCTGCGTAACACCGCCCCTGGTTGCGGCACTGACGGTCATCGCCAAGACCGGTGACGTAGCCCGTGGCGCGCTGGCCCTCTTCGCACTCGGCATCGGCATGGGCATACCCCTGCTCGCCATCGGCGCGTCAGCCGGCCGGCTCATGCCCAAAGCCGGCGCGTGGATGGTCTCGGTGAAAGCTGCCTTCGGGCTGATGATGCTCGCCATGGCGGTGTGGATGCTCGATCGCCTCTGGCCCGGCACGATCACGCTGGCGCTATGGGCGGTGCTGCTGGTGATCGGCGGTGTTTTTCTCGGTGCCTTCGCTCCCGTCGACGGAACTTCGGCAATGTCCCGAAAGCTCGGCAAGGGCTTTGGCATCGTAGCCGTGCTCTACGGCGGGGCGTTGCTCGTCGGTGCGCTCGCCGGTAGTGAAGACGCGCTGCGGCCGCTGCAGTTCGCCAACACTCCAAACGTTCCGGGTGCGGCCCGCAACTCAGAGTCCGGCACGGCGTTCACGCGGATCAAGACCGTGGCGGACTTTGACCAGGCAATCGCGCGCGCCACAGCGGAGGGCCGACCAGTGCTGCTCGATTTCTACGCTGACTGGTGCGTGTCGTGTAAAGAAATGGAAAAGTACACGTTCCCCGATCCGGCGGTGCAGGCCGCACTGGCGAACACCCTTTTGCTCCAGGCTGACGTGACGGGCGTGGACGCCGATGATCAGGCGCTGATGCAGCGCTTCGGGATTATCGGCCCACCCACCATCGTGTTCTTTTCGGCGGACGGCACCGAGCAAACCTCCCGGCGCATCGTCGGGTTCAAGCCCGCCGCAGAATTCGCGGCGCACCTGCAGGCTGTCTTCCAGGGCACACCCTCCCGCGCCGCGACGACCGTCGCGCGCAACGGGAACTGAGGGTTTACTCTTAGACCGTGCGTCCCGTTCGCAAGCTGGCCATCGGACTCTGGGTGGCCGTTTTCCTGGTGGCCGGCATCCGCTTTGGCAGCGGTTGGCAGCAACGTCTCAAAGACCAAACTGTCAATAAGACTGTCGAGTCCGGCGTCGACTCTACTGTCAACTTACAACCGATTGTTCCCAATGATAATTCCGAAGCAACTGTGGCAGTCGGGGACCCCTTGCCGGCCATCAGTCTGCAGGACCTCAAGGGCGAACAGCGGACCCTGTCGGAATGGTCCGGACGTACCCTGCTGATCAACTTCTGGGCCACCTGGTGCGCCCCGTGCCGTAAAGAAATGCCCCTGCTCGAGCAGTTCCAGCAGTCAGAGGACCCGGCCCGGTTGCAGGTCATCGGCATTGCCATCGATCGCCGCGACCCGGTGCTCCAGTTCATTGGTGACACGGGGGTGACCTACCCCAACCTCGTGGGCGGCATGGATGCCACCCGGGCTGCCGAACAGTTTGCCGTGGGCTTCGCCCTGCCCCTGTCCGTGGTCGCCGCCCCCGATGGCACCGTCCTCGCAATCCACATGGGCGAGATCAAGGTGAGCGACCTGGAGCAAATCGCCGGCGTGGCCGCCGGGCTGGCGGCGGGTACACTCTCGTCGAGCGCTGCCCCCGCCCGCCTGAAGCTGGGTGCCCCGATCGTCTCGGCCCCGTAGGAGCGCCTTCAGGCGCGACCGAGTCAGATCGCGCCTGATGGCGCTCCTACAGCAATGCCCATTATGTTCTTCTCCGCTGAAAGTCGCTAAACTCGCTAATAACTTCTGCGATCGAGACTCCATCGGATGGCACGACTCCTGCTGCTCAACGGCCCCAACCTGAACCTCCTCGGCCGGCGGGAGCCCCACCTGTACGGTTCCACCACCCTGGCAGATATAGAAGCGTCAGCCGCCGCCGCCGCAACTGCTGCCGGGCACCAGCTGGAGACCTTTCAGACGAATTCGGAAGCTGCCCTGGTGGAGCGCATCCAGCAGGCTGCCGGGCATACCGACTTTATCCTGCTCAATCCCGGAGCGTTGACCCATACCAGCATCGCGCTGCGGGACGCCCTGCTCGCGGTGGCCATCCCCTTCATCGAAGTTCATCTCAGTAATGTGTACGCCCGGGAGGAATTCCGGCGCCATTCCTACGTTTCCGACGTGGCCGTCGGCGTCATCGCAGGGCTTGGCGCCCTGGGATACCAGCTGGCCCTGCGGGCGGCCTGCGAGCATCTCGTGCGCTCACCATCCAAATAGGCGAGGTCTTTCATGGATATCCGCAAGGTCAAGAAGCTCATTGAACTGCTGGAGGAATCTGGCCTGGCCGAACTCGAGATCACCGAGGGCGAGGAATCGGTGCGCATCAGCCGGAACATGACGGGCGGGCCGGTGCAATACGCGATGCCACCCATGACCTTTGCCGCTGCGCCAGCAGGCACTCCTCTGGCGAGCGGCGGCCAGCCGGGAGGCGGCGCCCAGGCGCCCGGGCATGCGACTGCTCAGGCCGCCCCCGAGGTCACGGGTCACAAGGTGCTGTCACCGATGGTGGGCACCTACTACGAAGCGCCGGCCCCCGGTACGCCGAACTTCGTCAAGATCGGCGACCAGGTCCAGGCGGGTGCCACCTTGTGCATCATCGAGGCCATGAAGATGATGAACCAGATTGAGGCGGACGTGTCCGGCAGGGTGGTCGCCGCCCTCGCGAAGAACGGTGAACCGGTCGAATTCGGCCAGACGCTGTTCATCATCGAACCTTAAGCCCCCGATGCTCGACAAGGTCGTTATCGCGAATCGCGGCGAGATCGCGCTGCGCATTCAGCGTGCCTGCCGTGAGCTCGGCATCAAGACCGTGGCCGTACACTCGACGGCCGACGCCAGCCAGAAGCACGTGCTGCTGGCTGACGAGACGGTGTGCATCGGCCCGCCGCCCTCGGCGCAGAGCTACCTCAACATGCCGGCGATCATCAGCGCGGCGGAGGTGACGGACGCGGTGGCGATCCATCCGGGCTACGGCTTCCTGTCGGAGAACGCCGACTTCGCGGAACGCGTCCAGCGCAGCGGGTTTATCTTCATAGGTCCGCCGCCGGAGGTTATCCGCCTGATGGGCGACAAGATCTCTGCCAAGGCGGCCATGCGCGCGGCCGGCGTGCCCTGCGTGCCCGGCTCCGACGGTCCGATTGGCGAGGATGACGACGAAACCCGGTCGATGGCCCGCGCCATCGGCTACCCGGTGATCATCAAGGCGGCGGGCGGCGGCGGCGGGCGCGGGATGCGCGTGGTGCACAGCGACGCGACCTTGCTCAATGGTGTCGCGCTAACCCGCTCCGAAGCGGGAACGGCGTTCGGCAACAATACCGTCTACCTGGAAAAATACCTCGAAAAGCCCCGGCATATCGAGTTTCAGGTGCTCGCCGATGCGCACGGCAATGCGGTGCATTTGTTCGACCGGGACTGCTCGATGCAGCGCCGACACCAGAAGATCCTGGAAGAAGCCCCGGCACCTGGCATTTCCCACGAGCTGCGCATGAAGATGGGCGCCCGCGTGGCCGAGGCCTGCCGCGAGATCGGCTACCGCAGCGCCGGTACGTTCGAATTCCTCTACCAGGACGGTGAGTTCTACTTCATCGAGATGAACACCCGGGTGCAGGTGGAGCATCCGGTGACTGAGCTCGTAACCGGTATCGACATCGTCAAGGAACAGATCAAGATCGCGGCCGGTGAGAAGCTTTCCTTCCGCCAGGAAGATCTCGTCCTCCGAGGTCACGCCGTGGAGTGCCGGATCAATGCCGAAGACCCCCGCACCTTCATGCCGTCGCCTGGCAAGGTGGACCTCTGGCATCCACCCGGCGGACCGGGCATTCGCGTGGACAGCCACCTGTACAGTGGCTACA
Source organism: Gammaproteobacteria bacterium (assembly GCA_031395645.1). Lineage (GTDB taxonomy): Bacteria > Pseudomonadota > Gammaproteobacteria > Steroidobacterales > SHZI01. The sequence goes on along the minus strand of JANNJM010000039.1, from coordinate 11,178 downwards.
GCGTGCCGCCGTTCTACGACTCCCTGATCGCCAAGGTCATTGCCCATGGTGACGACAGGGAATCCGCCATCGCCCGCATGCGCATCGCGCTGAGCGAGATGGTGGTGGACGGCATCAAGACCAATATCCCGCTGCATCAGGATCTCTGCCAGGACGCGGCCTTCCGCATCGGTGGCACTGATATTCACTACCTCGAAAAGAAGCTGCGAGTCTGACGACCGGCCATGGCGGAGAGCTGGCTGCAGGCTGCAGTAGACTGCCCGCGAGCGGGCGTGGCCGCGGTTGAAGCCCGCTTTGAGGAACTGGGTGCACTCGTGACCTGGTCGCAGGGCGCGGACGACGAGGAAATCCTGGAGCCCGAACCCGGCGCGGCTCCACTCTGGGCAGCCGTGCGCGTCACGGCGCTGCTGCCACCGGATACGCCCCGGGACAAAGTGACAGCAGCCTTCCCGAACGCCGGTCTGCATTTCGAGACAGTGGCTGACCGGGACTGGGATGCCGAATGGCGTCGCAGCCTCAAGCCGCTGCGCTTTGGCCGGCGACTGTGGGTCTGCCCGGCGGGTCAAACCTGCCCCGACCCGGCCGGCAGCATCGTACTGCTCGAACCGGGCCTCGCGTTCGGTACCGGCACCCATCCCACCACTGCCATGTGCCTGAATTGGCTCGACAGTCAGTCGCTGGCAGGCCGTAGCATCCTCGACTACGGCTGCGGCTCTGGCATTCTCGCCATCGCCGCCCTCGTGCTCGGATGCAGTACTGCGCTGGCCGTGGATATCGACCCGCAGGCGGTGCTCGCGACCGGCGACAACGCGACGCGGAACGACTGCGCGATGCGCCTGACGGTCGGCCTGCCCGCCAACTTGCTGCCCGAATCCAGCCATCTGACCGTCGACGTCCTCGTGGCGAACATTCTTTCCGGCCCGCTGGTGCGCCTCGCGCCAGAACTCCGACGCCATACCCGGCCGGCCACCCGCGTGGCATTGAGCGGTATCCTTAGCGTTCAGGCGAAGGAGGTGATCGCGGCCTTCCGCCCGTGGATTTCTTTGTCGATTGCCGACGAACAGGATGGGTGGGTGCTGCTGGCCGGAGCCGTGACGCACTGAAACCATGTACACGAACTGCCCCGAGTGCGGCACCGTCTTCCGCATCAGCACCAACGACTTGCGCGTGGCCGAAGGCTACGTCCGCTGCGGGCATTGCTCGGCAACCTTTAACGCCCTTGGCTCGCTGACCGACGAGCCCCCGCCGACCGTCACGTTAAAGCACCTCACTCTGGCGACCGAGCTGGAACCCGGGTCTGCGTCACCGCCGGAGCTTCCGGCCACCGCCACCGACGTGCCGCTCCCGGTCAGCGAAGACAGCCTTGAGTTCAATATTCCCGAGGACCACTGGTCAAATTTCTTCGAGAGCGAAGCGGCTGGAAAGTCCAGCCCGGTGCCTCAAGTCCTGGCGGAGGCGAAAGACGAGAACGAGCCCCGGGCGGTAGAGGCCGATGTCGGCGATGCCATTGGCTCGGAGACGGTTGATCAGGCCGGCCTGTTCAGGGCGCTCTCCGCAGAAGCCGTGGGCTCTGGCCAGAACCCTGGCCAGTACTCTGGCCAGGGCGATGATGCCGACTGGGTTGAGCTGCTTGCGGAAGTGCCTGACGATGACCTCACTCCGGAGCCGGTGTACGTCATCAGCGATGAACCGCGCGCCGAAGGGCATCCGGAATTTTCCGGGGAACCTGCACTGCCCGAGGCCTCATGGGAGACGCCGGCGCCATTGCCAGCGGACTTTGCGGCCGATCTGCCAGCCGCGACTGGGGAGTCGGAGCTGCAGCCGGCACCATGGCCACTGCCGGGCAATCCGCCCTTTATCTGGCGCCCCCCGAACCCTCCAGAACCAGTCAAGTCCGGCCGTCACTGGGCCTACAGGGCCGGCAGTGTGCTCCTCGCCCTGGTGCTGGTAATTCAGGTGCTTCACTTCAAGCGGGATGAACTGGCCACCAGGCCCATGCTCACCGCAGCCCTCCAGCGCACCTATACAGCGCTGGGTCTGCAGCTGTGGCCCGCCTGGGATTTACGCTCGTATGAGCTTCGCAATTCAGAAGCGGTTGCCGATCGCAGCAGTCAGGGCGCTCTGGATATTCTGGCGCGCATCGTGGTCGTCGGCAATGACTACGTCGGCCTGCCAGTGGTGCGCGTCACGCTGCGCGACCGGTTCGGAGGGCCACTGGGCTCGCGCGTCTTCCAACCCGCGGAATATCTGGCTGGGAAACCAAGACCACGGGACCCGGTGCCTCCGGGCACCATGCTTCCTGTTGAGATCAGCCTCAAAGATCCTGGACCGGATGCGCAGGGCTTCGACGTAGACGTCTGCGTGATTCACCGACGGGAAGGACTGCTCTGCCGGGCCGATCGCGAACCCTTTGCGCGCTGAGCGCGACATCTGGGCGCGCTGAACTCACCTCACGAATCACGCGCAACTATCTGTCCACAGGCACCGCAGCCTGTCTTGACACAGTCTGCGTGTCCAGCCTGCGATCATACGCAGTGCAGATGCATTGCAGTCGTACGCAGCATACTGTTTCATCGTGTTATGCTTTCGCCCCCGCGCGAGTGGCCAAAAAATTCGTCGATCCGCCGCCGGCAAGCGTTGACTAACAAGCGTCCAACAGGCAATTGACAAATAGTGACTTCGGTGGCTGACACTCCGTGTGGCAGTCGGCGTTGACTTTCCTTCAGGAGTGCCTCACCAGTGGCAAAAAGCGCACGCAACAAGACGCCGGCCAGAAAGCACAGCTCGCCACGTAACGGCGCCTCCACGGTCCGCGTCAAGAATCGGCCACTTCGTGACTACACAGAAGAAGCGCTGCAGAAATATTTTGGCGACCTCAACGGTCACCGGCCGGGTGATCTCTATGAACTGGTGCTCGGGGAAGTCGAAGAACCGCTGTTCAAGACGGTCCTCGATTACACGAAGGGTAACCAGAGCGTGGCAGCCGAAATTCTCGGTATCAATCGGGCAACGCTGCGCAAGAAACTCCGGCACTACCAGCTGCTCGGCTAGGGCGGCATTCCAATGGCTGCTCCAGTAGCCGCATTGCCGACAACCGTAAGGCGCGCGCTCTTGAGCGTGTCCGACAAGGCGGGCATCGTCGAGCTGGCAGCCCGCCTGCGGGAACTGAATATCGACCTGGTGTCCACCGGCGGAACTGCGGAAGTCCTCCGCAAGGCCGGCCTGCCGGTCACGGATGTCTCTGAAATCACTGGTTTTCCAGAGATCATGGACGGTCGCGTAAAGACCCTCCATCCCGCCATTCATGGCGGCCTGCTGGGCCGGCGCGGGGTGGATGCGGAGGTCATGCGCGAGCACGGCATTGCACCGATCGACCTGCTGGTCGTCAATCTTTACCCGTTCGAAGCAACCGTGAGCCGCTTAGGGTGCACCCGCGAGGACGCCATCGAGAATATCGACGTGGGCGGGCCTGCAATGCTGCGGGCCGCGGCCAAGAATCAGGACTTCGTCGCCGTACTGGTCGATCCGGCGGACTATGCGCGGGTGCTATCGGAACTTGCCAAGGGCGGCAGCGTCGGCGGAGACACGCGTCGCTATCTCGCCCGCAAGGCCTTCGCACACACGGCTACCTACGACGCTGCAGTTTACAACTGGTTGCGTGCGGCAGACGGCGACACCGACCTGCCAGTCCGTTACCCGCTCGGCCTGAAGTTGCGCGAGACCCTGCGCTATGGCGAGAACCCCCACCAGCGAGCGGGCCTCTACACCGTTTCCGGTGGGTCTAGCGACACCGTGGTGGGCGCAACGATTCGCCAGGGCAAGGAACTCTCGTTCAATAATCTCGCCGATGCAGATTCTGCAATTGAGTGCGTGCGCTTGCTCGCGTCGCCGGCCTGCGTAATCGTCAAGCACGCGAACCCCTGCGGCGTGGGCCTCGGCAGTTCCGCAACGGCGGCCTACGACAAGGCCTATGCCACGGACCCGACGTCCGCCTTCGGCGGCATCATCGCGTTCAACGCCGAGGTCGATGCGCCGCTGGCCAACAGGATCATCGATCGGCAATTCGTCGAGGTGCTGGTGGCCACGGCCTTCACACCCGATGCACTGCTGGCGCTCGCCCGCAAACCGAACATCCGTGTGCTCACGACGGGACCGCTGCGCAAGTTGCTGCCGCCGGGGCTCCGCATTGAACAGCTCGAAGGCGGCATGCTCGTTCAGGATACGGACGTCGCCGTGCTGGCGCCGGATGCCATCCGCGTGGTGACCAGGCGTCAGCCAACGCCAACGGAACGAGCCGACGCAGACCTGGCCTGGAAACTGGTGCGCTCCGTAAAGTCCAACGCGATCCTCTTCGTGCGCGACGCCGCCACGATCGGCATCGGCGCCGGACAGATGAGCCGGGTGATGAGCGTGCGCATCGCGGCCTGGAAGGCGGAGGAAGCCGGCCTGAAGACGGCCGGCGCTGCACTGGCCTCGGACGCCTTCTTCCCGTTCCGCGATGGCATCGACCTGGCCGCAAGCTTTGGCATTCGCACCATCATCCAGCCCGGCGGCTCCATGCGCGACGCCGAAGTGATTGCCGCCGCCGACGAGCACGATATCGCCATGCTGTTCACGGGCATGCGGCACTTCCGCCACTAGCCATGAAAATCCTCGTCGTCGGTGGTGGCGGTCGCGAACACGCTCTGGCGTGGAAGCTGGCCCAGTCAAACGACGTGGAGGAAGTCATCGTCGCGCCCGGCAACGCCGGCACGGCGGTGGAGCCCAGGGTGCGCAACGCGCCAATAGCCGCAGAGGATATCGGCGCGCTTCTGAAACTCGCAAAAGAAGAGCACGTTGGCCTGACGGTGATTGGCCCTGAGGCGCCGCTGGCGGCCGGCATCGTTGACCGCTTCTGGAATTCAGGCCTGCGCTGCTTCGGCCCGCGCAAGCAGGCGGCGCGGCTGGAAAGCTCGAAGACCTTCGCCAAGGAGTTCATGGTCCGGCACCGGATCCCGACCGCCCACCATGCGTCCTTCACCGACCTGGAGGAGGCGCGGGCCTACCTCGAGGAAGTCGGCGCGCCCATCGTAGTGAAAGCAGACGGCCTGGCCGCGGGTAAAGGCGTGGTGGTCGCCCACACACTCGAAGAAGCCCACGCCGCCGTCACGGACATGCTCGGCGACCGGCGTTTTGGCGACGCCGGTGCCCGCGTGGTCATCGAGGAGTTCCTCACGGGCGAGGAAGCCAGCTTCATCGCGATGATCGGTGTCGACGGCGCAATCCTGCCGCTGGCCACTTCGCAGGATCACAAAGCGCGGGATGATGGCGACCTGGGTCCCAACACCGGCGGCATGGGCGCCTACTCGCCGGCACCCGTAGTGACCGACGCCATCGCGCAACGGGTCATCAACGAGGTCATACGACCCGTCGTCGAGGGCCTGCGCGACGAAGGCGTGCGCTACCTGGGCTTCCTCTACGCCGGCCTGATGATCGGACCGGACGGCACGCCCAAGGTGCTCGAATTCAACTGCCGCTTCGGTGATCCGGAGACCCAGCCCATACTCTTCCGCCTGAAGTCCGACCTGCTGCAACTGATCGATGCGGCACTCGAAGGCAAGCTCGCAAAGACGAAGGCCGAGTGGGACCCGCGCCCCGCCGTCGGCGTCGTCATGGCCGCGGGCGGTTATCCCGGCGACTACCGCAAGGGCGATGAGATCTCCGGTCTGCCCACCGCTCCTTCTCAAACCAGCAAAGTCTTTCACGCGGGCACCGGGCTGAACGAACGCGACGAGACCGTGACACGCGGCGGCCGCGTGCTGTGCGTCGTCGGCTTGGGCGCCACCGTCAAAGCCGCCCAAGAAGAAGCCTACCGAGTAGTGAAGCAAATCCGTTTCGAAGGTGCCCTCTACCGCACCGACATCGCCCACCGCGCCATCGCCCGCGGCCTGTAACTAGCGTAGGAGCGCCTTCAGGCGCGACCCCAGACACGAGTCCACATTCAGAGTGAACACGCGGCAGGTTATGCAGCACTGTTGAGGTTTTTCACACACGTCACGGTTGCCGTTTGATTGATAGCTATGCGTCTCTCAATACATGATGCCTCAGCATGAACCGAAACCAGTTCAATGAATCGCAAGGCGCTACATGTCGAAACTGGACATGGAACTGGCGTTAGGTCGCTCAACAAGAGACGGGAGAAACACATGCGTACGACTCTTCTTCGAACCGCAAGCACGATGGCGGCGCTGTTTGCCTCCGTCTTCTGCTTCACTGGACTTGCACGTTCTCAAAGCGAATCCGGGCCGGTCACCGTCTTCGTCGCCAGGAAGGTGATCACGATGGACGCGGGCTGGCCATCGGCCACTGCGGTAGCAGTGCGCGACGGCAAGATTCTTTCGGTGGGCTCGCTCGAGGAGCTCGAGCCCTGGCTGAAGACAGCGCCGTACAAGATCGACCGGACCTTCGCCGACAAGATACTGCTGCCCGGGTTCATCGAGAGCCATGGCCATCCGTTGCTCGGCGGCACTTCGATCACGCGACCGCTTCTGACTTACCTGCCAACACCCAACCCCTATGGCCCGGCGTTCCCCGGTGTCAAGACGCAGGCGGAGGCTGCGGCGAAGCTGGCCGAGTACGTCAAGCAAGCCAGCTCGCCCAATCAAACCATTCTGGCGTGGGGCTATGACCTTGTCGCCATGGGCGGCAAGCATCTCGACAAGACGATGCTCGACCAGATCTCGACGACGCAGCCCCTCCTCGTCTGGGATGCCTCGGAGCACTTCGTCTACGCCAACAATGCGGCGCTCAGGAAATACAAGGTGACCCGGGACAGTACCAAGACGGACGGCATCATGGCGGGAGCCGATGGCGAACCGAACGGCCAGTTCCTTGGCACCACGGCAGCTCAGCCCATCATCTCGGAGGCGCTGGCGGAAGTGCTCAAGCCGGACGTGGCCCTGGGGAACATGCGCTTCCTGGTGGACCTGAGCCGCCAGAACGGCATCACGACAACGTCTGAGCTGTCTTACGGTGTGGTCAACCTCCCGCTCGAAGAACTTGTATTCGACAAGTATTTCAACGATCCGAACAACCCGATGCGCTGTGTGGTCGTGGCCGACGTGGCCAGCGTCACCGCCGCCAAAGGCGATCAGGCCATGGCCTTCGTGAAGAGCCTCCCATCGCGCAACACCGACAAGCTCATGTTCAACGGGGCCAAGTTTTACGCCGACGACTCGTTCCTGAGTCTGGGCATGGCGATGGAGAACCCCGGATACACCGACGGCCACCAAGGCATCTTCATTGTCCCGCCGGAAAAGATGGTCGCGACCTGGCGTCCCTGGTGGGAGGCTGGTTTCAAGATTCACGTCCACAGTAACGGCAACGCCAGCAACCAGGCCACCATCAACGCACTGGACGCTCTGATGCGGCTCAAACCGCGGATCGATCACCGCTTCACACTGCAGCACTACGGCATGTCCACGGCCGACATGGCGCGTCAGCTGGCGCGTCTTGGCGGCGTGGTGAGCGTGAACCCCTACTACGTGTACTACCGCAGCGAGTTCAATGCCCCTCATGTCGGCAGTGACCGCGCCTACACCGCTGCGCGGCTCAAAACGCTGGTCGATGCGGGTGTGCCCACCGCCCTGCACGCCGACACGCCGGTGGCGCCGCCCAGGCCGCTCGAGGAGGTGTGGATAGCGGTCAATCGCTTCGGTCTGTCGGGCGAGGTGCGAGGCCCCGAAGAGCGCATCAACGTGCATCAGGCGTTGCGCATGGTGACCATCGACGCCGCGTTCTCGCTTGGTGTGGAGGACAAGGTCGGTAGCATCGCCGCGGGCAAGTACGCTGACTTCGCCGTGCTTGAGCAGGACCCCTACGTGGTTCCCGGGGAGAAGATCCGCGACATCAAGGTCTGGGGCACGGTTGTCGGCGGGCAGGTGTTCCCGGCGAGCGCCATCCGGCCGCAGTGAAATACGCGACCTGACAACAGCATGCAAGGGAAATGGGATGCAGCATCGCCCGATGATCGTCGCCGGAGGGCTAAGCTTCGTCTTCGGAGCGCTGGCATTCGTATCCGTCTTCAGCTACCTGGCTGCGAACTTCGACTACCCGGAAATACTCGACGGCAGCGCCGCTGAGGTTCTTCCACGCCTGCGCGCCGGAGGGTCGAGCATGAGAGCCATCTGGGCGCTCTACGCATTTCTGCCCTTGCTTCTGGTGCCCGGCGCTGTGGGCGCGTATTTCGCCTGTCCCTTGAGTCGCGGCCGGATGACGCTCGCGCTTGTTGCCGCATCACTCGGCGCTTTTGCCATGTGTCTGGGACTAATGCGTTGGCCAAGCATCCACTGGGCGCTGGCAGATGCCTATGGCCAGCCGGGCACTGAGGCCCACAGCAGCCTGTCGGCAGTGTTTCTGGGTCTGAATCTGTACCTCGGAAACTACATCGGAGAGTTTCTGGGTGAGGTCTGTCTCGCGGCCTTCTTCCTTCTCACTGGCATGTCGCTGCTTGTTGAAGCGCAGTTCCCGAAGTGGCTGGGTTGGGGCAGCATAGCGTTCGCTTTGCTATTTGTGGTCGGGGCGCTTCGGAATGTCCTCTCCGCCGTGCAGCAGATCGCCGATGTCAACAATGTGCTGCTCCCGATGTGGATGGTGGTCCTCGGCGTGTCGCTTATCTGGTATTCGCGGAAGGCGTAGACTCAAGGTGACGCCCAACCCTGCATACTTGCCAAGGGGTAAACCAGCATGAACACCCTCGAGACACGAGTCCCGCCACCCCTCGTCGGCCTGATCATTGGCATGCTCGCGTGGCTGGCCTCGAGGGCCATCGGCGCCACCACGGTCGTTTTCTCAGTGCGCCTGACCGCCGCTGTCTTTTTTGTGGTCCTTGGCTTCGTGGTGAGCTTCGCTGGCGTGCGCGGGGTGCGCCGGGCCAACACCACGCTCAACCCGCTCAAGCCGGAGACTGCCTCGGCCCTGGTGACGTCCGGCATCTACCGCTACACCCGCAACCCGATGTACCTCGGGATGGCCATCTGGCTTCTCGCCTGGTCGGCCTGGCTCGGCACCCCCATCGGGCTGCTCGCGGCACCGCTCTTCATGGTCTATATGAACCGGTTTCAGATCGGACCAGAAGAGCGCGCACTGCGTACCCTCTTTGGCGCCGAATTCACTGCCTATGAGGCCCGCGTTCGCCGCTGGTTCTAGGCTTGAGTGAACTCACGACGCCCCGCCTGACGCTGCGACGCTTCACGGAAGACGATGCGCCGTTCATTCTTGAGCTGATCAACGACCCGGACTGGATCCGTTTTATCGGCGACAAGGAAGTCCGAACGCTGGAAGACGCGCGCCGCTACCTGCGCGATGGCCCGATCGCCATGTACGCGCGCTTCGGCCTGGGCCTGCTGTGTGTCGAACTGAAAGCAGGCGCACCGGTCGGCATGTGCGGACTGATACGGCGCGAGGGTGTGACCGACGTCGATCTGGGCTTCGCCTTTCTTCCCGCCTTCCGCTCCCAGGGCCTGGCCCGGGAAGCCGCGTCGGCCACGCTGGCCCAGGGCCATGGTCAGCTTGGCTTGCAGCGGATCGTGGCGTTCACGGCAGCCGACAATGCCCCCTCCGCGCATCTGCTCAGGAATATCGGCATGCGCCTGGAACGGACGACGACGCTTCCCGACTCGGCGGAGGAACTGCTGCTCTTCGCTTCCAGTTGCTGACTACTCGAGCAGGCACTGGCCGACGAAGTTCTGAACGAGATCATCGGGGCTTGACGGCGGTCGCGGCTGAAGCCGCTCCTACGGGCAGGCCCCGGTGTAAAGGTCGCGCCTGAAGGCGCTCCTACGAGGCGCTCCTACCGCTTCATCGAGTCGAAGAAATCCACGTTCTTCTTCGTGTCCTGCATCTTGGACAGCAGGAACTCGACAGCGGTGAGCTCGTCCATCGGGTGCAGCACCTTCCGGAGAATCCACATCTTCTGCAGCTCGTCATCCTTGGTGAGCAGTTCCTCACGCCGGGTACCGGAGCGGTTGATGTTGATGGCCGGGAACACGCGCTTCTCGGCGATACGGCGATCCAGGTGGATCTCCATGTTGCCGGTGCCCTTGAACTCCTCGTAGATCACGTCATCCATCTTCGAGCCCGTGTCGATCAGCGCGGTGGCCAGGATGGTGAGGCTACCGCCCTCTTCGATATTGCGGGCCGCACCGAAAAAGCGCTTCGGGCGATGGAGTGCGTTGGCGTCCACGCCGCCGGTCAGGACCTTGCCCGACGACGGCACCACGGTGTTGTAGGCACGCGCGAGACGGGTGATGGAATCGAGCAGGATCACCACGTCTTTCTTGTGCTCAACCAGGCGCTTGGCCTTCTCGATGACCATCTCGGCCACCTGCACGTGGCGGCTGGCGGGCTCGTCGAAGGTGCTGGACACGACTTCACCGCGCACGGAGCGTTCCCACTCCGTCACTTCTTCAGGCCGCTCGTCGATGAGCAGCACGATCAGGAAGCACTCCGGGTGATTGGTGGTGATCGACATCGCAATGTTCTGCAGGAGCATGGTCTTGCCGGCCTTGGGCGGCGAGACGATCAGGCCGCGCTGGCCTTTGCCGATCGGGGCGCAGAGATCGATGATCCGGGCCGTGAGGTCTTCGGTGCTGCCATTGCCCTGCTCCAGGCCCAGGCGCTTCTTCGGGAACAGCGGCTTCAGATTCTCGAAGAGGACCTTGTTGCGCGCGTTCTCGGGGGCGTCGAAGTTGATCTCGCTGACCTTGAGTAGCGCAAAGTAACGCTCGCTCTCCTTCGGAGCGCGGATCAGGCCGGAAACGGTATCGCCAGTACGCAGGTTGAAGCGGCGGATCTGGCTGGGCGAGACGTAGATGTCGTCAGGTCCGGCCAGGTAGGAGCTGTCGGCCGAGCGCAGGAAGCCGAAGCCGTCCTGCAGGATCTCGAGCACGCCGTCGGCAAAGATATTTTCGCCGCTTTGCCCGTGGGCCTGGAGGATCGCAAAGATGATGTCCTGCTTGCGGGACCGGGCCATGTTCTCGAGGCCCATGGCCTCCGCCATCCCAACCAGCTCGCCCGGCGGCTTGGTCTTGAGTTCATTGAGGCTCAGGAGATTGACGCCGCCCTCGAGCTGACTCTTGGGAATCACCTCGTCTTCGGTGAAGGTCACGACCTCGTCGCGCTCCATCCGCCGGCGCGGCG
>JANNJM010000042.1:0-26664 GCA_031395645.1 Gammaproteobacteria bacterium | reverse complement strand
GATCATGGCGCCGTCGGTTTTCTGGCCGGCGCCGAAGGTCGACTCGGCCATCGTGAAGATCGTCGCGGGGAAATGAGGCATGTCCCCATTTCCCGTCTTTGTAGGAGCGCCTTCCTTCAGCAATTCGGCCAGCTCATTCAGGCTGGCGCGGCGCATTGGCCGGCCATCCACCGGGCTTAGGGGGGCATGACCGCGCAGCCGAAGCGGAAACACCGTGCACGCGAAATCGCAGTCGTGAGCCGAAAAGCGGTAGCCCGGGAAGGGCTCGATCGCATCGAGCCGCACGCGATGGCGCCGCGCTCCGATCCGGTGGCCAATGCCGAGCGCCTCCAGGGCGCTGCCGACCGCTTCGACAGTGTCGCTGAACAGGTGCAGTTCCACAGTCGAGTACAGCGTGGCGTTGCCGCTCAGGACGTCACCAACCAGGCGCGGGTGAAAGACGGCCAGACCACGCATGATCTCGAACGCGGCGTGGCGCAGGCCATTGAGCAACGCCGGCTGGGTGTCACTGTGGAAGATCCGGGTGCGTTCGGCCAGCGCCGCCTCGATTTCCTCATTGTCCGGCAGCGGGGCGTTCCTGCCGAGCCCCAGCCGTTCTGCTGCCTTGGCCTTCGCGCTCCGGAAGTCCGTCAGGCCTTCTTCCTGGATGATGCGCGCAGCCTCCACCGCGACCGCCGATCGCCGGTGATCCGGTCCCTGCGGACGGCCCGGCGCACTGCGTCGGGGGCCGTGGCCGCTTCTGCGGTCAGAAGATTTCATTGCCATCTGCCACCGGCGTGCCAAAGCCACCAGTAGCATCGCCATCAACCGAATCGGTTCCCAGGTTGGCAAGGTCGGATTCGCGGAACAATTCGAACATGGCGTCGCGCGTGCCAGCGAGGGCGAGCAGGCCGGTGCGCTCAGAGATCCGCGCCGTGACGATGCCGGATGGCCGCGGCAGTGGGGCTTCCGGCGCGCCCTTGAGGACGTCTGCCATGAAGTACATCCACATGGGCAGCGCCGTGCGACTGCCTTCCTCGCGCGAGCCGAGCGTGCGCTCCTGGTCGAAGCCTACCCAGGCGGTGGCCACGATGTCCTGGTTGTAGCCGCTGAACCAGGCGTCACGCCGGTCGTTGGACGTGCCTGTCTTGCCGGCGAGATCAGCGCGACCCAGCGCCAACGCGCGCCGGCCAGTGCCTCTGCGGATCACGTCGCGCAGCATGTCGTAAATCAGGTAAGAGTTCTCTGCCGTGATGATTCGTGGTGCTTGCTCATCATTCGCAAGGAACTCGGGAGTCTCCATGATTCCGGGCTGCCACCCTTCGGCATGGCGGATCATCTCGGCCGCGTCCGCGTACAGCGGAAGCTCCTGGCCAGGCTGGCCCATAGGTTCCCCGGGCAGATTGCCTTCCGGGTCGGTGACTGGTGCAGGAAGGGGTGTTGCCACCGGTCCGGCGGCGGGCGGTGGAGCCCCGAGCCAGCTCTCGGCGCAGGTGCGGCAGACCGCCCTGCGTGGGGCCACAAAAATCGACCTGCCGCGACCGTCCTCGATGCGCTCGATCAGGTAAGGATCCACCCGGTGCCCGCCGTTGGCAAACGCGGCGAAGCCAGCTGCCATGTCCCGCGGCGCGGCGGCGCCACTGCCAAGCACCATGGTTGGATTGCGTGGCATGACGCTATCTGGCAGGCCGAACGGCTTGATGTGGCGTATGGCGCGGCCCACTCCGGTGCGCAGCAGGATGCGGATCGATACCAGGTTGAGGGACTCTACGAGCCCTTCCCTGAAGCGCGTCGGTCCATAGAACCGACCGGTATTGTTTTCGGGGCGCCACACTTCCTGGCCGGCGCCGGGATTTTCAAACACGATCGGGGCATCGTTGATGATCGTTGCGGGTGTAAAGCCCTGTTCCAGGGCAGCTGAGTAGACGAACGGCTTGAAGGACGAGCCGGGCTGCCGCTTGGCCTGCACTGCCCGGTTGAATTTGCTGGCAAAGAAGTCGTAGCCGCCGGACAGGGCCACTGTGGCTCCATCCATCGGATCGAGCGCCACGAGCGCGCCCTGCACGGCCGGCAACTGGGCGAGCAGCCAACCGCGGTTGACCGTGCGCAGGAGATAAACCACGTCACCCACCGCCACGAGATCCGCGGGGGACGTGGGGGCGGGGCCAACCGTGTCATCGTCGACGAAGGCGCGCCAGCGCAGGTTGGGCCAGGCGACCGTCGTGCTGCCCACATCGTGAACGTAAAATGTCGTCGAGTTGTCGCTTCTGAGTTCCGTGACAATCGCCGGGAAGAGGTCGGGGTGCGTGGGGTAGGCGTCGAGCAGGCGCTGGAGCGCGGCTTCCCTGGTGACGTTACGGTCGAGCCGCTCCAGCAGATTCCTGGCGAGTACTCCCCGGAAACCATGGCGGCGGTCGTACTCAAGCAGCGTGGTGCGCAGCGCCCTGTCCGCATCACCCTGCAGCCGGCTGTCGATGGTGGTCACCACACGATAACCCCGGCTGGTGACATCGTTGCCAAAGCGCGCGACCATCTCGGCGCGGACCATCTCCGCAATGTATGGCGCGTCGAGCTCGACGGTCGGGCCGTGCAATTGCGACTGGACGGGTGAGCCCAGCGCGGCTTCGTAGGCCGGCTCGTCGATGAAGTCGAGTTCCAGCATGCGGCGCAGGACGTAAGCCCGGCGCTCCCCGGCTCTTTCGGGATCTGACACCGGGTTCAGCAGCGACGGCGCCTTGGGTATGCCGGCCAGCATGGCAGCCTCGGCCAGCGTCAATTGGTTCAGGCCCTTGCCGAAATACACCTCCGCCGCGGCCGCGATGCCGTAGGCCCGCTGACCCAGAAAGATCTTGTTCAGGTAGAGAGCAAGAATGTCTTCCTTGCTGAACGTGTTCTCGATTTGCAGTGCAAGCAGGAGTTCCTTGGCCTTGCGGACGAAGGTCCGCTCCGGGGTCAGGAAGTAGGCGCGTGCCAGCTGCTGGGTGATGGTGCTGCCGCCCTGGGTGCGCTGACCGGTAAGCATGAGCTTCGCACCGGCCCGCACCAGACCCTGGTAGTCGAACCCCGGGTGTTCGAAAAAGCGGTCGTCTTCGGCGGCAAGCACTGCCTGGACCAGCACTTCCGGGATATCAGCGTAGCGAACGGGGATCCGCCGGAACTCGCCAAGTTGCGCAATGAGACGCCCGTCACGGGAATAGATCCGGAGCGGGACCTGGAGCGGCACATCCTGCATGCTTTCGACCGACGGGAGGCCTGGCGACAGGAAATACCAGGCCGCCGCGCCCGCAGCTCCCCCCCCAATAATGAGGGTCAGCCCGACGCCGAGCAGCCCCAGAAAAGCCCGGATGAGTAATTTCATGCAGAAGCGGGAAAGGTACCTTGCGCGCCCTGAGGCGATTATGCATATTGGCACCGGTTCTTTGGCAAACCTACTGAAAGGTGGGGACGCAAAGCCACCGGTCTACGGGACTGCGCGAGGTGCGGCGCCTGTTTGAGAAGGCGTCACGAGGAGTGCAGGGTCCTATGATAGCGGGGCTGCCAGACAGCGGGACGCCTGTAGCGTTCGCGGTCTGCACCCGTTCGCATTCGATCCTTCCTCCTCCCCGCATTCTCGCGGACCGTCGGATTTTGCCTGGTGCCACAGGGCCTGGTTCACCCCGGGTAGTGACGCGTGCCACATCGCGTTTCTATCGGCGGTGATATATGGTTAAATCGCTGTTGTGACGCGCCGAAGACGTTGTTCGCGCAACCTCTGGGAATAGAAGGGAAAAGCAGTGCTTTTCGGCTCACGTTCCAGGCCGCTGATTGGCCTCGACATAACGACCTCCTCGATCAAGCTCGTCGAGCTGACGCAGAGTGGCAAGAGCTTTCGCGCTGAGAGCTATGCCGCCGAGCCGACGCCGCCGAATGCCATCAACGAGAAAACGATCGTTGATGCGCCTGCTGTCGGCGAGGCCATCCGCCGCGCCATGAAGCGCGCGGGTACCAGTTCCAAGGAAGTGGCAATCGCAATCAGCGGCGATGCTGCCATTACCAAGATCATCCAGATGCCGCGGCGACTTTCCGCCCGCGAGCTTGAAGGCCAGGTGGAAATCCAGGCTGATCAGTACATCCCGTTCCCCATGGAAGAAGTCAGCTTCGATTTCGAGCTCATGGGGCCTTCCGCTACTGATCCCGAGATGCTCGATGTCCTGCTCGTAGCGACGCGCACCGAAAACGTGGATCAGCGCAAGGCCGCAGTGGAAGCGGCCGGACTCGTGGCCAGGGTGGTGGATGTAGAGCCGTTCGCGCTTGAGAACGCCTGCAACCTCCTCGCGCACCAGATGCCCGACGGGGGCATGCAGCACCTGATAGCGATCGTCGACTTTGGCGCCAGCAACACCACGTTCAGTGTGCTGAAGGACATGCGGGTGATCTACACCCGTGACTTCTCCTTCGGGGGGCAGCAATTGACGGAAGAGATCATGCGCACCTACGGACTCAGCCTCGAGGACGCCGGTCGCGCCAAGAAGGAAGGCGGCCTGCCGGGCAACTTTGAGCCCGAGGTGCTGGTGCCCTTCATCGATGACATGACCCAGCAGGTCAGCCGTTCCCTGCAGTTCTTCCTGGCCTCTGGTGGCGGGCGCGAGCAGCCTGACCAGATCCTGGTCTGTGGGGGTTGTGCGAACATCGCCGGGGTTGCAGACATGATTGCCAGCAAGGTGGGCATACCCACCGAGATCGGGGACCCGCTCGGCCAAATGAAGATTTCCAGCAAGGCGAAGTCCCAGGGGATCCGGCGGGACGCCACCGCGTTGCTGACGGCGTGCGGGCTGGCCCTGCGGAGCTTCGACTGAGATGCCAAGAATCAATCTACTGCCTCACCGGGCAGAACTTCGAACCAAGCGGCGCAACCAGTTCTTCATAGGGCTGGGGGCCGCACTGGGCGCGGCGGGCCTCGCCGTGATCGCCTCCAATTTCGTCATGGATGGCATCATCGACAACCAGATCGGCCGTAACGAATTACTTAAGACCGAGATTTCTGCCCTCGACAAGCGCATCGCGGAGATTCTGGACCTCGAGGCCAAGAAGGAACGGCTGCTGGCACGCATGGAGATCATTGAAGAGCTCCAGCGCAGCCGGCCGGAAATCGTTCACGTCTTCGACGAACTGGTCCGGACGCTGCCCGATGGAGTGCGCCTGACCGCGGTAAAACAAGTCAGCCGCCGCCTCGAAATCAGTGGTGATGCCGAGTCCAACACCCGTGTGTCTGCGTTTATGCGCAATATCGACAAGTCCAGGTGGCTGACCCAGCCTGACCTGCAGGTCGTCGAAGTTCGTGAGGCAGGCGTCAACGCGAAGAAGGCCACCGGGCCTGTGGAGACCGGCGAATTTGCTGGACGATCCTCCCTGTTCACCGTGTTCGCGAGTCAGGTGTCCACGGGCGCGGAGGAGGTCGGCAAATGAGCTTCATCGAAGACCTGAAGAACCTCGACATCAACGACATCGGCCGCTGGCCGCTGCCCATCCAGGCTTTCTTCATGGTGCTGTTCTTCCTGGTAGTGACCGCCGGAGCGTTCTGGTTTTTCATCTGGGAGAATCAGATGCCGCGGCTCGAGAAGGCGCAGGCCGAGGAGAAGGAGCTGCGCGTAACTTTCGAAGCCAAGCAGAGGAAGGCGGCAAATTTCAGCGCCTACAAGGCGCAGCTCGCCGAGATCGAGCGTTCTTTCGGCACCATGCTGCGCCAGTTACCTGGCAAGACCGAGATCCCCAATCTGCTGGTAGACATCTCCCAAACCGGTCTCGCTGCGGGGCTGCAGGAAGAGTTGTTTCAGCCCACCGAGGAGGTTCGCAAGGACTTCTACGCGGAGAAGCCGATCAAGATCCGGCTTTCCGGCTCGTATCACGAGTTCGGTCAGTTCGTTAGCGAAATCGCTGCCCTGCCGCGGATCGTGACCATCCACGACATCGAGATCATGCCCAAGAGCAAGACCAGCGGCTTCGACGAACTCGTGCTGAACGTCACTGCAAAGACCTATCGGTATCTCGATGAGGAAGAGGTGGCCGCCGAGGCTGCCGCTAATGAGCCCCGGGGCAAGGGCAAGACGCGCACGACCCGCGAGACCAGCAAGGGCAAGCCTAAGGCCAAGGCGCAGAACAAGGGTTGATGGTGATGGGCTCCTACGCAAAGACACTCGCAAGCCTCGCGATGACCACGCTTCTCCTGGCGGGCTGCGGTGGCGGGCAATCCGACCTGCTGAAGTACATCGATCAGGTCAAGGCGAAGCCGGGCGGCCGCATCGAGCCGCTGCCGCAGATCAAGCCCTACGAAACGTTCAGCTATGAGGCGAACAGCCTGCGTTCACCGTTCGCCCCTGCGAGGCCCACTGGCCGCGGCGGTGCCTCCGGACCCCGTCCCGAGGCTTCGCGCCCCAAGGAATACCTCGAGCAGTTCCCTATCGACTCGCTGGCCATGGCCGGCACGCTGAGTCAGGGCAACGGCACCTATGGACTCGTGCAGACGCAGGACGGGCTGCTGCACAAGGTCCTGCCCGGCAACTACATTGGCCAGTCCGACGGTCGCGTCGTAGCCGTGACGCAGTCGGAAATAAAGATTGAAGAACTGGTGCCTGATGGCACCGGTGGTTTCTACAAGCGATCAGCCGCGATCGCACTCGAGAATTGACAGCGCGGGAATCGGCAGCACTTGAATCGAGAGGGGCGGGCTTTCGCCCTGCCCTCGCCACAGGACAGTTTGGGAGTACGGGATGATGAGCACGACCAGGGGCAATGAGGTTCGCGGAACGTCGGTTGGATGGCTGACAGCACTGCTCACGCTAGTGTTGCTCGCCGCCGTTCCGGTCGTCAGCGCCCAGGATGCGCCCCAGGACGCGGCCCAGGCGGGCAACCAGCTCCAGGACATCCAGGTGCTGCCGCTCCCTGGCGACCGCATCGAACTGCGGCTCCTCACTTCGGGTCCCGCTCCGTCACCGCTGGCGTTCACCATCGACAACCCCGCACGCATTTCCCTGGACCTCCAGGGGACCACGCTGGCGCTGGCGTCCCGACGCAAGGACGTCAAGATGGGGCCGCTAGACACGATTCTCGCTGCCGAAGCCCAGGGCCGAACCCGGGTAGTCCTGAATCTCGACCGCATGGTTGCCTACGAGACCCGCGTTGAGGGCAACGCGATTGTAGTCACGCTCGGAGCTGCCGCGACTGCTGGTGACGTTGCAGCGACTTCGGCCGCGGATGCGCCACCTCTGGTTTCGGCATCTGCACCCGCAGCGGCGGCTGCCCCCCGCGCGGGCCGGCAGATCAACAATCTGGATTTCCGTCGTAGCGACAATGGCGGCGGCCGCGTGGTCGTCACGCTGTCCGATGCCAGTACGCCAGTGGACGTACGCAAAGAGGGCGATCGCATCCTGGTTTCCTTCGGCGGCGCCAGCCTGCCCGACAGTCTCCTCAAGCGCCTGGACGTCACGGACTTTGCGACCCCCGTGAGCCTGATCGAGGCCGGGCGCACGCCGTCCGGTGCGCGGGTGAGCATCGCGGCCCGGCTGCCTTTCGAGGAGCTCGCTTACCAGTCAGACAACGTCTACACCATTGAGGTCTCGCCGGTCGTCAAGGCGCCCGTCGAGGCCAAGCCGACGCTGTTCAGCAAGGATCGGGAATACAACGGTGAGCGGCTGACCTTGTCCTTCCAGGACATCGAAACCCGCGCGGTCCTGCAGTTGCTGGCAGACGTCAGCGGCCGCAATATCATCGTGTCAGACACCGTGCAGGGCAACGTCACCCTGCGCCTGCAAAACGTTCCCTGGGACCAGGCGCTGGATATCGTCCTGGCCACCAAGGGCCTGGATATGCGCGAAAACGGCGGCGTGATCATCGTCGCCCCGGCTGACGAGATTGCCGCCCGCGAAAAGGCTGATCTTGAATCGCGGAAGGAGATCCGCGAGCTCGAGCCGCTGACCTCCGAGTACGTGCAGGTCAACTACGCGAAGGCGTCCGACCTGGCCGAGCTCATGAAGGGCTCGAAGGGCAATTCCCTCCTGTCCGACCGGGGCTCCGTGGGTATCGACGAACGCACCAACACGTTGCTGGTGCAGGACGTGGCCGAACGCATCGCGGAAATTCGCCGCCTGGTCGGCAAGCTCGACATTCCCGTGCGCCAGGTGCTCATCGAGTCCCGTATTGTGATCGTGCGCGACGACTTTAGCCGGTCCCTGGGGATTCGCTGGGGCGCGACGGCGGTGGCTGATCGCTCGAACGGACTGCTTGCGGTGACGGGCTCTGGCGCTGGCACAGACACCATCGTCAATTCAGCAATTGGCAACATCAACAGCAGCGGCCAGCCGTTCCCCGTGAACCTGCCGGCCCTGAACGACCGGTACAACGTGAACCTGCCCGTGGCCAACCCCGCTGGCAAGCTTGCCCTGGCGCTGCTGAACGACGACTTCCTGGTGGATCTCGAGCTCTCTGCCCTGCAGGCCGAAGGCCGGGGCGAGGTTGTGTCCTCGCCGCGCGTGATTACCGCCAACCAGAAGCAGGCGTCGATCCGGCAGGGTGTCGAAATTCCCTATCAGGAATCATCCTCCAGCGGCGCAACGACCATCAGTTTCAAGGAGGCTGTGCTGAGCCTGACGGTGACTCCGCAGATCACGCCGGATGACCGCATCATCCTGGATCTGACGGTCACCAAGGATAGCGTCGGCCAGATCGTGCCCACGGGGACCGGGGGTTCGGTGCCAAGTATCGACACGCGCGAGATCCAGACGCAGGTGCTCGTGAACAACGGCCAGACCGTCGTGCTTGGCGGTATCTACGAGACCGAGGAGTCCGAGGACTACTCGAAGGTGCCGTTCCTTGGCGACATTCCGGGCATTGGGGCCCTGTTCCGCTCCACCCGCAAGGTGTCAGACAGGTCGGAACTGCTGATTTTCGTGACGCCGAAGATCCTGCGTGAAGGTTCCAACATTTACTAAGGCAGGATTCCGTTAAGGCAAGGTTTTATTAGGGAAAGAGTCGGGCGAGCCGTTTGGCCGCCAGGCACGTGGTGAGGGAGTTATCGTGTTGAAGAAATTGCTGACGTTGTGTGTGGTTGGGGCTTCAGTCGCGCTGGCGGCCTGTGGCGGCACCAATACGATCACCGGCGGGGGTGGTGGTGGTGGGGCTGGCCAGGTAGCCACTGTTGAGGTCGTCACCAGCTCGGTGTCACTGAACTCCGACGCTACGGGCAGCACCAAGGTGACCCTCACCGCCGTCGTCAAGGACGCGGGCAACGCCATCGTCTCGGGCGTGCCGGTCTCGTTCCAGACGTCCTCCGGATCGATTACCGTCACCAAGCCCACCACCGACGCCGCCGGAACGGCCATTGCGGAACTCACCAACGGCCTTGATCCCACCGACCGGGCCATTACCGTGACCGCGACGGCTGGCCAGATTTCCGGCAGTGTGGTGGTCAACGTCCAGGGCACGCAGCTGGCGATCTCCGGCACCGGCTCCCTGAGCCTCGGCGATTTCGCGGACTACCAGATCAAGCTGACGGATGCGCAAGGCGTCGGGATTTCCGGGCGCGTCGTCGCGGTGACTTCGGCAACCGGCAATACCCTCACGTCCAGCTCGCTGACCACCAATGGCACCGGCGACGTCACGGTGCGGGTCACCGCAACCACGGCTGCCAACGACACGCTAACAGCAAGTGCCCTGGGCGAGACGGCCACTTTGCCCATCCTGGTGGCGAGTGACGTCTTCACCCTCGCCATCGTCGATCCGGAACCCGCAGACCCGTTTGAAATTGGCGAGACGCTGACCATCAATCTCACCTGGACGGCGGCGGGCGTCGGTCAGGCCGGCGAGGTCATTAATTTCTCCAGTACGCGGGGAACCCTGTCGTCGGCGACGGCGACGACCAACGGGGCGGGCGTTGCCACCGTGACCCTGACGTCAACCACCGCCGGGGCGACCACCATTACCGCGTCGAACGACGTGGGCACGCAGACCAGCCAGGCGTTCAACTTTGTTGCCACCACGCCGACACGGGTGGAGCTGCAGGCAAGCCCGATTACGGTAGGGACCGGGGCCCAGAGCGCCCTCACGGCCCTCGTTCAGGACGCCACCAACAACGTTGTGGCCGGCCAGTTCGTGACGTTTTCAATCGTCACCGACAGCACCGGCGGTTCCCTGTCGGTTGGCTCCGCCCTCACAGACATCAACGGCCGGGCGACCGCGGTCTACACCGGCGGGACGATCCCCAGCGCGCCAGGCGGGGTGACGATCCGCGCCACGGTGCAGTCGGCGCCCACCGTTATCGACACGGTGAATCTCACGGTGGCCAGCCGCGCCATCGACATGAGCATTGGCACCGGTGAAACGCTGAACATCCTGACCCAGTCCCTGTATTCCAAGGAGTGGGCGATCATCGTTACCGACACGACGGGAACGGCCCCCATCCCGGTGGCCAACGAGGTGCTCCAGGCCAGCCTCCGTTCGGTGCGGTTCTACAAGGGCGACCTGCAACTGACGCCCGACGCCTCAGGTAGTGATCTGGACTGGACCGCCATCTACACCACGGTGCCCGGCTGCCCCGACGAGGACACGGATCGCGACGGCTTTCTGAGTCCGGCGGAAAATGTGGCCGGCGACAACGACGGGCGACTGGACGCCGGCAACCGGGCCACGCTGGCCGGGTTGCCGCCCGGTGCCGGGCCGGATGCCTGCGAGAGCATCACCAACTTTGGCGGGGCCACCACCAACGTGCAAACCGATCAGAACGGTATTGCCCGGGTCTGTGTGGTCTACCCCAAGAGCGACAACAAGTGGGTGGATGTGGAAATCCAGTCGCAGCTGACGGTGTTTGGCACCGAGTTTGCAGAAACCCAGCAGTTCAACCTGGAAGCCCTGGCGGATGATTTTGAAGACGAGGATTCAGCACCTGCCGGGCAATTCAGTCCGTTCGGTCTCCAGGCCGGGTGCAACAACCCGCTGTAAACCAACGTCGAGACGGCAGGAAGGAGCCGGCCTCTGGCCGGCTTCTTTTTGTCCGGCAATCACCATTGCGGATGGTTGACGGTCCCGGACTGATCGCCAACACTGCGCGCCATGCCGGCTACCAGCATTTTTCTTATCGGCCCCATGGGTTCCGGCAAGTCGGCCGTAGGCCGCCGGCTGGCAAGGGAACTGGGGCGCCAGTTCATCGACAGCGACGATGCGATCGAGCAGCGCAGTGGGGTGGACATCCCGTTCATTTTTGAGCGGGAGGGCGAGGAAGGCTTCCGCCTGCGGGAGTCGAAGGCCATCGACGAACTGACCTGTCTGCCCGGCATCGTGCTGGCGACGGGTGGCGGCTCGGCCCAGAACGCGGAGAACCGGGCCTGGCTGCACAGCCGGGGGCTGGTCGTGTACCTGCACGCCTCGGTCGAGCAGCAGTTGAAGCGCACCCGGGGCGGCAGGGAGCGGCCGTTGCTGAAGACCGGCGACCCCCGCAAGATCCTCGCGGCGTTGATGGCCCGGCGCGATCCCCAGTACCGCGAGATCGCGCACCTGGTGATCGAGACGGACGGGCGCAAAGTGCCGTCGGTCGTCCGGGAGATTCGACGTAACATGCCGCCATGCTGATTACCCTCCGCGTTGAGCTCGGGACCCGCAGCTATCCGATCGTGATAGGTACCGGCCTGTTGTCCCAGCGAGGGGTTCTGGATCCGCACCTGCGCCACCGGGACGTGCTCATCGTCAGCAACGAGACCGTGGCCCCGATCTACCTGGAGCCCGTCAAGGCGCTGCTCACGGGTTCCCGGGTTGCGACGGCCATCCTTCCCGATGGCGAGCAGCACAAGACCATGGCCACCGTGAACCACGTGCTCGATGCGCTCGTGGCTGCCCGCTACGGGCGGGACTGCGTGCTCGTTGCGCTCGGCGGCGGGGTGGTGGGCGATATCGCCGGCTTCGCCGCTTCCATCTACCAGCGGGGCGTCGACTTCATCCAGGTGCCGACCACCCTGCTGGCCCAGGTGGATTCGGCGGTCGGTGGCAAGACGGGTGTCAATCATCCGGGTGGCAAGAACCTGCTGGGGGCCTTTCACCAGCCGCTCTGCGTGCTGGCCGACACGGACACGCTGCACACGCTACCCGACCGGGAGCTCGCTGCCGGTCTGGCCGAAGTCGTGAAGTACGGGCTGATCGCCGACGCCGACCTCTTCGCCTGGCTCGAGCGGCAGGCCAATGCCCTGCTGCGCCGGGATCCTGCCGCCTTGGGCCACGTGATTCGCCGTTCCTGCGAGCTGAAGGCCGCCATCGTTGGCCAGGACGAGCACGAGCGTGGCCAGCGCGCCCTGCTGAACCTGGGGCACACCTTCGGGCACGCGATCGAACTCAAGGCCGGCTACGGCGAGTGGCTGCACGGCGAAGCAGTGGCGGCCGGCACCTGCATGGCCGCGGAGTTCTCCGCGCGCGTCGGCACGCTGGATCCTTCCGCGGTGGACCGTATTCGCCAGCTCTTCCAGCGGCTGCAACTGCCCGTCCGCCCGCCACCGGCCGAGCCTGGCCAGTTTCTCGCAGCCATGGGCATGGACAAGAAAGTCGTTGCCGGACAGATCCGCCTCGTACTGCTCGACCGGATCGGCTCGGCGCGGATTACCGGCGACTACGCACCTCACGAACTCGCGGACTACCTGCGGGAACAATTCGTACGGTGAAACTGGCACCGTGGGCTTGCCACGAAAGCCGCAGCCGGGGCCGGCGCTACCCGGATCCGGCCCATCCCTACCGCGGCGAGTACCAGCGGGACCGGGACCGGATCGTGCACTCCAGCGGCTTCCGGCGGCTGGTCTATAAGACACAGGTCTTCGTTAACCACGAGGGCGACCTGTTTCGGACCCGCCTTACGCACTCGCTGGAGGTCGCCCAGATTGGCCGGACGGTGGCCCGGTGCCTCAACCTGAACAGCGAGCTCATCGAGGCGATCGCGCTGGCTCACGACCTGGGACACACGCCGTTCGGTCACGCCGGCCAGGATGCGCTGCACGCCTGCATGCAGGCCTGGGGCGGCTTCGAGCACAACCTGCAGTCGCTGCGGGTCGTGGACGAACTCGAGCAGCGCTACCTGGGCTTTCCCGGCCTGAACCTGTGCTTCGAGACCCGGGAGGGCATCCTCAAGCACTGCTCCAGGCGCAATGCCCGGCGGCTCGGAGATCTGGGTCTCCGCTTCCTGGATCGCAGTCAGCCGAGCCTCGAAGCGCAGGTGGTGAATCTCGCCGACGAGATCGCCTACAACAATCACGACGTCGACGATGGCCTGCGCTCCGGCCTGCTGTCGGAGGCCGCCCTGTGCAGGGTCGCGCTGTTCCGGCGGCACTATCAGCCCGTCGTCCGTGCCGCCCCCGACGCCCCGCGCCGCGTGCTGATCCACGAGACGATCCGCGCCATGATCAACGAGGTGGTCACCGACCTCGTCACGACCAGTCGCCGCAACATCGCGGCCCGTCGCCTGCGCTCCAGCGACGACGTGCGTGCACTGACCAAACCGCTGATCGCGATGAGCCCGGCCATCCTCGTAGAGCACCTGGCACTGAAACGCTATCTGCGCCGGCACCTCTATCGTCACGCGCAGGTGATCGACGTTACGTCCCGGGCCCAGGAGATGCTGAAGGCCGTGTTCCAGTGCTTTCTTGCCGATCTCAAGACCATGCCGCCGGAGCACGCGGACCGGGCCCGAAACTGGGAGCTCGAACGGGGCGCTGCCGGCCGCGCCCGGGCCGTGGCTGACTACGTGGCGGGCATGACGGACCGCTACGCATTCTCGGCCTATCGCCGCCTGGTCGATCCCAGGGCCCAGCTTCCGTAAACTACGCACCATGCCAGCCACCACCAATGTCGCCCTGCCCCGCGATCGCCTGATCTTCGCCCTCGATGTCCCCGACGCAACCGCAGCGCGCCGTCTGGCGGAGCAACTGGGTGATGCCGTCAGTTTCTACAAGCTGGGACTCGAGCTGATGGCCGCCGGAGGCTACTTCGAACTGGTGGATTGGTTGCTCGCGAAGGACAAACGGATTTTTGCGGACCTGAAATTCTACGATGTGCCTGCCACGGTCAGCCGCGCAGTGTCGCTCCTCGCGAAGCGCGATATCACTTTTGCCACCGTCCATGGCAACCAGGGAATCATGGAAGCAGCAGCCGCCGCCAAGAGCGACCTGAAGATCCTGGCCGTCACCGTGCTCACCAGCCTCGACCAGGCTGATCTCCAGGAAATGGGGTTTCAGGGCGACGTGGAAGCGCTGGTGCTGTCCCGGGCACGCCGGGCGCTGGAGGCGGGTTGCGATGGCGTCATCGCTTCCGGGCTGGAACTGCCGGCCATCCGGCAGGCCATCGATGGTCGTTTGCTGGTGGTCACGCCAGGCATCCGGCCTGCGGAGAACCGGCCCACTGACGATCAGAAGCGCGTCGTCACGGTCGAACAGGCCTTTGGGGACGGCGCCGACTACATCGTCGTGGGCCGGCCCATTCGGGACGCCAGGGACCCGCGGGCCGCGGCGGAGGCCATCCAGCAGACTATTACCGGGTTGTTTTCCGCTTGATCGCCGCCAGCTCCTTCTGCAGGGGCGGCCAGACGTTGTCCAACAGCGTCTTTTGGGCCGCGGCGACGGGGTGAATGCCATCGGCCTGGAAGAGCGTGATGTCCTGCGCAATGCCGTCCAGAATGAACGGCACCAGCCCGGCACCGTACTTCCTGGCGAGTTCCGGGTACACGGCAGCAAACGCCCGGGTATAGGGTCCGCCATAGTTGGTCGGGATCTGCATGCCGGCCAGGACCACCCGCGCGCCGGCGGCCTGCGAGAGTTCGATCATCCGGGCGAGATTGCTGCGCATGACCTCGATCGGCGTGCCGCGCAGGCCATCGTTACCACCGAGCTCGATGATCACCACGGCGGGCTTATGCATACTCAGTGCCCGCGGCAGGCGCTTCAAACCGCCCGTGGTCGTGTCGCCGGTGATGCTGGCATTCACCACGGCATAGCCGTAACCTTTGGCCCGCAGCCGCTCGCCGAGCAGTGCTACCCAGGACTCCTCCTGAGCTATGCCAAAGGCGGCACTGAGGCTGTCACCCACCACGAGCACGGTTTGCCCACGCCCGGCCGTCGCCAGCTGTGGCGAAGCAAGGCAATAGCAGGGCAGCAATGCCAGCACGATGGCCAGCACTGATGTCCGAAGCCAAATTGTTCGAAGCCAGATCGGTCGAAAGTTGATGAGCATGGATGCTGTGCTGCGTGCTGCAGGCCTGACGAAAGAGGTTAGCAGTCCGGAAGGGACGCTGACCATCCTCGACGATGTGAGCCTTGAGATCGCCCGCGGCGAGTCCGTCGCGGTGGTCGGCCCGTCGGGCTCCGGGAAGACGACCCTCCTGGCCATCCTCGCCGGCCTCGACCGGCCGACCCGGGGCCAGGTGTGGCTGGGCGGCGAGGAGCTGACGGCCATGGACGAAGACGGCCGGGCCCTGCTGCGGGCGCGTCGGGTGGGCTTCGTATTTCAGTCCTTTCACCTGATCCAGTCGCTCACGGCTCTTGAGAACGTGATGCTGCCGCTCGAGCTGGCCTCAGAGTCCCGCGCTGCAGCAGTGGCGCGCGAAACGCTGGCTAACGTCGGACTTGCGGCCAGGACGGGCCACTATCCGAAGCAGCTCTCCGGCGGCGAACAGCAGCGCGTGGCCATCGCCCGCGCCTTCGTTATGCGGCCGGAAGTGCTGTTTGCCGACGAACCGACCGGTAATCTGGACAGCGCCACTGGTGAGCGCATCGGCCGCTTGCTGTTCGATCTCAATGCCGAGGCGAAGACCACACTGGTGCTCGTGACCCACGAGCGGGACCTTGCCGGGCGCTGCGATCGAACCATCCAGATCGAGGCCGGGAAGGTCGTCCGATGAAAGTCCTGGGTTTCGCGCTGCGGGCCTTCCGTCGCGACCTGCGGGCTGGCGAACTCTCGATCCTGCTGGCGGCCATCATCGTGGCGGTCACCGCCATGACGGCGGTGGGCTTCTTCACCGACCGGGTCGGTGGGGCGATGAAGGACCAGGCCAGCCAGGTGCTGGCGGCGGATCTCGTGCTGCGCTCGGCGGGGCCGATCAGCCCGGCCTATCTGCGGGATGCCCAGGCACTCGGGCTCGAGACGGCCGAGACGCTGTCATTTCCCACCGTCGTCGTGTCGGGTGAGCAGACCACGCTGGCCGCGATTGACGCCGTGAGTGCCACCTATCCCCTGCGGGGTCAGCTCACGGTGGCCGATACGCTCTTTGGCAATGGTCGTCCCGCCGCGGGCGTGCCCGGCCGGGGCGAGGCCTGGGCCGAGCCGGGTCTGCTGGGGCGCCTCGGTCTCGATGTCGGTGCCAGTGTGACGCTGGGCGAGCGCTCGCTGCGCATCACCCGTGTGCTGCAGTACAAGCCGGACCAGAACATCGGGTTCGTCAACCTCGCGCCCGGCCTGATGGTGAACCTTGGCGATGTGCCGGGCTTCGGTGTGGTCAAGCCGGGCAGCCGTGTGACCTATCACCAGATGTATGCCGGTAGCGACGCGCTGATCACGCGTTTCCGCGAGCAGGTCACGAAGCAGTTGCGCCCGGACGAAACCATTCGCGGCCGGGAGGACGCCGGAGACCAGATCAACGCCGCCATTGACCGCGCACAACGCTTCCTGACGCTGGCATCGCTGGTGACGGTGATCCTTGCGGCCGTGGCGGCTGCGATGGCCGCCCGCCGCTACGCCCTCCGGCATCTGGACAACATTGCCCTGCTGAAGACCCTCGGCGCCACGCAGTCCTTCGTTATCGCGGTGACCGTCACGGAGCTGCTGTTCGTCGTGGTGCTGACATCCTGCGTGGGCGTTGCGCTTGGTTACGGGGCGCAGTACGGCCTGGCGGTGATCGCCGCCGAGTTTGTCGGCTTCGTGCTGCCGCCCGCCTCCGGACAGCCTTTCCTCCTCGGCGTGCTGACTGCCGCGACCGTTGTCATCGGCTTTGCCCTGCCGCATCTGATCAGTGTCGGCACGACACCGCCGCTGCGCGTGCTGCGCAAGGACCTGCCGCCGCCCCGGCTCAGTGCGGCCGTCACCTACGGCGTCGCGCTCGCCGCCATCGGTGCCCTCGTACTGACGATCGTACGGGACCCGTTGCTGCTCGGGCTGATTGCGGGCGGCGTGGTGGGCACGGCACTCGTGGCCTTCGGCCTCGGCTGGCTGCTCGTTCGTGCGCTCAGCCGGTTTCGTGGCGCCGCGGGCGTCGCCTGGCGGTATGGCCTCGCCAATATTGCCCGCCGCGGCGGCGAGAGCGTCGTGCAGATCGTGGCCTTCGGTCTCAGCCTCATGGTGCTGCTCCTGCTCGGGGTCGTGCGCAACGACATCCTGAAGACCTGGGAGCAGACGGTGCCGGCGAACGCGCCCAACCAGTTCATGATCAACATCGAACCGGACCAGCTGGCCGGCCTGAAGGCCTTCTTCAGGGCGGAAGTCGGGACCGAGCCGTTCTCGCTGCCGCTGATCCGGGGCCGGCTGACGGCGGTCAACGGTACCCCGATCAAGGAATACAAGGTCCGCAACGCCCAGGGCGCCGCCTTCCTGCAGCGGGAAGCCAATCTCACCTGGACTGACACTCTGCCTGCCAGCAACGTTGTGTCTGCCGGCAGTTGGTGGGGCGCCGGCTACGCGGGGCCACTGCAGCTTTCGCTGGACGCGGAACTTGCGACCAACCTTGGCGTGAAGGTGGGCGATGACCTCACCTTCAACGTCGCCGGTGAGGAAATCGAGGCGCCTGTCACCAGCCTCCGCACGATCGAATGGGATTCGTTCCAGCCTAACTTCTACGTGGTGCTGTCACCCGGCCTGGTGGCGGACCTGCCCCAGACCTACCTGGCCAGCGTTTATGTGCCACGGGACCGGGTGGAGATGCTGAGTCGGCTGGTGCGGCAGTTTCCGGGTGTCACGGTCCTGGACCTGGAGGTGATTCTCTCCCAGGTGCGGTCCGTGATCGACAAGGCGTCCATGGCTGTGCAGTACGTGTTCCTGTTCACGCTGTTCGCCGGCGTGGTCGTGCTCCTCGCGGCGATTCAATTGACGCGCGACGAGCGGCGTTTCGAAAGCGCAATCCTGCACACGCTGGGCGCGGCCCGGCGCAAGATCCTGCAGGGCGTCGCCGTCGAGTTCATCACCCTCGGCAGCCTGGCAGGGGTGCTCGCTGCCGTTGGCGCGACGCTGCTCGGCTGGGGGCTCGCCACCTACGCGTTCAAGCTCGAGTACAGCGTGAGTGCACTGCTGTGGCCGCTGGGTCTCCTGTCGGGCGCGTTGATCGTGGGCATCACCGGCACGCTCGCCACGCGCCATGCAGTCAACGAACCACCCGTAGCGGTGCTGCGCGACCAGTGAGTGTCCAGCATAAGCTCATGTCGTGCGGTGCCGTGATCCTGCGGGAAACGCCCGGCGGGCTGCGCGTGCTTATGCTCCGGATCTTCCGCCACTGGGATTTTCCGAAAGGCCTGATGGAAGCCGGGGAAACCCCAAAGCAGACCGCCCTGCGCGAAGTGCGGGAGGAGTCCGGCATCAGCGCACTCGAGTTTCCCTGGGGCGACATCCACCTGGATACCGGTCCGTACAGCCGCGGGAAGATTGCACGCTACTACCTGGCGCGCACGACCGTTGAAAAAGTGCAACTGCTGCCGAGTCCGGATACGGGCCGACCCGAGCACAGCGAGTACCGCTGGCTCAGCTTCGTCCAGGCTCGCCGGCTGTCGGCGCCCCGCGTGGCAGCGGTGGTCGACTGGGCAGCAGCGCAAGCAGCAGCGCCGGTAGGAGCGCCTTCAGGCGCGATCGATAGAGGTCGCGCCTGAAGGCGCTCCTACCCGTGATCCTACGGGCGAACTCGCCGTTCTGTTCTCACGTTGCTTCAGCCGCGCGAAATGCGCGCAGGTCACAATGAAGCCGAGGGTGATGGAGATTTCGCCGAGGTTGGCGATCGGCAGGCCGTACCTGCTGCGGGCAAACCCCCCGGCAGCGATGAACATCAGGCCAGAGCCCACCGCCAGCCAGGCCCAGCCCCGCTGGATCCACAGTGCAATGCCGACGGCCAGCACGAAGACGTTGGTGATGATGGCCACCAGCGCGGCGTCGGCCCCGCGGACCGTGACCGTGTCGGTCGGGCTGCAGAGCTGCCCTTCCTTGACCGTCGTGGTGTAGCGCACCGTGTCGTCGAGACAGGCGATGTGCAGATCCATCGAAAAGATCTTCGGGATGTCGTGGATGCTGAGCGCCACGGCGATCACGCAGAACGCTCCCATCACGAGCTTGTTCTGGGCCCACTTGAGGCCGGCGAGACGGGCGACTGAACCAGCGGCAATCACCAGTAGCGGCAACATCGACCAGTGCCAGGCGAAAGCGGGCACGGACATGGCGTAGAGCAGGTCCCCCTCGCCAATGAAGCGGCCGATGCCAATGCGGAAATTGTCGTAGAAGAGCAGGGTGGCGCCAACCAGGACCAGCAGTAGAGCGACCGGCCGGCCGGTCTCTGCCCAGAGTTTCCAGCCCCAGATCCAGATGGCGACATGAATGACGGCGAAGGTGAGGAAGATGAACGACAGCATGCAAAGTCCCCTGTAGGAGCAGCCTGTAGGAGCGCCTTCAGGCGCGATTTCCAGCCCCGATCCTACACGGGTCGCGCCTGAAGGCGCTCCTACACCACCCGATTGCGCCGTCCACCGGACAGAAAGTCCCTGACATTGGCGACCACTTCGTCAAGGGCGCGCTGCCGGGATTCCCGTGCTGCCCACGCGATGTGCGGTGTGACGATCAGGTTCGTCAGCCGGGCGTCGAGGAGCGCATTCCCGGGCGCCGGGGGCTCCTCCGGCAACACGTCGATCCCTGCTCCGCCCAGCAAGCCGCGACGCAGTGCGTCGAGGAGGGCCGCGGAATCCAGCAGGCCGCCCCGGGCGGTATTGATGAGCAAGGCGTCGGGGCGCATGCGCTGCAGGGATTCCCGGTTGATGAGGTGCCGCGTGGCCGGGGTTAGCGGGCAATGCAGTGACAGGACGTCGGCGACGGCCAGCAGCTCGGAAAGTGCCAGGCGGTCGACGGTTGTGCCTGTCGGCTGCCGGTCACTGCGAGCCGCGACGACGTGCATGCCGAACGCGCGGCCCACCGCCCCCACGGCCTGGCCGAGCTGCCCGTAACCCACGATGCCGAGCGTCCTGCCCGCGAGCTCCCGCGCGGGGTAGTCGAGCAGGCAGAAATGGGGACTGCGCTCCCAGGCGCCAGCCCGGAGCAGTTGCTGGTATTCCTCAAGGCGCAGGGTGAGGGCGAGGACCAGCCCGAAGACATGCTGCACCACCGATGGCGTGGCGTAGTTGCGGATATTGCAGACGGCGATGTTCCGCTCACGGGCAACGACCAGATCCACGTTGTCGGTACCCGTCGCTGCGAGGACGATAAGGCGCAGCTGCGGGACTGACGCCAGGCGCTTGCCGTCGAGACGAACCTTGTTGACCAGCAGGATTTCGCAGCCCGCAATCCGCGCATCGATTTCGGCGCCAGAGCTGGCCGGGTAGAGCGCGATGCCCGGCAGTGTGGCTTGCAGCGCCGACGTGTCGATAGCGGCCGGGCCGAGGGAGTCGAAGTCGAGGAACGCGCTCTTCACGCCCGAGGCGTCAACCAGAATCCTGAAGGCCGCGGGCGATCCCGTTGACGCTCGCAATCAGGGCCAGGAAAAGGGCCTCGTCGCCTGTTTCACGCCAGCGCCGGAGGAGGTCGACCTGCAGCACGCTCATGGGGTCGACGTAAGGATTGCGCAGGCGAATGGAGCGGCGGAGGGTGTTGTCCCGCTCGAGGAGCACCTGTTGCTTTTTTACGCGCAGGACCGTGGCAGTCGCGCGCTCGAACTCGTCGCGTATCCGGCCGAAGAAACGTTCGTGCAATTCCCCACCAAGCGCGGAGTACCGCGCGGCCACGGCCAGGTCGCTCTTGGCCAGGGCAGTTTCCACATCGGCGACCAGGGTTCCAAAAAAGTACCAGCCCTCGTGCATCGCCTGTAGCGTTTCGTCACCAAACTGATCGAGAGCGCGGGACAGTCCGGTACCGAACCCGTACCAGCCCGGCAGGATGTTGCGGCTCTGTGTCCAGGCAAATACCCACGGTGCCCTGCCGGCAGCTGCCAGCGTCCCGTCGGCCAGCCCGGCTTCGAGCCCTCCGCCCCGGCGCATCCGCTCGATCACGTCAGCAGGCGTCGCCAGCCGGTAGTACTCAGAGAAACCTGGCGATGTGAGAACCAGGGCCTCGTAGTGGGTCCGTGACGCTCCGGCCAGAACCTGCAGCGCCTCTTCCCAGTTGTGGTGACCGTCTGCTGCTGGCGGACCGCCGGGGCGCACCAGGCTGCGAGCTCCGGCTGCCAGGGCCTGATCGAAGGTGCGCAGCGCAATGGCGCGCACGCCGTACTTGCTGGCGACGAGCTCGCCCTGCTCAATCACGCGCACGCCGCCTTCCACGCCGCCGGCCGGTGCGCAGCGGATATCGACGTGGGCTTTACCACCGCCAGCTCCGATTGCTCCACCGCGGCCGTGAAACAAGGTCAGCTGCACACCGTCGATGCGCGCTGAATCCAGCAGTTCCCGCTGGGCCTTGAGGAGTGCCCAGCGGGCGGAGGCGAGATCGCTCTCGACATTACTCTCGGCGATGCCGGGCATGGCCGTCTGCTTCTGGCGGCGCGCGGTCAGGTGCTCGCGGTACATCGGCTCCGCGTAGAGCTGGTGCATCAGGGTGGCGGCTCCGGCGAGGCCCTGGATGGTCTCGAAAGCCGGCGCGATGTCGAGTGGGACCGTGCCGGTCCGCTTGCGCAGTTCGCCCCACTGGGCGAGCAGGAGCACCGAGAGCACATCGTCGACGCCCTCGGCCATGCTGATGATGTAGGGACCGATCGAGCGTTTGCCGTAACGCCGCCGGCAAAAGGCAATGGCCTGAAAAATACCGACGGCGCGCTTGCCTTCATTGTCCAGCTCGCCTGCGGGCGACTCGTTTTCGGCCAGTGCACGCCGCAGCCTTTCAAGACGGTAAGTGGCCGGCTGCTCCAGCCACTCCGGCTCGTTCAGCCCGCGCCCGATGACGCGGCGATTGGCCAGCGCTTCCTGCCGCACGTCGAGAGTCATGAAATGAAAGCCGAAGGTCTCGACACGGCGGAGCAGGCGACGCACGGCGAAGAGTCCCGCGTGCCGGCCGCGGTTGGCCTCAAGACTGGCCGCAATGAGCCGCAGGTCGGCGGCGAACTCCTCGGCGGATTCGAAGGCGTAAAGGCCCTCGGTGTAGGTGGACTGGAGGCGCGCGATGATGAGCCGCAGGAATACGCGGTAGCGCATATCCCGGTGCCGCAGCGGCGTGATCCCGAGGGCGTTGGGGAAGTGGCCTGAGTACAGGCGAATGCGCTCCTCCAGCGCTGCCGATACGCCGACCCGGGTGGTGCTCTGGCTCACCTTTTCAGCCAGCTCGCGGCACTCCGCGTGGTAGAGGTCGAGTACCAGTGCGCGCTGCCGGGCCAGTGTTTCGCGAATGCTCCGGGCGGTGATTTCGCTCCGGTCCACCATGTCGCCGCCAATCCAGGAGGCCATGCGGACCATCACGGGCAGCTCGATCGACCGTCCCGCTTCACCCCACACGGCCTCGAGCGCCGTCTCCATGGTTTCGTAGACTGCCGGTAGCACCCGGTAGACGCAGTCTGTCAGGAAGAACAGCACATGCTCATGTTCGGCGGTTACGGTGCGTGCTTCCGTGGGATGTTCCTCGGTCTGCCAGATCGCCGTGATGTCGTCGCGGATGTTCTCGAGGTCCGCCGATAGTTCGCGCGGCGCGAGCGCGGCGTTCTGCATGTCGATAAGACGGCGCACGATGTCCTTCTGCCGGCGCAGGATGGTTCGGCGCGTAGCCTCCGTGGGGTGTGCCGTGAGGACCGGCTCCACGTGCAGGTTCGCGATGGCGCTGCTGATCTCAGCCAGCGTGACACCCGCTTCCTTGAGTTCGAAGAACGTGTCCTCGAGGCCGCCGGGCTGGCGGTGCTTGCCCTCGCGCAGGTAGTCACGCCGCCGCCGGATGCGGTGCACGGTCTCGGCCAGGTTCACCGCCAGGAAGTACGTGGAAAACGCGCGGATGAAGTCCTGTGATTCGGTCGGCGACAGCGCTCCAACCAGTGCTTCCAGCCGCAGTACTCCGGCGGAATCCCCTTCCCGGGCATCGATGGCCGCGCGCCGGGCCTGCTCGACCCGTCCGAACAGCGCCGCGCCGCCCTGCTCTGCCAGGAGCTCACCGACGATGGCGCCAAGGTCGTGGACGTCCTTGCGCAGCCCGGCATCCTTGGCAGCAAAGTGGATGTCGCCGCGCTTTTCGGGAGGTGAGGAGGTGGCTGCTGGCGTTATGGGAGGGGTCATGATGTGGGGGCTATCTTAGTCGCAAGCGACGCGGATCGGATTGTGGAGCAGCCCGGGTTCCAGCCTCCAAGCTTTGAAAGTTTCTTTCAGACCCCTGGCAGGCTTTGAAAATATCAGACTTTTTTTTTCAAAGCCTGATGCTATGCTTTCCGGGTCATGGATACCAAGGCCTTCAAGCCGAACCCAGCCGGCAAACTGGTCCGCACGGTCCAGGGTTATCACGCCTTTGTGCCTGCCCCGCTGCCACCAAAAATCCAGTACACCCCGCAGCTGGTCCTGTTGCTGTCCCGCGCTGACGCTGCGCTCAGTGAGCTTTCGGGCCTGGTCGGGCACCTGCCCAACCCGGACCTGATTATTACCCCCTACGTCCGCCGGGAGGCGCTCCTGTCCAGCCGGATTGAGGGCACCCAGGCGAGCCTTAAGGACGTGATGCTGCAGGAGGCCCAGGGTAGCCGACCCGACCCCGGCAACAGGGATATCCAGGAGGTCAGCAACTACGGAGCTGCCCTCTACCGGGGGATCGAAGAGCTAAAGAAGCTTCCGCTGTCGCTGCGCCTTCTGAAGGCGCTGCATCGGGCCCTGTTCCACGGCCTCAACGTGCCCCAGGTGACCGCGGGAGAATTCCGGCGGACCCAGAACTGGATTGGCCCGTCCGGCAGCACGTTGGCCACGGCTGCCTACGTCCCGCCCCCCGTTTCGGAGATGCACGTGGCGCTGGACCGGTGGGAGAAGTTCCTGCACCGGCGCGACGATTTCCCCGACCTGGTGCAGTGCGGCTTGATGCACGAGCAGTTCGAGACGATCCATCCTTTCATCGACGGCAACGGCCGGATCGGACGTCTGCTGATCACACTATTCCTGATCGAACGGGGCCGACTGCGGGAGCCCGTGCTGTACCTGTCCGAGTACATCGAGACCCACCGGGACGCCTACTACGCACACCTGCAGCGAGTCCGGACGCACGGCGACCGGGATGGATGGCTGCGCTTCTTCCTGCAGGGCGTGGCCGAGACTGCCGGACATGCGGCCCGTCAGGCGCAGGCGCTGACGGGCCTGCGCGAGCAGTGGCGGGAGAAACTGGCGAAGACACCACGGGCAGCCGTGCTCCTGGACAGATTGTTCGCCAATCCGTTCGTCTCGGCTTCTGCCGCCGCTGGTGTCCTGGGTGTTAGTCTGCCGACCGCGCGCACGACGATCACCCGACTGGAGAAGGCGGGCTTGTTGCGCGAAACAACCCGCAGGAACTGGGGGCGAATGTGGCTGGCTGTCCCGATCCTCGAGGCCCTGGAGACCAAGGTAGGCGCGCCTTCAGGCGCGACCCGTAGACGAATCCGGAAAGAGCGAAACTGAGTCATGTCGAGGCGCACCAAATACGACGCCCTGATCATCGGCGCCGGCCACAATGGCCTCACCTGCGCCTGCTATCTGGCCAAAGCCGGCCTCAAGGTCGCCATGTTCGAGCGCCGGCATATCGTCGGTGGCGCGGCCGTAACTGAAGAGTTCCACCCGGGCTTCCGCAACTCGACCGCCAGCTACACTGTGAGCCTGCTGAATCCGAAGGTGATCAAGGACCTGCGCCTTGCCGAGCACGGCCTGAAGATCCTGGAGCGGCCGTACCAGAACTTCCTGGTGCTGCCGGACGGGGACGGCATGCTGGCGGGCCCCGGTCTCGAGAAGACCGTGCCGGCTGTGGCGCGCTACTCCCGGAAGGACGCGGCGCGCCTGCCGGACTACTTCGCGATGCTGGACCGGGCCGTGCACCTGCTGCGGGATACCCTACTGAAGACCCCGCCCACCGATCTGCACAGGCTGCGGGACATCTTCAGCGCGATCTCCTTCGGGCGGGATTTCCGTGCGCTGCCACTGACGACCCAGCGCGAAATCCACGCGATCTTCACCCGCAGTGCCGGCGAGATGCTGGATAACTGGTTCGAGAGCGACCCCGTGAAGGCGCTGTACGGGTTTGATGCGGTGGTCGGCAACTACGCGAGCCCCTACACGCCGGGCAGTGCCTACGTGCTCCTGCACCACGCCTTCGGTGAGGTGAACGGCAAGATCGGTGTGTGGGGCCACGCCGTTGGCGGCATGGGCGCCATCACCCAGGCCATGGCGCGGGAGGCGGAGCGTCTCGGCGTGCATATTGAGCTGGAGGCGCCGGTGCAGCGGGTGCTTACGCAGGCTGGTCGCGTCACTGGACTGGAACTCGTCGATGGCCGGGTCTTCGAATCCCGGCGGGTGGCGGCCAATATTGGCCCCAAGTTGCTGTTTCTGAAGCTGGTCGAGCGGGACGCGCTGCCTGCCGATTTCGTCGCTCACATGGAGGGCTGGCGGTGCGGCTCGGCCGTGTTCCGCATGAACGTGGCGCTGTCCGAACTTCCCCGCTTTCTCGACAAGTCCGGGGGCGACCGCCCGGCGGGCGATCATCTGGCCTCCGGCATCATCATCGGGCCATCGCTGGGCTACATGGATCGCGCGTTCGCCGACGCGCGCCTGACGGGTATGTCGCGGGAGCCGGTGATCGAGATGCTGATCCCGTCGCTGCTGGATGACAGCCTGGCGCCCAAGGGTGCCCACGTGGCGAGTCTTTTCTGCCAGCACTTCGACTACAACCTGCCGGACGGCCGCAGCTGGCACGACGCAAGGGACGAGGCGGCGGACCTGATCATCGACACGGTGACCCGCTACGCCCCCAACTTCCGCGCCAGCGTACTCGGCCGGCTGGCACTGTCTCCTCTAGATCTCGAGGAGCGTTTCGGCCTCACCGGCGGTGACATTTTTCACGGTGCCCTCGGGCTGGACCAGCTCTGGGCGGCCCGCCCGGCGCTGGGCTACGGCGACTATCGGACGCCCGTGAAGGGGCTCTTCCTCTGCGGCTCCGGTGCCCACCCGGGCGGTGGGGTCACCGGCGCACCGGGGCATAACGCGGCGCGGGAGATGCTGCGGGGTTAGCCGGGCTGGCCCGGCCTAGAGGCGCGTAGCGCGGATGGGCGACCGGGATCGCCTGATCTGAAGCCGGATGCCTGCCAATGGTGACGAACGCATGAACTCGACGAGTGACGGCTTTGAGCCCTAATCCCCGCCGCCGTCCGCCCATCAGCCGGACGCGCCCCCGGTCCGCCTTGACGCCCCCCGAAGCTCCCGTCGATACTTGTCCCATGCGAAGGCTCCCGAATACCCGACGTTGGTGGTGGCGACCCACAGCTCTCCCCGCAAGGAGGGGCTTGGCGTAGCCCGTAGCTTTCGAGCACCCCAGGACCCATCCTCGCGGAAGCGACGA
>JANNJM010000041.1:0-6895 GCA_031395645.1 Gammaproteobacteria bacterium | reverse complement strand
CGGGCACCGCCTCCTCGATGCGCCCGGCGGCCATGCGTGCGAGCGCGACATTGTTCGCGGCCATCGGATCCAGCGCGTCCAGTCTGTAAGTGCGCTCCGTCTCGGCAAGACTTGCGCGGATCCGCCCGGTCGTGCGCAGGTACCAGCCGATGTAGCGTGGCCCATCTCCCGAGCCCGGCGACAGCCGTATGCGGTCCATGGCCGCCTCGGCCTCGATGAACCGTCCAAAAGGCGGGATGACGAAGAACAGCCCGGCGAGAGCGTCCCCATTGAGCGGATCGAGCGCCAGCGACCGCTCTGCCTCGCGCGCTACAAGGACAGCACTTGCGGCGCGCCCGGCGAAGGGCTGGTAGAAGTGCAACCAGGCGCGCAGGTAGGCCAGGCGACCCCAGGCCTCCGCGAAGTGCGGCGCCCGCTGTGTCGCCACCTCCAGCAGGCCGACGTGTGTCCGCAGTTCGTCGGGTGCGAAGGATCTGGGGCTGGCACGCAGATAGAGGTCGTAAACCGTCGGCTCGACCTGGAGGGTCGAAAAACTCGAGAACGCCTGATTGAGCGCGCCGGCGATGTTCTCGGCAATCTCGTCCTGGACCAGGAAGACGTCCTCCAGGCTGCGGTCATACCGATCTGACCACAACGTGGTCCGCGACGACGCCTCAACCAGGTGTGCACTGATGCGCACGCGCTCGCCGGCGCGACGGATGGTGCCATCGAGGACGTGCGAGCAATTGAGAGTCCGGCCAGCTTCCGCCTTGCGCTCGCCACGAAACTGGAAGCTTGAGGTACGGCCGATCACCTTCAGGTGCGTGCCACGCGACAGGCGCTGGATGATTTCCTCGGTGACGCCGTCAGAGAAGAACTGCATTTCCGGATCGCTGGACAGATTGTCGAACGGCAGCACGGCCAGAACGAGCTCTGCCGGCGGATTGCGCCCGGCGCCGGGCGCCTGGCTGTCCTTGTCCGCGACGGGGCCCAGAAGGGCGGCCACGCTCAGGACGACCTTCTTCCAGCCTGGCGCCTCGGGATCACCGGTCCACGCCGCGAGGTCCGCACACTCGATCTGATTGAATGGCAGCGGCAGCACCGACTCATCAACCCGCAATTGGACCAGCGTGCCCGCCTGCCGCGCCAGGTCCGCCTCCGCGCGTACCCATTGCGACTTCACCGCCTCGCTGGACCACAGGACCACCACCGCCCTGGCGGCCTTCAGGCGCTCTTCGATCACGTCGGCGTAAGCCCGGTGCGCCGGCAGCTGGTCATCGCGCCACACGCGATAGCCGGATGCCCGCAGCGCCTCCGCGACCCGCAGCGCCTGAACCGCCGTCCCGCGCGCGTAGGAGATGAAAATGTCGGACATTAGCGCCTGCGTGCCTGGCCCGGTTTCAGTGTGTGCGATGCACGGCGGGTTTGGCTACTGGTTTTGACGACGGCTGCCCGTCGGCAGAGGCTTTACTTAATGTCCAGGCCTGCATGGCGTTGCCCTTGTTCAGGCGTAAGCTTAAGTGCCGACGACCGTCGGATCCGGATCGATTGAACGCGACTGGAGAAGGTCGATGTTGCGCACAGTCTGGGGAATCGTTCTGCTGGCGCTGACCGGCAGTACGGCCAATGGGGCCCTGCAGACCCGTCTGGCGGGTCAGGCCTATTACGACACCGTGCTGGATATCACCTGGGTCGCTGATGCCAATCTCGCCGACACCAATGCCTTCGCCGTCACGGGTATCAACGCCGACGGCAGCATGGCCCTGGCCAAGGCGACGCAGTGGATCGCGGCGCTGAACGCAGCCAGTTACCTCGGCGCGAGCGACTGGCGGTTGCCGACCACCACCCAGCCGGACGCGACCTGCGGTCAACAAGACGCAGTCGGCAACGGGTTTGGCTTCGGTTGCACCGGCAGCGAGATGGGCCACCTGCACTACGTCGATGGCATTGCGAGTGCAACTCCCGGCCCGTTTGCCAACGTCCAGTCAGGTACCTCCTGGTCGGACGCGCCGTATGCACCAAATCCCTCGTTGGCCTGGTCATTTCGTGGTGATGGGTTCCAGGACGTCCTGAACAAAAGCGCCAGCAACAATTTCGCCTGGGCGGTGCGCGCGGGCGATATCGATGCGGATGGCGATGGCTTTGCCGAAGACTCGGACAACTGCACGCTTACGGCAAATCCGACCCAGCTCGATGCGGACGGCGATGGTTACGGCAACCACTGCGATGCGGACCTGAATAACAGCGGGACCGTGACGACGGCGGATTTCGGCCTGCTGCGCTCCGTGCTTGGTCAGCCTGCAACCTTCAGTCCCCTGGCGGCCGCCGCCGACCTGAACGGCAGCGGCACTGTCACGACGGCCGACTTCGGCCTGCTGCGCACCCGGCTGGGCTTAGCCCCGGGGCCGGCCGGCATCGACCTCAGGTACCCCATGACCGTTATCAAAGCCGGCACGGGGGCAGGTACGGTGAGCAGTGCTCCGGCAGGGATCAACTGTGGCGCGGATTGCGGTGAAGGCTACAGCCACAATGCGGTGGTTCAGTTGACCGCCGTGCCGGTGGTGGGCGCGACCTTTGGCGGCTGGACCGGGGCGTGCGCGGGCACCGGCACCTGCGTGGTCACCATGGCGGCCTCAAGGTCCGTCTCGGCGACCTTTACTGTCAACTCCCATGCCCTCTCGGTTACCAAGAGCGGCACGGGCGCCGGCACGGTAACCAGCACTCCCTCTGGTATCAACTGCGGCACGGACTGCACGGAGATCTACAATTTCAATACGGTCGTTACCCTGGCTCCGGGGGTGCTCTCGGGCTCGGGCTTCGATGGGTGGAGTGGTTCCTGCGGGGGCAGCGGCAGCTGCGCGGTGACCATGACCGGACCCGCGTCCGTCTCCGCAGGTTATACGCTCCTGAACACCAACCCCGCCTGCACGAGCAACGTGTTTCTCGGCCCTGTCAGCGGCGACACCGGCACCGGATCGCTTTCGGCGAACGGGGTTGGTGAGAAGTGGTTCCGGGTTCGGATCACCGAAGACGACGGGTCTATTTTCGGTCTGGAATATCTGTCCGCGAGAATCGCGCTCAGCTCGCCTCCAGGCGCAGATTACGATCTCTATGTCTATTGCCTGAGCTGCGGCGGAACTGATGCCGGCTCCTCGACGTCCGGTGGAACGGCGATCGATGCGGTCAATGTTCGGCGCAACGACACACTCGGAACTGACCAGAGCTTCGATGTGCTGATCGAGGTGAGATATTTCACTGGCACGACGAGCAATGCGTGGAGCCTGTCCGTGAGCGGCAACACTTCGGCCAGCGTTGAGACGTGCCTCGGCCCTTAGCGCCTATTTCCCCGTCGTGATCGGATTTCTCCTTCAAGCAGGGGTCAATCAAATGGAGGCCGGATGCATCGCGTCCTTGATTGGGGTCGTTTGTGCGGCGGCCGGCGCGCTGATCGAGGCCAACAACTTCAACCATGAGTCGACGGGCAGCTCGCGGATCGTGCGCGATGCGAGGCTCGGCAGCAGGCCGGCGAGGACTGCTGGACTCACGAGCCACCGCCAGGGACGGCTTAAAGTCAGAAGCGCGCCAACCAGTACTGCCCCGAACAGCAGCATGAGGGGATGGCGTTCGGCCATGGGCGTGGTGAGGTTTCGCCAGGCCTCCGCGGCGACCAGGCCTGCAGTGCGCAATGGGTGCCGGGCCCACCAGGCTTCGACCGGCTCGATCAGACTTGCAAGTCCGGGCATGGACTTGATCCGGTTAAACAAGTCTTTCGCGAATTCGCCAATATTTTCACCCAGAAATTGGCCGGACGGTTTCACCGGGGGCGGCTGCATCGCGACCCGTAACCGCTCCCGGGACAGGGCGAGCCGCTCGACCGGGCTCACGAGGCGCTCACTTCGCGGAGCATGGCCAGGTCGGCGCTGACCTGATTCTTCAACGTGTTGAACGCGGGGTGTTCCGGCTCGGCACGCGCCCTGAAGAGGCATAAGGCGCCCAGCAGGAGGGGCGCCAGCGGCACGACCAGAAGGAGCCAGGGCGCCTGCATGTTGATGGTCGGCATCAGGGCCCAGAGCATCAACGCCACACCGGCCAGGACAGCGCCCACAATCAGCAGAAATATCGCCATTGCGTAGAGTGCCAAGCGCGCTTTCCAGCGTTTGGTCGCGCTGCCAACCTCGGCACTGACCAAATCGGCATAGGCCTCCACGTGCTCGCCGAGCAGGTGGGGATTCGTGGCAAAGAGGTGCAAAAGAGGATGAAGCATGGCGGCCCTCGCGGAAAAAGAAGGCGCCGGCCGCCCGTGGCCGGCGCTATCGGCGTCAGGACTGGCGCGAGCGACGCATCAGGCTGACAAGACCCATCAGCAACGCACCCGTCGCAGCGGCAAGCAGCACCGCTTTGACCGGCTCGTCCTTGACATACGCAACCGTAGAATCGCTGGCTCGTACGGCCCTGGCGCGCAACTGCTGGGAAGTGTCACGGACGGCGTCGATGCCGCGCCTGGCAGCAGCCCCGGCCTGGGCCGAGAGACTGTCAATCATCGGCGCGGCCTGGCTGCGGATGTCGTCGACCTTGCTGGACAGTGAGTCGAGCGCGCCATCGACCGTGTGCTGGGCCGTTTTCGCGGCGCCGTCGAAAACAGATGCGATCTGATCGCCGGTGTGAATGGCCATGAGTTAAGTCCTTTCGGGATGATTAGGTTCGGTGGGAACGTGGTGATGCTCGGGTTTCGCATCGTCCGAAGCGGGTGCGATGCGAAGGAAGCAGTCTGCAGCGCCTTAAGCAGAGTGTCTGTGCGAGATCGTACAGACCAGCCGCGTCACGGGAGCTTATCTAGAGACCACAATCGTTGCCGACAATCTCGGCGAGGATCCTGCACTTTGGCACTTTTCGGAGGCGACATGATCAAGAAGGCATGGGCGGTTTGGCAGGGCGGGATCAAGGACGGTGGCGGCACGATCTCGACGGAGACGGGCGTCCTCAGGGAGGCACCTTATGGCTTCAAGGCCCGCTTCGAGAACGGCAAAGGCACCAATCCCGAGGAGTTGATCGGCGCCGCTCACGCCGCCTGTTTCTCCATGGCGCTTTCCCTGAAGCTCGGGGAGGCTGGCCTGACGCCCGAGAGGATCGAGACACACGCCGACGTTACGCTCGAAAAGGTTGGCGGCGAGTTCGAAATCACAGCAAGCCACCTAAGCGTAGCGGCAAAGATTCCGGGGGCGGACAACGCGACGTTCCAGGAGATCGCGAACCGGACCAAGACCGGGTGCCCCGTGTCCAAGCTGTTGAAGGCGCGGATCACCATGGAGGCGACGTTGGATGCTTGACGCAGCACCCAGCTATGGGCAAATCCTGCCGAGCAGTTTCCGGCCGCATCCGCTGGTATCCGGCGCCCATCTGCAAACCATCGCATCGTTGTTGCGCCCCGCGCCAAAGCTGGTCCTGCGCCGCGAGCGGCTGGAGTTGGCCGATGGCGATTTCCTGGACCTGGGCTGGAGTGGCGAGCAGCATACGAGTGGGCCGCTTGCGGTGCTGGTCCATGGCCTGGGGGGCGGCTTTGAATCCAAGTATGTGCGCGGCACTGCCTGCCAGCTGAACGCGAGAGGTTGGCGCACGGTGATTCTGCAACTGCGCGGCGCAGGGCCGGAGCCGAACCGTCTGCACCGTTGCTACAATCAGGCGGACACCGAAGACGTGCGCTACTTCTGGCATTTGTTGCGTGAGCGCGAGCCCGGGGCATTTATCGCCTCGGTGGGCTGGTCGCTCGGCGGGAATGTCACCCTCAAGGCGCTGGCGGAGGAGGGCAAGGCAGCGCCGGTCAACGTCGCAGCAGCGGCCTCCGTACCGTTCAACATCCGGCCTTGTGCCGAGCGCTTGCGAACCGGCTTCTCCCGCCTCTACCAGAAGCGGCTGCTTGCTGCTTTAAAAGACGCTTTGCGACGGAAGCATCGCTACCTGCCCCTGTCCCCCGTCGTCAATCTGCCCGCCGCGCTCGCGGCACAGGACTTCATCGAGTATGACGAGGCCTACACGGCGCCGCTGGCGGGTTTCCGTGACGCGGAGGACTACTACACCCACGCGTCCTGTGGTCACCTGTTGAAGGACATTCAGCGCACGACGCTTGTCGTCCATGCGCTGGACGACCCGTTCATGACGGTCGATATCGTCCCCGACGTGGAAACCCTGTCGCCCTGCGTGACGCTGGAAGTGGCCCACGGCGGGGGCCATGTCGGCTTTGTGAGTGCCGGGGCGCTCGGCCAGCCTTATTGCTGGCTCGAGCGCAGGCTGACGGAATATCTGCAGGAGCGCTACCTGGCCCTGGGGTTTACCTGCTGAGTATCAGCAGGGCTGACCCGCTGGCGTTTTTCGGACTACTTCATCACTTGCCGAGTCGATCGCCGAAGTCCTTAAGCCCCGGGTCCTCGACCCAGCCCGCGGGCCGCTTCGCCCGGGGCGGGATGCTGCCCTTGAAGTTCTCCGGGCCGACGTTGAGCGAGGAGATGTCCATCACGAAGGTGTGGATGTTCGACATGAAGCCTGAGCCTAGGCTGCGTCCGAACAGCGCCTTCTTGCCGTCCCAGGACACCGACACGAAGCCGTCGAAGCCCTTGTTATAGGTGATCTGCTGAGGCTCGCCACCGGCAAGATCGTTCATCACGATTTCCCAGTTGTTGCCTTCGAAGACCCGGTCATAGAAGAAGTGCTGGCCGTCCGGGGCGATGAACGGCGCCCAGTTCATGTCCCTGGTGAAGGTGCGCGGCTGCACGTCCGTGCCATCCGTCGTCATGGTGAAGATGGTCATCGGCGTCTGCTGGCGCTTGCCTGTCGCCTGGTACTCCTGGTTGATCCGCAGCTTGTCGCTCTTCTTCCAGGCGCGGAAAATCAGGTGTGTGCCATCCGGCGCCGGGTAGGGCGC
>JANNJM010000108.1:0-31044 GCA_031395645.1 Gammaproteobacteria bacterium | reverse complement strand
CTGAAGGCGCTCCTACGGGGTCGGTGGCAGCTCGGTCAGGGGATCGACCGGCGTGC
Organism: Gammaproteobacteria bacterium; assembly: GCA_031395645.1. Lineage (GTDB taxonomy): Bacteria > Pseudomonadota > Gammaproteobacteria > Steroidobacterales > SHZI01. Next base: position 30,988 of record JANNJM010000108.1, on the reverse strand, counting down.
CGTTCCGGCGGATCTCAAAATGCAGCAAGGCACGACGCCCCTGGCGGCCAGGCGAGGGTCCGTCGCCCATCCGGGCAATCGGCTGGCCCGGCAGAACCCGCTCACCCTCGCGTACCAGGAGCGACTGGTTGTAGCCATAGGCGCTCAGCCATTCACTCCCGTGTTTGATGATGAGCAGCTCGCCATAGCCCTGAAGGCCGCTGCCGGCATAGACCACCTGTCCCCCAGCCGCAGCCCTGATGGGGTCTCCGCTGCGCCCTCCCAGCTGGATCCCGGAAGCAGTCAGTGGAGATTCACCATAGCGCGCGAGGACCGGACCCGGTACCGGCCGCTGCCAGCGGGGAGGCGCTTCGCGAGCCGGAACGGCTGGCACTGTTGGCCGGGCAAGCGCCGATCCGTCCACATTCGGCGTCAACCGCAGGCGCTGGCCCACTCGAATGAGAGTTCCATCCCCAAGGCCGTTCCAAGCGGCCAGGCTGCTGGCGCTCAACCGGTAGCGGAAGGCAATCGCGTACAGGGTTTCCCCCGCGTGCACCGTGTGGAAGTACGGTCGTGCCCCTCCGTCCGGGACGGACGTGCGCGGCGGCACACGCGGCGCCGGCTCCTCCCAGCGTACCGCGCCACTGCAGGCCGACAGCAGCAGGCTTGCCAGTACGACGCACAGCCGCTGTCGGAAGCCTTGCATTCCCGGCCTGGTCAGCCGGTCCCTTCGACGAGCGGCACGAAGGATACTCGTGACAACTGCTCGCGCTGGAACCCGTCCGCAATCCGTGTGATACGCACCAGGTCCTGCTCGCCAGTGGGGCCCACCGGAATAACCAGTCGTCCGCCTTCGCTCAGCTGATCGATGAGTGCAGGAGGTATTTCGCCCGGAGCCGCCGCGACGATGATGCCGTCAAACGGTGCCTGGCCCGGCCACCCCTTGAATCCATCACCGTGGCGGTACCGGATGTTGTCAAAACCCAGTTCATTGAGACGCGCGCGCGCGGCCTGCTGCAGGCTGCTGATCCGATCGATGGTAAAGATTTGCCGGACGAAGGGTGAAAGCACAGCCGTCTGGTAGCCGCAACCCGTGCCGACCTCCAGTACTTTCTTCAGCGGCCGGGCGAGACCGGTCACGAGCGCCTGCGTCATCAGCGCAACGACCCACGGCTGGGAAATCGTCTGACCCTGGCCAATCGGCAGCGCGCTGTCCTCATACGCGCGGCTGGCGAGTGCCTCGTCCACGAACAGGTGCCGCGGAACACTGCGAATCCGCTCCAGGACGGCCGGATTGGTGATGCCGGTTTCCCCCAGCCGCTGCACAAGCCGCTCGCGGGTGCGGGCGGACGTCATGCCGATGCCACGGATGGCGCGTCGCTCGCCGCTCACTTCGGCAACCAGTCCGCGATCAGCTGAAGGCGGGACTGGTCCGTGAGATCGAGCTTCAGTGGCGTCACCGACACGAAGCCGTGCTCGACGGCGTGAAAGTCTGTCCCGGGACCGGCGTCCTGCCCCTTGCCGGCCGCTCCCACCCAGTAAATGCGGCGACCCTTCGGATCGCGAGACTCCACGACAGGCTCCGAACGGTGGCGATAGCCCAGCCGGGTGGCCCGAAAGCCGCGAAGCTCGTGGAAGGGAATGTCCGGAACGTTGACATTGAGGATGGTGTCCGCCGGCAGCGAATCGGCAACCAGCGTCTGGAACAGGGTGCGGATGGCCTGGCCTGCCGTGTCGAAGTGCCGGTGCTCGCCAGTGAGAGATACTGCGATTGCCGGCAGGCCCAGAAAGCGGCCCTCGGCGGCGGCGGCCACCGTGCCCGAATAGAGCACGTCATCGCCGAGGTTCGCGCCGTGATTGATCCCGGCGATGACCATATCCGGCTCGTGCTCGAGCAAACCGGTAATCGCAAGATGCACGCAATCGGTCGGCGTGCCGTTGACGTAGTGAACGCCCTCGCGAGTCTTGCCAACGCGCAACGGTGCTTCGAGGGTGAGCGAGTGACTGGCGCCGCTCTGATTGCGATCGGGTGCCACGACGGTAATTTCAGCCAGATCGGCCAGCGCGCGCGCAAGAGCCGCCAGGCCATCGGCCTGATAGCCATCATCATTGGAGAGTAGGAGACGCATTGTTCAGCAGCCGGGGCGATGAAGCCTTAGAATCCTAAAGCATAGCGAGCAGACGCGCGAGTAAACCTTAGGAGCGCCAATGACACGGAAGGGTGGAAAAAATCCGGGAACGGACGACACCACGGAATTCCGGTCCCTCATTGGCGCTGTCCAGCCTGTCAAGTCCAGACGCCGCGTAACCTTGCGTAAACCGCAACCACCGCCACGGGCCCGCTTCGCCCGGGCCGACGAGCAGGCGGTTCTGAAAGAATCCCTGGTAATAGGGCCCAACGAGGTCGGCCTGGAGACCGGCGAAGAACTAAGCTTTCGGCGGCCCCACGTTCCCCTCAAGGTGCTCAAGGACCTGAGGCGGGGCAAGTACGCCATCCAGAACGAACTGGACCTTCACGGACTTACCGCCACCCAGGCCCAGAGCATGCTCCGGGAATTCATGACGGACGTCGTGCTGGAGGGCCAACGCTGCGTCCGCATCGTGCACGGCAAAGGCCTCCGCTCCGGGCCCGGCGGCCCCGTGCTCAAGGTAAAGCTCAACAAGTGGCTGCCTCAGTGGGACCAGGTGCTGGCCTTCACCACGGCGCCGGCGCGGGATGGCGGGACGGGCGCGGTGTACGTGTTGCTGGCGCGTTAGGCGCGGCTCGCGCCGAAGCGTCAGCCGCTGGCCGGATTGACCGGGGCATCGTCCGCCGTGGTAATCACTGTGCCCGGCTCCATCGCACCCGTAGCCAGCGCTCTGAGGTACTCAACGGTCGCCAGATGGCAGTAGCTCTGGCCCTGCACCTGCCGGGGCAGCACGGACGTAATCCAGCTGTCGTAGTTCTGGAACAGTCCGTGGGAGCGGATGTGGACGGCGCCGTCAGCGCCCCGGTAGCTCAGCTCAAAATCGGCCAGGTAGTCGCGGCCGGTAATGAACGGCTCATCTTCATCAATCACGAATGCCGAAGCGCGCTCCGCGGCAACCAAATCGTTCTCCTGGCGTAGCGCGGCCACTGTCGTCGACTGCAATTCGCGGGTGACAGACGGGCAGAAGCGCTGGTCGCCCGCCGCCTCCGGGCCGTAGGTCGCCCGCAGGTGGGCGGCTGTCTTGACCTTGCAGGACACCATGATCGGCAGCTTGCCGGCGTAGGTCACCACCTGGTAGATCAGCAACGGTTGTGGCGACGGCTTGGAATGCCGGTACGAAGGCATGTCGGTGAAGACGGTGTTGGTACCCTTCAGCGCCGTGTTCGCCAGGAACTCCTGGACGGCAACACAGAACCCTCCCGAAGCGGGTGCCGGGGGCGAGAAGGCGACGGCCTGCACTCCAGGGGACGCGACCGCGGCGGGACCCGGCGGGATACCCCGCTCACCCCCGCCCCCACAGGCGGAGACGAACACCGCAATCGGGACGAAGGTCAGTCGTCGGGTGGCTGGCATCCCGCAACTATGCCCTCGAAGTGGCACAGGTGTCCACGCCCAAAGGGGCTATGCCCCTGGGGTATGATCAACGCATGCTCGCAACCCGCGTCAGACAAAAAGACGGCGTCTTCTACTTTGTGGCCTACCCGGCCGAGGACCTGCTCCGCAAGGTCCGCTTCATCAGCCGCTTCTACGGCGACGGCGACAAGATCACGGCCGAAGAGGTCGGCGCCAGCGATGAGGTCGGTCAGTTTATCGCGCGTATTGAAGCCACCGACAAGGCGTTCCAGCGCCAGATCTCAAAGACGAAGGTCGCGGCGATCAAGAATTTCTACGAGACGGCAGTCAGCCAGCCGCCGATCCCGGGCACCGTCCTGCTATTCACCAGCGAGACGCTGCGTTTCGATGCGGTGGGCGACTACGACAATGTCGGCAACCTGGAGGAGCCCCGCGACCGCTACCTCATCATCGACGGGCAGCACCGCCTTGCGGCGTTGCATTTCTATGCGAAAGAACACCCCGAGGACGCGAAGACCATGCACGTGCCCTGCGTGATCTTCGACGGCAAGAGCGAGGATTTCGCCACCGAGATGTTTGTCATCATCAATTCGACCCCCACACGAATCAACAAGAGTCATCTCATCGATCTTTACGAGCGAGTGTCTTGGGCAGCTCCGGACAAGAAGTTCGCTGCCCGGCTCGTCGAGCGCCTCTATAACGAGGGCGACAGCCCGCTGCGCTACAGGATCAACAGGCTTGGCGGCCGGAGTAAGCAGGAAAAGTGGATCCTGCAGGCTGAGTTGTTCAACGAGCTGCACAAATGGGCCGCGGCGGACTGGCGTTCGATCACCCGTCGCGACAAGGTTAGTCGCGACGTGGACCGCTATTACGAGCGGGTGCGCGACTTCCTGAAGGCCGCCGAAAAGGTCTGGGGCGAAGAAGCCTGGGGCAACGCGAGCTACATGGTCACACGACCCGTCACTCTCAAAGCCATGCTGCGCGTGTGCTTTGACCTCTGCCGGGAGGATGCCGAGCCCGCCGAGGGTCGCCAGAAGCGCTGGGAGCGGCGTCTCGCCCCCTGGGCGGAGCAGCGGCGCAACTTCCGCGCTGATGGCTTCTACGAGCGCTTTCCCGCCAAGGGTCAGGTCGAACGCGTCGGTCGCATCCACCGCGAACTGGCGCGGTATGCCGGCATCACGGTCAAACCGCGTAAGGGCGAAGAGGAGCTGGGCTAGCGCCGGGCGCGCAACCCCAAGTTTCCGGACATTTCATGCGGGCTCAGCGGGCGTGCCTGATCTGGTAACCGATCAAGTGCCCTGGGTGCCTGGCGTCGCGACGACCGGCCTTCAGTGATATCCCGACGGCCCCGGCGCGGCATTGAGACTGGCGCGCAGAATGGCGAAGTCCGCCGTCGTCACCGTGCCGCTGCCGTTCAGGTCGGCGTTGGCGGCGTTGGCGCTGGATCCGGCACTCTGATTGAGCACGGAGCGCAGGATCGCGAAGTCTGCCGTCGTCACGAGGCCGCTGTTGTTCAGATCGGCATCGCAGAGGTTGCCGTAACCGTCAGCGTCGGCGTCGAGCTGGGTCGGGTTCGGCACGAACCGGCAGTCGTCGACATCGTCTGGAATGCCATCCCCATCACTGTCCGCTCTGGCCTGCCAATCAGCGCCGCTCGCCCCGTTGAAGGTGAGCCGGATCTGGCCTGAACCGTCGGCATTCATGGCGTAGATCTCGGCGCTGCCGTCGCGCAGGCTCGTGAATGCGATCTGGCTGACGTCGGGTGACCACGCGGGTTCCAGGTTGGACGACAGGCTACTGGTGAGCGCGGTCTGGCCCGTGCCGTTGGCGTCCATGACGTAGACAAGAGACCTGGGGCCAATGACGCTGTAGTACGCGATCTGGCTGCCGTCAGGCGACCAGGCGGGCTGGTAATCGAACGTCGCATTGTTGCTGAGGTTGAATGAGCCCGACCCGTTGGCATTCATGAGGTAGATCTCGCGGTTACCGTTGCCGGGAGCTACGTATGCGATCCGTGTGCCATCGGGCGACCAGGCGGGCTGGTCATCTTCGAAGGGACTGTTGGTGAGCCGGGTCTGGTCCATGCCGTTGGCGTTCATGACGTAGACTTCGGCGATACCGTCGCGGTCAGTCGTGAACGCAATCCGCGTGCCGTCGGGCGACCAGGCCGGTTCAACATCGAACGCCGGGTTGTTGGTGAGGCGGGTCTGGCCCGTGCCATTGGCGTTCATGACGTAGATCTCGCGGTTGCCGTCGCGAGTGCTTGTGAACGCGACGCGGGTACCGTCGGGCGACCAGGCGGGCTGGTAGTCGTCCACCGTGTTGCTGGTGAGCTGGACCTGGCCCGTGCCATTGGCGTTCATGACGTAGATTTCGCGGTTGCCGTCACGGCTGCTTTCGAACACGATCCTCCCGCCCAGGGGGAGTGGCTGCCAGTCAGGCTGAAGATCGGTCACCAGGTTGTTGGTTAGCCGGACCTGGCCCGTGCCGTTGGCGTTCATCGCATAGAGCTCGGCGTTGCCGTCGCGTTCGCTAGTGAACGTAATCCGCCTGCCATCGGGCGACCAGGCGGGCAGGGAGCTCCCCTGCGGGTTGTTGGTGAGCCGGGTCTGGCCCGTGCCATTGGCGTTCATGACGTAGACCTCCTGGTGGAAGTCACGGAAGCTCGTGAAAGCGATCTGGCTGCCATCGGCCGACCAGTCAGGGTCGAGGTCGTCCGCCGGGCTGTTGGTGGTGAGACCGGTCTGCCCTGACCCGTCCCGGTACATGACATAGACATGGGAGTTGCCGTCGCGGTAGCTGGCGAACGCGATCCGGGTGCCGTCGGGCGACCAGGCGGGATCGTAGTCCAATGCCAGGTTATTGGTGAGCCGGGTCGGGTCAGACCCGTCCGCATTCATCACGTAGATCTCGGCGTTGCCATCACGAGTGCTCCGGAATGCGATCCGGGTGCCGTCGGGCGACCAGGCAGGCTCCACGTTGATCCCGGCGTTTCTGGTAAGCCGGGTCTGGTTTGCACCGTCGGCGTCCATGACGTAGATCTCGGGGTTCCCGTCGCGGAAGCTGTAGAACGCGATCCGCGTGCCGTCGGGCGACCACGCAGGATCGAGGTCGGATGTCGAGTTGTTGGTTAGCCGGGTCTGGCCTGACCCGTTGTCGTTCATGGCGTAGATTTCGTAATTGCCGTCGCGGAGGCTTACGAACGCAATCTGCGTGCCGACGGGCGACCAGGCGGGTCCGCCATCGCTCACCAGACCGTTACTGAGGTTCGTCTGACCCGTGCCGGTGCCGTTCATGACGTAGATCTGGGCGTTGCCGCCGAAGGCACTCTGGAACGCGATCCGGCTGCCGTCGGGCGACCACGCTGGCCCGGCATCGAACACCACGTTGCTGGTTAGCCGGGTCTGGCCCGTGCCGCTGGCGTTCATGACGTAAATCTCGTTGTTGCCGTCGCGGTTGCTCCGGAACGCAATCCGGGTGCCGTCTGGCGACCACGCGGGTTCGCCGTCGGCCACCAGGTTGTTGGTGAGCCGGGTCGGGCCCGAACCGTTGGCGTTCATGACGTAGATCTCGTAGTCCACGGCGTCGCGGCCACTCTCGAACGCGATCCGGCTGCCGTCGGGCGACCAGGCAGGATTTTGGTCAGGCAACGGGTCATTGCTGAGCCTGGTCTGGACCGAACCGGTGTCGTTCATGACATAGATCTCGCGGTTACCGTCGCGGGAGCTTGCGAACGCGATCCGGCTGCCGTCGGGCGACCAGGCGGGCTGGTTGTCCTCCGCCACGCTGGTGGTGAGCCGGGCCTGGCCCGACCCGTCGGCATTCATGACGTAGACCTCCGCGTTGCCGTCGCGGAAGCTTGTGAACGCGATCCGTCTGCCGTCGGGTGATACGGCGGGCTCTAAGTCATTCGCCGGGTTGGTCGTGAGCCGGATCTTGCCTGAACCGTTGTCGTTCATGACGTAGATGTCGCTGGAGCCGCCGCCGCTCGTGAACACGATCTTGCCGTCCATACCCGGGACAGCGGCTGGAGCGGGCGCTGACAGCAGGCAGAGTGCGACGATCAACCACAACGACTTCATGACTTTCCCCGCCTAGGGTTGGGATTTTTTATCGGCTTTGCTGTCCGGTACCCGCGGACCGTCTCAGCGCACCATACACCGGCGGCGGAGGCAGAATCTCCCGATTCGCTGCCGGTCGCCATCGGGCGATTTGACTTAACGGTTAGCCAGCGGTTCCACGAGACGGGACGGCCTTGTGCCTCGCGTCAGCTCTTCGTCAGCCGCTGTTGCAGCTTGCGCATTTCCGTCTGCGTCTCGGCACTGAACCACCAGCCCGTCGCCGCGGCGGTATCACCGGAACTGGCGAGCGCCTCGATCAACCGGGACTTCGTGGCGAGCCGCGTGGTATTCATCGCGACTGGCGGCAGCGCCAGCAGTTCACTGGCCCGGGTCAGGGCTGTCGCCAGCAGCTGCTCGGGCGCCACCAGTTCATCCAGCAGACCGACAGCGAGCGCCTCGTCCATAGAGAGCAGCTCGCCGCGCGTGGCCATACGCCGCGCCACTCGCGGACCGACCACTTGTTCGAGCGCCACGAGTATCGTGCTGGGCACTGGCAGGCCCACCTGCACTTCGTTCAGGCCGATCCTGAACTTGCCCGTGATGCCGATCCGCCAGTCGCACTGCAGAGCCAGCACCGCCCCGCCGGCCGGGGCGTGACCGGAGATCGCCGCAATAACGGGCACCGGACTGGCGGCCAGCTGCCGGGTGAGGCCGAAAAACAGACTCCAGAAGGACTCCATCTGCCGGCGGTCGAGGCCGAGCAGCTCGGGGACATCCAGGCCACCGCTGAACATCCCGGGACGCCCGGTGAGCACGATAGCCCGGGCACCGTCCATGCGGGCCGTTTCCAGGGCAGCGAGGAGTTTCTCGGTGAGTTCCCGGTTCAGGGCGTTCGCCGGCGGGCGATCCATCCGGATCTCGGCCACCGCGTCGTGAAACTGGATGTGGAGCACCGTCAGGCTGCCGGCAATTCAGCCCGCCGGCCGGGGCGCACCGAACAGGTAAAAGGTCTCATCGGGACCAATCAGCCCCAGATCGGCGCGGGCCCGCTCCTCCACGGCGCCGTCCCCCTTGCGGAGTTCGACGACTTCCGCTTCCAGCCGCTGGTTGCGCTGAAAGAGGCGGACGTTTTCGGCTGCCTGTTCACGGATCAGTGTCGCCAGGCGGGCGACCTCACGATAACCGTCGTCAGAGCCCCAAAGGCGCACCTGAAGCAGCAGTAGCAGCCCCGCCAACACGGCCGTCCCTGCCCGCATGAGAAGTCTCTCACTGATCATGTCGTCCCTCGCCGGCTAGCCTGGCACCGGAATCGGAAAGGCAGCCGCACCGGCGTACTGTGCCTCGGATCCAAGCTGTTCTTCAATGCGCAGCAACTGATTGTACTTCGCGGTGCGGTCGGAACGGCAGAGGGAACCGGTCTTGATCTGGGTGGCCCGCGTGCCAACCGCGATGTCTGCGATAGTCGAATCTTCAGTTTCGCCCGACCGGTGGGAAATCACAGCGGCATAGCCGGCATCCACGGCCATGTTGATGGCCGCCAGGGTTTCGGTGAGCGTTCCGATCTGATTCGGCTTGACAAGAATCGCATTCCCGATCCCCTCGGCAATACCCCGGGCAAGGATGGAGGTGTTGGTCACGAACAGATCATCGCCCACCAGCTGGAGGCGCGTGCCCAAGGCCTTCGTCAGCAGCGCCCAGCCCACCCAGTCGTCCTCGGCCATGCCATCCTCGATCGATATGATCGGGTACTGGGCGGCCAACCCGGCCAGGTACTCTGCGAAGCGGTCTGGCGTGAACTGTCGTCCTTCAGATGCCAGGTGATATACGCCGTCGCGGTACAACTCGGTACTGGCAACATCGAGCCCCAGAAAGACGTCCCTGCCCAGCGCAAAACCCGCCTTGGCCACGGCCTCGGCGATCGTGTCCAGCGCCGCCGCGTTGGAGGGCAGATTGGGGGCAAAACCACCCTCGTCGCCCACGGCAGTACTGAGGCCCATGCCCTTCAGGACCGATTTCAGGGCGTGAAAAATCTCCGTGCCGTACCGAAGCGCCTCGCTGAACGAACCGGCGCCGACCGGCAGCACCATGAATTCCTGGATGTCGACACTGTTATCCGCGTGCGCTCCGCCATTGATGATGTTCATCATCGGCACAGGCAACACCGTAGATGGCCCAAGGGTGCGAAACAGCGGTTCACCCCGGTCGGCCGCCGCGGCATGGGCTACTGCCAGGGAGACCGCAAGAATCGCATTGGCGCCGAGATGCTCCTTGCCCGGCATCCCGTCTAGATTGATCATCTTGCGGTCAAGCGTCTTCTGATCCCGACCCTCCAGGCCCAGCAATTCACTGCGGATTTCGCCATTGATCATGGTCACGGCCCGGCGCACGCCCTTGCCCAGGTACCGGGTCGGGTCACCGTCGCGAAGCTCGAGCGCCTCGCGGCTCCCCGTGGACGCGCCGGACGGCACGGCGGCACGGCCAAGCGCCCCACTCGCCAGCCGGACGTCGGCTTCAACCGTGGGATTGCCGCGGGAATCCAGAATTTCCCGGCCGTGGATCTCAACGATCTCGGTCATTGCTGCCTCTTCTCATCAATCTCCAGCTCAACGAGGGGCCGGCACTTTACCACCTGGTCGATCTCGACCAGCGTGGTCAGCAGATTTTCCATCAGGTCCAGTGGCCATGCGTTTGGGCCATCGGACAAGGCGCGCGCCGGGTCCGGGTGTGTCTCCATGAAGATGCCAGCGACTCCCGCGGCGACGGCCGCACGGGCCAGTACCGGTATGAACTCCCGCTGTCCGCCCGACACGTCGCCCTTGGCGCCCGGCAACTGCACCGAGTGGGTGGCATCGAAGACCACAGGCCGACCGGTCTCCCGAAGAACCGCCAGTGCCCGCATGTCCGTGACCAGATTATTGTAGCCAAAGGTGAAACCGCGCTCGCAGACCATGATGCCGGGGTTGCCCGTACTCTCTGCCTTAGTCACCACGTTCGCCATTTCCCAGGGTGACAGGAACTGGCCTTTCTTGATGTTGACGGGCTTGCCCTGGCGCGCCACGTTGATGATGAAATTCGTCTGCCGGCAAAGAAACGCCGGTGTCTGGAGCACGTCCACCACCGCGGCCACTTCATCAAGCGGCGAATCCTCATGCACGTCGGTCAGCACAGGAACTCCAAGCTGCCGACGGACACTCTCCAGCACCCGCAAGCCCTCCTCAACTCCCGGGCCCCGGTAACTCTTCAGGGACGAGCGGTTCGCCTTGTCGTATGAGGACTTGAAGACGAAGGGAATATTGAGCCGCCGGGTGATCTCCTGCAGCCGGCCGGCCGTTTCGACGGCGAGGGTCTCAGTCTCGATCACGCACGGACCGGCGATCAGGAACAGGGGCCGGCCGGCGCCGATCTCTCTGCCGGCCAGCTTCATGCGTGGACAGCAGCCGGCAATTCCTCGGCCCGGAAATTCCGGGCCGCCCGGACAAAGCCACTGAACAGCGGATGACCATCCCGGGGATTGGAGCGGAATTCCGGGTGGAACTGGCACGCCAGGAACCAGGGATGATTCGGCAACTCTACCAGCTCGACCAGACCGTCAATCGAAAATCCCGAGACGACCAGGCCCGCACTGCTCATCTGGTCCAGGTAGTTATTGTTGAATTCGAACCGATGGCGGTGGCGCTCGCGGATCGTCTCAGTAGCGTAGAGGTCGTGGGCAAGAGTACCCGCCTGCAGCCGGCATTCCTGAGCGCCGAGCCGCATCGTACCTCCCAGGCTCGAACCCGAATCCCGTTTCTGGAGGCTTCCATCCCTGTCCTGCCACTCCGAAATCAGGGCGATCACGGGATGCGGGCTCTGTGGATCAAATTCCGTACTGTGGGCACCCTTAAGGCCCAGCACGTTACGGGCAAACTCGATAACGGCCACCTGCAACCCGAGACAGATGCCGAGATAGGGCACGGCGTTCTCGCGGGCGTAGCGGACGGCAGCAATCTTGCCCTCGATACCACGCTCACCGAAGCCCCCCGGCACGAGGATGGCGTCGACGCCGTTAAGCCCTCCGGTGCCATCCTTTTCGATGTCCTGCGACTCGATGTAGCGAATCCGAACCCGCGTCCGGGTCTTCAGCCCGGCATGCATCAATGCCTCGGAGAGCGAGATGTACGAATCGCGAAGATCGACATACTTACCGACCATCGCGATGGTGACTTCAGCCTCCGGATTCTTGCGAGCCGCAACCACGGCTTCCCATTCTGCGAGGTCGGCCTGGGGAACAGCAAGCCCAAGCCGGTCGACGACGATGGCATCAAAGCCCTGCTTGCGGAACTCCATCGGCAGCTTATAGAGGTCGTCCACGTCGACGGCCGAAATGACCGCCCGCTCCTGCACATTCGTGAACAGGGAAATCTTGCGCCGCTGCTCATCCGGCAGCGGTTGCTCAGACCGACAGACCAGGATGTCCGGCTGAATGCCGATGGAGCGCAGTTCCTTGACCGAATGCTGCGTGGGCTTGGTCTTGATCTCGGCGGAGGAAGCGATGTAGGGAACCAGAGTGAGGTGCACGTAGACACAGTGCTGAGGGCCAAGGTCTGCGCCCAGCTGACGGATAGCTTCAAGGAACGGCAGCGACTCGATATCGCCCACCGTCCCGCCAATCTCGACGATACAGATGTCAGCTTCGCCGGCTCCGAGCCGGATACAGCGCTTGATCTCATCGGTGACGTGCGGAATGACCTGCACGGTGGCGCCGAGGTAGTCCCCACGCCGCTCCTTCGCGATCACGCTGCCGTAGATGCGGCCAGTGGTGAAATTGCTGTTCCGGCCGGTCGTCGTGCGGACGAAGCGCTCGTAGTGACCCAGATCGAGATCAGTCTCGGTGCCGTCCGTGGTGACGTAGACCTCGCCGTGCTGGAAGGGACTCATGGTGCCCGGGTCGACATTCAGGTAGGGGTCCAGCTTGATCATGGACACCTTGAGACCGCGCGCCTCGAGAATGGCACCCAGTGAAGCGGCAGTGATGCCCTTGCCCAGCGAGGACACAACTCCACCAGTCACGAATACATAGCGCGGCATGGCACCCATCTCCGCCGACTCTCTCGGCCGTTAATCAGCTCAAACAGGGCTGTACACCTTACCGGCGGTCAGGCTCGGGTAAAGTGCAGCGATGTTCGGGCTGGACTCTCCATCAGGCAGGCAGATGGGGAGCAAAAGTTACCAGATAGCCTCCTGCGGAACAACGTAGCGTCGCCCTGCCGTTCGCCAGCTCACTGGATTGGCGGGTGCCCTGACCAGACAACCCGAAGCCCGGCTTCTGACGGCTGTGCTGCCGCCCAGTCGGCGGTCCACAGGTCAGCTACGGCTGCGAGCTCCGCCTTGGCAAAGATCAGGGGAACGTAGCTGCGCATCCAGGGCAGTATTCCGTGGGACTGAAACAGGTACTTCAGGGTCCGGTGATGACGATCAGTGCCGGCCCGGACCCGCTCACCTCCGCTGCGAAATGCCACCTGGAGTCCGGAATCGACAATCTTGGCAGCCAGTCCGACACCAGTGCCCGGGAAGACGCTTAGTTCACCACGGAGCCCCGCGAGGCGAAGAGGCTTAAGGTCGGGCCAATCAATCCAGCTCTCGGCCAGATCGGGGCCGGGCGTCGCCCTGTCAAGGAGGTGCAGGTGATCACGAAAGCGCCGGATCTCATGCCCGGCCCAGCCCAATACGGGCGCTCGGCCAGGCGCCGCACCCAGCAGCTGGTCCAGTCCCAGGCGCAAGCGCCGTTCCGGTGGCGAAGCCCAGCCACGCTGGCGCGCCAGCCAGCGGATGAGATTGCGCTGTCGCGCGGGGCTCAGCATTCGAAGCAGCGGTAACGAGAGGCGGTCCCCGGCCAAGATGGCCCGCCCGTCGTCACAACCCAGCTCATCGAGCAGAGCTGCGGCCTCGGCAGCCAGGTTGGCGCTGCGCCCGGCTGCCCGTGCCGCGGCGGGAAAGCGCTGCTGCAAAACGGGCAACACCCGCCCGCGAAGAAAGGACCGGTCGAACGCGGGGTCAGCGTTCATCGGGTCAATGAGCCAGTGAATGCCCTGGGGTACCAGCTCTGCAGACGCGAAAGCGTCGACCGCCTCCACAGGAACATCGAGAAGCGGCCGGACCAGCCGACCCGGACCAAAGGAAGTATCGCGGGGAATCCCTGCGAGGCCGTTCACTCCGGAACCGCGCAAGAGGTGCAAGACCACGGTTTCCAGCTGGTCGCCGGCGTGGTGCGCCGTGAGCAGCCATTCCCCGGGCTTAAGGTTCGTCCTGAGCGCATCGTAGCGCGCCTCCCGGGCGGCGGCCTCGAGCCCACGCCCCCCGTCACTTCGCACGATCGCACGGTGCGCGGAATACGGTACGTCGAGTCTGCCAGCCACAGCTGCGCAGTGCGCCTCCCACTCCTCTGCGGCTGACTGAAGTCCGTGGTTCACGTGCGCCGCGCGCAGTAAGAACTCTCTTTCCTGGCGCAGGCCTGCCAGGGAGTGCAGCAACACCGTGGAATCGCGACCACCACTAAAGGCCACGCACAGGGCGGCGTGGCGGGGCAGTGCTTGCAGGACGGCCTGCCGGATGGGCTCACAATCAGGACGCATACGCCCGCGCCCTTGCGCTCAACTCTCCCGGAAGCTGCCGTAAGAGCGGAGGCGCACCGCCCGGCGCCGCACCAACTCGTTGACGTCAAGCGGCTCCAGGTCCTGGAGGTGACTGATCAGCGCCCTGCGCACGGATTCTGCGGTGCCTGCGGCGTCACGGTGGGCGCCACCGAGGGGCTCGCGAATCACTTCGTCGATCAAACCGAGTTCCCGCAGGCGCGGCGCGGTGATGCCCATGGCCTCCGCGGCCGTTTCGGCCTTGTCCGCACTTTTCCACAAGATGCTCGCGCAGCCTTCCGGCGAGATCACGCTGTAGACACTGTATTCCAGCATGATCACCCGGTCACCGACCCCGATGGCCAGCGCCCCGCCGGACCCGCCCTCGCCGATCACGATGCTGATGATTGGTGTCTTGAGACGCGCCATCTCGAAGAGGTTCCGGGCAATGGCTTCGCTCTGGCCTCGCTCCTCGGCACCGATGCCGGGGTAAGCGCCCGGAGTATCGATAAGAGTCACGACCGGCAACCGGAACTTTTCCGCCAGCTTCAGCAGGCGCAGGGCCTTGCGGTAGCCCTCGGGTTTCGACATCCCGTAGTTGCGACGGACGCGCTCCTTGGTGTCCCTTCCCTTTTGCTGCCCAATAAAGACGACCGGCTTGCCATCGAGCCGTCCAACACCGCCGACCATCGCGGGATCATCGGCGAACATGCGGTCGCCATGCAGTTCCTGGAAATCCGGACTGATCACGGCGAGGTAGTCCAGGGTGTAAGGCCGAAGGGGATGTCGCGCCAGCTGGGCAACTTGCCAGGCCGTGAGACTTGAGAAGATGCTGCGTGTGAGTGCCTCGCTCTTCGACTTGAGTCGGGCGATTTCGTCGCTGATATTGATTTCTGAATCGTCGCCGACAAACCGGAGCTCATCGATCTTGGCCTCAAGCTCGGCAATCGGCTGTTCAAAATCAAGAAAATTGAGATCCATCGTTACTTCCTGCTACTGACGCGGCCCTTCGTAGACAAACCGGAACCCGTCCAGGCCTACCAGCTCCGACAGCCGCTCCCGCAACTCCCGCGTCGGGCGAACGCGCCACTCACTGCCAAGGGCCATGCGGGCCTGCGTACCCTCTGTGCTGTAGTAAAGCGAGACGCTGCACTTGCCGGGCCGGAAGCGCTCCATCACGCTTTTAAGCAGCTGGGGAGTGAGGGAACGATCCACATCGGCCCGCCACCGCAGCAACAGCCCGGTAGCACGGGACTCCACAATCCGGTCCAGGTCGAGCACCTCCCTGGCATTCAGGCGCCAGCCATCCAGGTACTCCTCGAAGCGCAGCATGCCACTAATGGCCACGATTGAATGCACGCCGAGCAGGTGACGGAAGCGATCGTACCCCTCCTGAAAAAAACCAACCTCCAGCGTCCCCGTGCCATCGTCCAGTTCGATCGAGGTCCGCGTGCCGCGCCTGCGGACTGACGCAACCACTCCGGCAATCACGACGTCGCGCCCGGGGCCGCGGAATTCCTGAGGCCCTGCCGACGGCCGTTCGGCGATCAGGGCTTCAATGCTCGAGGTACTGATGAATGGCTGATCCGTGCGGTACTGATCGAAGGGGTGGCCACTCAGGTAGAGCCCAAGGCTCTCCCGTTCGGCCTCCAGCTTGCGACCCCAGCCCCAGTCCTGGAGCTCCGGCACCGGATCTTCCAGGCCGCTCCGGGCCGCCGGCGCGCCGAAGAGGTCCTCCTGGCCAACGCTGGCAGCAGCAGCGGCCTGATCCGCGCCATCCATGGCCGTCGGCAGGACGGCGAGCAGGCTCGGCCGATTCGGCCCGAAGGCGTCGAACGCCCCCGCCTTGATGAGGGCCTCCACCGGCCGGCGACCCAGCTTCTGCCCTCCGGCCCGCAGGCAGAATTCTGTAAGGCTCCGGTATGGACCGCCCTCCTCCCGGACTGCGACGATATGCAGAGCGGCGCTCCGCCCAATGCCCTTTACCGCGCCGAGGCCGTAGCGAATGCGCTGCTGATCTCCCGCCTGGAAGGCGAACCCGGAACTGTTGACGTCGGGCGGCAGGACGCTGAGATCAAGCACCCCGCACTCGCGCTGCTGGACGATCAGGGCATCGGTATCACCCATCTCCGTCGTCATGACCGCAGCCATGAA
Organism: Gammaproteobacteria bacterium; assembly: GCA_031395645.1. Taxonomy (GTDB): domain Bacteria; phylum Pseudomonadota; class Gammaproteobacteria; order Steroidobacterales; genus SHZI01. The sequence continues at coordinate 14,644 of JANNJM010000108.1, read as the reverse complement.
GGCCGCCGGATGATTCGCCTTTAGCCAGGCCGTCTGGTAGGTGAGCACGGCATAGGCAGCGGAATGCGACTTGTTGAACCCGTAGCCGGCGAATTTCTCCATCAGGTCGAAGATGTAGGTTGCCCTGGAGCGCTCCGTACCCCGGGCTGCTGCGCGATCGGTGAAGATCGAGCGTTGACTGGCCATCTCCTCCGCCTTCTTCTTGCCCATCGCGCGCCGCAGGAGGTCGGCCTCGCCCAGCGAGTAACCGGCCAGGCGCTGGGCAATCTGCATCACCTGCTCCTGATACAGAATCACGCCGTAGGTACTACGCAGGATGGGTTCGAGATCAGGATGGAGGTAGTCGATGGGCTGGTCTCGACCCCCGTGCTTGCGATTTATGAAGTCGTCCACCATGCCGGACTGCAATGGCCCCGGCCGGTAGAGGGCCACCAGGGCCACCAGATCATCGAAACTGTCCGGTTGCAGGCGACGGACGAGATCGCGCATGCCGCGCGATTCGAGCTGGAATACAGCCGTGGTCTTGCAGGCACGCAGCAGGCGGAAGGTCCCCTGGTCGTCCATCTGCAGCGCTGGCACCACCATCGGCGCCGCGCCGCTGGCCAGCCTGTCGGCATTAATCGCACGGGTCGCCCGGTCGATGATCGTCAGCGTCCGGAGGCCCAAGAAATCGAACTTCACCAGTCCGGCGGCCTCGACGTCGTCCTTGTCGAACTGCGTGACGGTGAACTTTTCGCCCTCGACCTGATACAGGGGCGTGAACTCGGTAATGTCGCGCGGCGCAATCACGATGCCACCGGCATGGCGCCCGGCATTGCGCACGAGGCCCTCCAGGCGCCTGCCGAGGTCGATGACGCTGCGGACGTCCTCATCCTCGTTATAGAGCGCCCGGAGCTCCGCTTCCTGGGAGAGCGCGATGTCGAGCGTCATCTCCGCACCGGGGTCGTTGGGAACGAGCTTGGCGATGCGGTCCACCAGACCGTACGGCTGGCCGAGCACCCGCCCGACGTCACGCACCACCGCGCGCGCCGCCATCGTGCCGTAGGTAATGATCTGGGATACGCGGTCACGACCATAGCGCTCACTCACGTAGTCGATGACGCGATCACGGCCTTCCATGCAGAAGTCGATGTCAAAATCAGGCATCGATACGCGTTCGGGGTTCAGGAACCGCTCGAAGAGCAAGTCGTGGTGGATGGGGTCGAGATCCGTAATGCCGAGTGCCCAGGCCACGAGCGAGCCCGCACCGGAGCCACGCCCCGGACCTACGGGAATTTCGTGCTCGCGGGCCCACCGGATGAAGTCCGCCACAATCAGGAAGTAACCCGCAAAACCCATGCGACAGATCACGTCCAGCTCCGTTGCGAGGCGCTCGGCGTACGCGGGTACTGGCACCGGGCCGGGAAACCGCGCTGCCAGTCCCTCTTCCGACTGGGTGCGGAGATAGTCGTTCGGAGCAGCCCCACCCGGGACGACGTAGTCCGGCAGGTGCGTGTCCCCGAGGCTGAGCGCGAGATGGCAGCGCCGGGCGATTTCGACGGTGTTCTCGAGCGCCTCCGGCAGGTCGGCAAAGAGCGCCGCCATTTCTGCCGGTGAGCGCAGGTACTGCTGCTCGCTATAGAGCCGCGGCCGGCCCGGGTCAGCAAGGACGTAACCAGTCTGGATGCAAACCCGGGCTTCGTGCGCCTCGAACTCGTCAGGCGTCAGGAATCGCACGTCGTTGGTCGCGACCACTGGCAACCCGCTGGCACTGGCGAACCGGACAGCGGCATGCAGATAGTCATCATCCTGGGGGCGACCGGTACGCTGCAGTTCCACGAAAAAGTCATCGTGGAACCAGGCACGAAAATCGGCGAGTGTGCGCAGAGCAGCCTCCGGCGCGCCGGACAACAGGCTGCGGCCGAGCACACCATCGCGGCCACCTGACAGTGCAATGAGACCTTCGGCCGTGCCCGCGTGCAACCAGTCCCGACGCAGCTGGGGCAGACCGGCCTGCTGGCCTTCCAGCCAGGCCCGCGTCAGGAGGCGGCACAGGTTCCGGTAGCCCACCTGGTTGCGACACAGAAGCACGAGTCGCGCCGGTTCCTGTCGCTCGGTGTGACTCTTGTCGGCGCCAGCGACATACCAGACCTCGGCACCCACGATCGGCTGGACGCCCGCAGCCAGGGCGGCGCGATAGAACTTGACCAGGCCGAACAGATTGCCCCGATCCGTAATGGCAACGGCGGGCATGCCCGCCGCGGCCACAGCGGCCACCAGCTCGGGAACCCGAACCACACTGTCCACGAGCGAGAACTCGGTGTGCACGTGCAGGTGCACGAAGCCGGCAGTCATGGCTGGTGCCTCCCGGCACCAGCCATGGCGGCACGCACCGGGGCGAAACTCCGGCGGTGGGCCGGGCACGGTCCAAGCGCAACCAGCGCCGTCCGGTGGGCCGTCGTGGGATAGCCCTTGTGCCGGTCAAACCCGTAACCGGGGTAGATCACGTGCAGGCGTTCCATCACCGCATCGCGATGCACCTTGGCAAGCACAGACGCCGCCGCGATGGCGGGCCTCAGGCGATCGCCTCCGACGACCGTCTCGATCACCCCGGCGTAACCCGGCAGACCCGGAGCGCAATTACCGTCGATCTCCACACGCACAGGCGCGCGAGCGAGGCCGGCGAAGGCCCTGCGCATCGCGAGGAGTGTGGCCTGCAGGATATTCAGTTCGTCGATCTCTTCGCGTGAAGCTTCGCCGAGCGCCCACTCCACGGATTCCGTGCGGATCCGCCCGGCCGCCGTCGCGCGCTGCACCGGCGTGAGTTCTTTCGAGTCACGCACGCCCACTATCGCCTGGCCTCTGTCCAGTACGACCACGGCCGCCACCACGGGACCGGCCAGCGGGCCGCGACCGGCTTCATCAATCCCCGCGATCGTCTCGATGCAAATGTTCACTGCCGGGATTATACGAACCCTGAAGCAGGGTCAGCACAACTTCTGCGGCACGCGCACTAGCTCCTCGACGGAGAGCCGTGCCGAGCACTGCGAAGCGTTGCCGGAGGCGGGCCCGGTCTTCCGTTGCCGCCAGCCAGCGCAGGACTTCCGTGCCGAGAGCAGCGGGCGTTGCGGCCGATTGCAGCAGTTCCGGCACCAGCCTTTCGCTGGCCAGGAGGTTAGGCAAGGCAAAGTGCTGCACCCGGACCAGGCGCAGGGCCTTGAGCAGCGCATAAGTAAGCGGCGCAAGACGATAGGCCACAACCATCGGCCGGTTGATGAGCATCGCCTCAAGGGTCGCGGTGCCGGACGCCAGCAGGACCACGTCGGCCGCCGCCATGGCCAGCTGGGCCTGGCCGTCCACAAGACGCAGATTGACGTCACCAGTCGACGCAGGGCTCCAGAGACCGGCAAAGCGCGCCCGCAGGGCCGGCGTGGCCATTGGCACGACGACTGAGAGATCCGGCGTACGAACGCCAAGCCAGGCGGCCGTGGCCGCAAAGACCGGCCCGAGCCGCTCCAGCTCGCCCGCACGGCTGCCGGGAAGCATGGCCACGACCGGACCTGCCGCAGGCAGGCCCAGCAACTGACGGGCCGCGACTGCGTCCGGTTCGGTCGCCAGTTCGTCTGCCAGCGGGTGCCCCACAAACGTGGCCGGGACACCGTGCTTCAGGAGAAAGTCAGCCTCGAAAGGCAATAGGCACAAGACGTGGTCGCAGGACTCACGCAGCACCTGGACCCTTCCCGGGCGCCAGGCCCAGACCGAGGGCGACACGTATTGCACGGTGCGCAGGCCGCTCGGTCGCAACCGACGCGCCACCCGCAGGTTGAAGTCGGGTGCGTCGATGCCGATGTAGAGGTCCGGCGGATCAGCGGTCAGCCGCTGCTCAAGATTCCGCAAGATGCGCTTAAGCCGCGGCAGGTGCCGAATGACTTCGACCAGGCCCATGACTGCCAGCTCTTCGCTGGGGACCCAGACGTCGCAGCCGGCAGCCTGCATAGCGGGCCCAGCGATACCGGCGAACTTGACGTCCGGACGGCGCGCCCGCACCGCACGAATAAGTCCGGCGCCCAGTCGGTCACCCGAGGTCTCGCCTGCCACGATAACGATGCGCGGCATGAACGCCGTCAGCGGATCAGGCTGCGTTCTGACTTGTCAATGAAGTCGACCAGGATCCGCAATTCGGGCTGCGTCTCCGCGAGCATGGCAAGCCTGTCCCTCGCCTCGGCGAGCTGGAGTTGCTCGCGATAGAGAATCCGGTACGCCTCTTTGAGGTTCCGCAACTGGTCCGGCGTAAAGCCACGACGCTTTAGCCCCTCGCTGTTGATGCCATGAGGAGCGGTCGGCTGGCCCGCCACCATTACGTAGGGCGGCACGTCGCGGGTGACCGCGGCAAAGCCCCCCAGGAAACTGTGGGCACCCAGGCGACAGAACTGGTGGACGGCGGCAAAGCCGCTGCAAATCACATGGTCGCCGACCTGCACGTGGCCGGCAAGCGTACTGTTGTTCGAAAAAATCACGTCGTTACCCACCACGCAATCGTGGGCGACATGGACATAGGCCATGATCCAGTTGTCGTCACCGATGCGGGTGACGCCCTGATCCTGCGCCGTTCCCCGGTTGATCGTGCAGAACTCGCGAAAGGTGTTGCGATCGCCGATCACCAGCTGTGTGGGTTCACCGCGATACTTCTTGTCCTGCGGATCTTCACCGATCGAGGTGAACTGGAAAATGCGATTGTCGCGTCCGATCGTCGCCGGCCCCTTCAGCACGGCGTGCGCGCCGACTGTTGTTCCGGCACCAATGACCACGCCCGCACCAATCACCGCGTACGGCCCGACCTGTACACCGATGTCGAGCTGCGCGCCGGGATCCACGATGGCGGTGGCGTGAATGTCTGTCACTTTTTTTCCGGCCCCGACCTGTCTGATCCCGAGAAGCGCTTTTCCACGTCCCGTAGCCGTTTTGCCAACTCGTCCAGCTGGCCGAAGCGCGCCATGTTTCGGCGCCAGCGCTGCAACGTGTCTGCAGGCGTTCCCCCGCCCGCATAGACGCCCGCGGACCGTAGGGAACCCGTGACGCTGGTGCCGCCGCCGATAACCACGTCGTCGGCAACGACAATGTGGCCCGCAAAACCTGCCTGGCCACCGATCATGCAACGTGCCCCGATGGTGGTGCTGCCGGAAATCCCGGTCTGGGCGGCGACTACCGTGTGCTCACCGATACGAACATTGTGCCCGACCTGAATCTGGTTATCGAGCTTCACGCCATTGCCGATAACCGTATCGTCGATTGCGCCGCGATCTATGGTGGTGTTGGCACCGATTTCAACGTCGTCACCCACCTGCACGCTGCCTAGCTGCGGAACCTTGATGTGGTTACCTTCCCGCTCACGCGCAAAGCCGAAGCCGTCCGAGCCCACCACGACACCCGGGTGCAACACGCAACGCAGGCCAATCCGCACATCAGCGCACAGCGTGACCGCGGGCATTAGCCGGGTGTCGGCTCCGATCCGGACGCGATCCCCGACGACCGTGCGCGGACCCAGCACCACGCGCTCCCCGAGCACGACATGCCGGCCCAGCACGACACCCGCGCCGACCTCGCAGGAAGCAGGCACGACGCACTCCGGGCCAATCACTGCAGACGGGTGGACTCCCGGTTCCGCCAGTGCGAACGGGTGCAGTTGCGCTGCGACGCGCGCATAAACGACGTAGGGATCGCCGGTCACCAGGGCGTCAACCGGGCAGTTGACCGCGTCAGCAGCGGACAGGATCACTGCAGCAGCGCGTGTGCCGGCAAGCTGGCTGCGATAGGCCGCATTGGCGAGAAATGCCAGCGACCTCGCATCGGCACTGGCGAGCGTCGCCACCCGCTCGACGACCCGATCCGGGTCGCCCCGCAGTTCACAGCCGTAGCGAACAGCGAGCCGGCCCAGACTGACGCCCATCCGGTACGGTCCTTTACGGCTTTGCGGGGGCCTTGGGAGCGCTCGCCCGGCTCTGGAGACCCTGCAGGACCTGCGCTGTCACGTCGAGCCCCGGGGCCACGTAGAGCGCGTCGCTGACGATGAGGTCAAAACCGCCCTGCTTGGAGAAGCTCTCGATCTCCCGGAGCACGTTGACGCGCATCTTGCCGAGTTCCTCGTTCTTGCGGTTATTGAGGTCCTCGCGCAACTCCTCGACCTGGCGCTGCAGATCGCGCTCGTCGCGACGCAAATCGTTCTCAGTATTTCGACGTTCGTCGCCACCCATTACCGCGCCATCTTTCTGAAACTTGTCCGCGCGGTCCTTGAAGGACTTCTGCTTGGCAAGAAGATCCCGCTGCCGGGGCGCAAACTCGTTCTCAAGCGCGCGGTTGGCAGCGCTCGCCTGCGGCGACTCAATCAGCAGGCGCTGCACATTCACGAATCCGACCTTAAGCACCTTGGCACTTTGTGCCTGAGCCATGCCGGACATGACCGGGATGGCCGACGCCAGCAGGATAAAAGTCCGAAGCCATGGTCTTGTCTGCAACATTTCTCTTCCTTACCTTAAGCCTGAAAGTGACGCCTAGAAGGCACCACCAATTGAGAACTGGAAACGCTCCGTCTCATCACCGTAAAGCGTGGTCGTGGCAACATCCGCGTTAAGCGGAATTGCGTAGCTGAAGCGGAACAGCCCCAGAGGAGCCAGCCATTGGGCAGCAATTCCTACCGACTGCTTGAGGTTTCCGGCATCGAAATCATACTCGATCGGGTTGTTTGATTCCGTAAAGCCTAGTGGCGTTTGCACCGGCTTCTCGAAGAAGGTCACATCGCCCTGCGAAAACACATTGCCAATATCAAAGAACAGCGAGAAGCGCGCCTTCGACCGCCACTTTTCCGGCATGGGCAACAGGAATTCGGCCTGCCCGGCGATCAGCGTATCACCACCATAGGGATTCCCTGAATCATCCTGCGGCCCAAGCTGATTTTCACGGTAGCCGCGTACCGTGTCGGGCCCGCCGCCGAAATAGTTCTTGTACGGTGGGAGTGACGTGGTATCACCCAGTGCGGTGCCGTAGCCAAGATCCACGTTGAAAAGCAGGGTGGCCCAGCGGGCCAGGGGCCAGTACTGCTGGTAGTTGTAGTTAAGCGTCAGGTACTCGACATCACTGCCCGGAATCGTAGTGTTCGCCACGAGCCGGTGGCGCGCGCCCCGGTCGGCGAAAAGGCTGCGGTTGCGGCTGTCATAAACCCAGCCGGCGAGCACCTCGAAGGTATCGAATTTCGATGTATAGATCTGGCCGCCGGGTATTATAACGGTCTCGCTGTCGCCATTGTTAAGAACCCAATCCCGCGCCTGCCTGCTCCTGCCGCTGTCCGACAGTAACTCTGCGCCCTGCCAGGTTCCGCCGAAAATCAGGCGCTGGAATTCGGTCAGCGGGTAGCTGTACTCGACCGACGCTGAAAGCGTCTTGGTGGAGAAGTCCGACGCGCCGGAGGTGAACTGGGTGATGTCACGATAGGCCACGCTGAGCGTGCGGCTGACCTCGTTGATGGTCGTGTAGGGATCGGTGTAGGCAAAACTGTAGACCGTGCGAAACTGGCCGGTATTGATGTCAGCCTGCACCCGATTCCCGCTGCCCATGAAATTGGTGTGGATAAAGCTGCCGTTCAGAATCAGCTTCTGGGATGCCGAGTAGCCAACACCCCCGCCGAACTGCCCGGGCAAGCCCTCGGTGATGTCGAAATCCAGGTCCACCAGGTCGGCGGTGCCTGGTACCGGATTGGTCGTTTCTTCGACCTTCTCGACATACGGCAGCCGCTGCAGCCGAATCTTCGAGCGTTCCAGCCGGCTGTTGGACAGGAAGCCGCCCTCGAACTGGCGCATTTCGCGCCGGAACACCTCGTCGTTTACGGACGAGGTGCCATTGAAGTTGATCCGCCGGACGTAGACCCGGTTCTTGGGTTCCACGTACAACGTAACAGCTGCTGTCTTTGCCTCCCGATCCAGTTCAGGCACAGGCTCAACTGTGGCAAAGGCGTAGCCCTCCTCCGACAGCCGCAGGCGAATAAGATCGGCACTCTGGGTAATGAGTTGCTGGGAATAGACCTGCCCCGGCTTCACCTGCACGAAAGGATTCAGCTGGGCCTCAGGGAGTACGAGGTCACCGCCCAGACGGACGTCGCTCACCGTGTAGCGGTCGCCCTCCACCAGATTGACCGTGACGAAGATGTCACGCTTGTCGGGTGAAATGGCAACCTGCGTCGATTCGACACCAAAGTCTGCGAAGCCCCGGTCCATATAGAAGGACCGCAGTTTCTCGAGGTCCCCAGATAGCGCCTCGCGGGAATACCGGTCGTCCTGGCGCAGCCACGACAACCACGTCGGAGTCTTCAGTTCAAAGCGTTCGAGCAGCTCTTTGTCCGTAAAGCTCCGGTTGCCCACCAGGTTGATCTGCCGGATACGCGCCCGGTCCCCCTCCTTGATCGTAATGGCAATGCTGACCTTGTTGTCCGGCAGATCCTTGACTTCGGTCTTGATGGAGGCGGCGTATTTTCCCCGGCTGAAGTACTGGTCAGTCAGCGACTGCTCGACCTCGTCCAGGACAGATTTGTTATAGGTCTTACCCTTTTTCAGGCCGATGCGCGCCAGTGGCTCCTGCAGGTCCTCGGTCTTGATATCCTTGTTGCCGGTGATCGTGAAATCCGCGATTGACGGTCGCTCGGCGACGGCCACCACGAGTGTGCCGTTGTCCCAGCGAATTTCCACGTCGCGGAAAAAACCCGTGCCGTAGACTGCTCGAATTGCCTCCTGAATCCGGCTCTCGTCGATCCGGTCCCCAATATTCACCGGCAGGTAGTTAAAGACGGTCCCCTCAGCGATCCGCTGCAAGCCCTCCACCCGGATGCCGCGCACCACGAGCGGCGCGTCCGCTGCGAATGCGCGGTCGAAACCTGCCGAGCATACCGTCAGCAAAAAGGCAGCCAACAGGCTGCAGAAGGGAGCATGAAGCGCCACTCGATGCGACATGGGACGCTCAGCCAAGGAGTCGGGACAGGTCGTTGTAGAACGCAAAGCTCATCAACACCAACAAGAAACCGATGCCGACCTGCTGGCCAATCATCTGCGCCCGCTCGGACAGCGGACCGCCCTTCAGCGTCTCCGCAACGGTGTACACGATCTGACCGCCGTCAAGCATTGGTATGGGCAGCAGGTTGAGCACTCCGAGACTGATGCTGACTATGGCCAGGAAGCTCAGAAAGGCCGCGGCGCCAATTGTGGCACTGACGCCAGCGTACTGGGCGATGTTGATGGGGCCACTGATGTTCTTGGGCGACACATCGCCCGTAACCATGCGCCAGATCATCCGCAGGGTCAGGGAGCTCATGTCCCAGGTCTTGGCTGCGGCCCTGATCACGGCCTCAACCGGGCCATAACGCTCTTCGGCGCGCATACCGGCGAGCAGGTCCTCGGGTAGCTTCACCGCCGCGCCAATGCGGCCAATCGGGCCGTCGGCCGTCTTTTCGCGCGCAACTGCCACCGTCAGGCGGCGTTCGGTATCACCGCGACGAACGCTAACGTCGAGGGTGTCACCCGGCCGCGATCGGACAATCTTCACCCATTCGGCCCAGACCTTGATCGGCCTGCCATCAACCAGCAGGATCCGATCCCCGGCCTGGAAACCGGCCTGCTCCGCCGGACCACCCGGGGTGAGCTCGCCAATCACGGCGTCGGGATCCGGAGACCAGGGCTTCAGACCGAGCTTTACAAACAACTGGCCAGGCTCCGTCAATTCGGACTCACGGCCGGCCGTGCGCATAGCCACCGGACGCTGACCACCAGAACCAGAACCATCCACAACACTGAGACGGATCGTCCCGTCTGCCAACATGCCATCGAGCATGGCGAGCGTGGCACCCTCCCAGGTCGACACAGGCCGGTCACCCACGGCGATGATTACGTCGCCCTCCCGCAAACCCGCAACGGCTGCCAGGGAGCCCGCTTCTACGGCTCCAACGACGGGCTTCATACCGGGCACGCCGCCGATGAACATGACGGTGTAGGCGACGACGGCAAACAACAGGTTGAAGACGGGGCCGGCCGACAGGATAGCTATGCGGGCCCAGGCCGACTGTCGGTTAAAAGCGCGGCCAAGCTCGGCGAAAGCCACCGCACAATCCCGCTCGTCCAGCAGCTTCACATAGCCGCCGAGGGGGATTGCCGAGAGGCAGTATTCGGTGCCGTCGGCGCCCGAGCGCCGCGACCACAGCACACGGCCGAAGCCTATCGAATAGCGCAGCACCTTGACCCCGAGCGCGCGGGCCACGATGTAGTGGCCGTACTCGTGAATGGCAACGAGCAGGCCGATGGCTGCGATGAACGCCAGTATGGACGTCAGGATCTGCGGCATGGCGCGGATCTTAAGGCATTACGCGCAGTCGTGCCTTGCAGTGCGCTTAACGGGGCCCTCGGCCCTTCGCCTCGCCGATGCAGGATGACAGCGACCGGTTCATCCGGTTGACAAACCAAGCCACGACAAGGCCAGCGCAAACAGCGGCATTGCGGCGGTGATGCTGTCGATCCGGTCCAGTACCCCGCCGTGACCTGGGATCAGGTGTCCGCTATCTTTCAACCCGACACTACGTTTGAACATGCTTTCCGTGAGGTCGCCGACCACGGACAGGGCTGCAACCCCCAGTCCCAGGGGCACCATGATCCATGGCGACAGACCGAGCACCACGCCCCCGGCAGCCGCCGTGATGGCCGACAGCAGCACGCCACCAATTAGCCCCTCCCAGGTCTTGCCAGGACTCACCTGCGGAGCCAGTTTGACCCGTCCAAACCGGTGACCGGCAAAGTACGCGCCGATATCCGCCGCGAAGATGATGCACAGAGCAAGCAACAACAGGGCCGGCCCCTGTTCTGGCACCTGCAGAATCGCGACCACTGAAAGCCACGACGGGATCAGCACGAGCAGCCCGGCGAGCGCCGCCATGGCTGGCGGTATAGGCGTCGGGAAACGAAGGATCCACAGGAAGGCAATCGCCCACCACAGCAAGGCGATCCACAACACGCCCTGCAAGCCAATCACGGCGGGCACCAGCGCGCTCGATGCAGCGAGCAGCAGCGCCGCGCCGCCAGCGTAGGCGCCGCGCAATCTCGGCAGCCGCCAACCCAGGAAGGCCGACCATTCCCACGCCGCGAGGACCATCACGGCGCCGCTTGCCCAGACCACGACCCGGACGGGGGCAAGAAACAACAGGAGCAAGAGACCGACCAGCAGGGGAACGGCAGTGCGTACGCGTTGGCCGAGCTGGCTCATGAAATATTAAGTGCCGCCGTCAGGGTGGTGGCCTTCAGTAGGTCGGCGTTAGATCAGTCAGCAATGGCCTCGAGCTGATCACCCGTCCGCCCAAACCGCCGCTGTCGCTGACTGAAAAAACCCAGGGCAGCTGCCATCTGATCAGCGCCGAAATCCGGCCACAGTGTGTCGGTGAAACAAAGTTCGGTGTACGCCAGGTCCCAGAGGAGAAAATTGCTGACGCGCTGCTCGCCGCCGGTGCGAATCAGCAGATCGGGTGATGGCAGTCCGGCCAGCGCGCGATGCCTGTCGATGAGTGCCTCGTCGATATCGGCAGGATCAAGATCACCGGAACGAACCTTTTGGCTGATACGACGCATGACCTGGACCATATCCCACTGGCCGCCGTAGGCCACTGCCAGCACGAGTGTCATACGCGAATTACCGGCGGTACGGGCCTCAGCATCAGCCATCCGCTTGCGCAGAATTGTCGGCAGACTGTCACGGTTCCCGATAAAGCGCAGCTGGATACCGTTCTCGTGGAGCGTATCGACCTCACGCTGAAGGACTTCGACAAACAGCCGCATGAGTGCATCCACCTCGCTGGGTGGGCGCTTCCAGTTCTCGCTACTGAAGGCAAACAGCGTGAGGACCTTGACGTCGGACTCTGCGCACGCCTCGACGACCTCGCGGGCAGACTTCACGCCGGCGCGATGGCCGGAGTGCCGCGGCTTGCCATGCCGCGAGGCCCAACGACCGTTCCCGTCCATGATGATCGCGACGTGGGTCGGGCGAACCGGCCGATCGTCGCCGCCGTTCTTCATCAACGTTCCATCCTTGGTCCTGAGCCAGATAATGCCTAGAACTCCATGATTTCTTTTTGTTTTTCTTCAGAGATTCTATCGATTTCCGCCACGTACTTGTCCGTTACAGTCTGGATCTGCTCCGCACCCTGGCGCTCCAGATCCTCGTTGATCAGCTTTTCCTTGAGAGCGTCCTTGAGGTCAGTCATGGCATCGCGCCGGACATTCCGGATTGCCACCCGGCCCAGCTCGGCCTCCTGCTTCACGAGCTTCGCGAGGTCCCGCCGCCGCTCCTCCGTGAGCACGGGCAGGGGCACGCGAATGACAGTACCGGCCGTCACCGGGGTAAAGCCCAGATTAGCGCCCATAATGGCCTTCTCGATGACGCTAACCATGCCCTTTTCCCACGGCGTTACCGTCAGGGTGCGCGCATCCTCGACCGCGATATTGGCAGTCTGTGACAGGGGAACTGTGGTGCCATAGTACTCAATCATCAGATGCTCCAGCAGACTGGGACTGGCTCTTCCCGTGCGGAGTTTACGTAAGGCCTGGCCCATTGCTGTGACGCATTTGGCCATGCGCTGGTCTGCATCCTGGCGAATTTCGTTAATCACGCTGCCCCCTGCCCGTCTAGCCCGATACCAGTGTCCCGACATCCTCGCCGCGTGCCAGCCGGAGCAGGTCGCCCGCCACCTGAAGATTGAACACCCGGATGGGCACGTTGTTCTCCCGGCACATAACGACGGCGGTCGTGTCCATGACATTGAGTTTGTCATTGATTACCCGATCGAACGTCAGCCGGTCGTAGCGTCTGGCTTGTGAATCCTTGATGGGATCGGCGGTGTACACGCCGTCCACCTTGGTGCCCTTGACGAGGATATCCGCACCGACCTCGATGGCCCTGAGAGCAGCAGCCGTATCCGTCGTAAAGAAGGGATTGCCGGTGCCGGCGGCGAAGATGGTGACCCGACCCTTTTCCAGGTGTCTGATCGCGCGTCGACGGATGTAGTCCTCGCTTACTTCATGAATCTGCAGCGCAGACATGACCCTGGCGTGAGTGCCGACCCGCTCCAGCGCATCTTGCAGGGCGAGGGCATTGATGACAGTTGCCAGCATGCCCATATGATCCCCGGTTACCCGATCCATTCCCGCCCGGGCAAGTCCGGCCCCGCGAAAAATGTTGCCACCGCCAATCACAATGCCGACTTCGACGCCAAGCGCCCGGACGTCCTTGAGTTCATTGGCAATGCGGGTGAGTACGTCGGGATCGATGCCGTAGTCGCCGTTGCCCATTAGCGCCTCGCCGCTGAGCTTCAGCAGGATGCGCCGGTAATGCAGACGTGCATCGTTCATGGGCCAGAAACCGTGCGCGACCGGAGGGATTGCGGGCTGGAAGTCAGAGCGGATTCTAACGGATTTGCGCGCCGTTGGACCGACCAACTGAGGACCGCGGCGGATCGCACGGCCGGAATCCGCGTCACCCCTGCTGCGAATGCATCGCTGCGACGGCCTCGGCGATATTCTCTGACTTCTTCTCGATGCCTTCCCCAACCTCGAGCCTCACGAACCTGTGCACACGGGCGCCCCGGTCCTTGAGCAGTTTGGCGATGGAGGTATCCGGATCCTTGACGAACGGCTGACCAACCAGTGCGACTTCATTCAGGTACTTGCGCAGGCGTCCCTCTACCATCTTGCCTACGATCTCGGGGGTCTTACCTTCAGAAGCGGCCTGTTCAGTCAGGATTCGTCGTTCGCTGGCGCGCAGGGCTTCCGGCACATCGTCCGGGGAGAGGTAACGCGGGTTGCTGGCAGCGATGTGCATGGCCAGGTCCCGGCCAAGCTCGGCGTCCCCGCCCTCTACGTCCACCAGCACGCCAATCCGGGTGCCATGGAAGTAGCCGCTGAGGGTGCCCTTTGGACGCAGATGCTCGAACCTGCGAACGCCGATGTTTTCACCAATCTTGGCCACGAGGTCTCGACGTGCCTCCTCGAGGGTCTGCCCGTCCGGGAGCCGCAGCGCCATCAGCGCCTCCACGGTGGCAGGCAGCTCGCGCGCGGCGAGTTCCGCAGCCGCGCGGGCGAACCGCTGAAAGTTTTCATCCTTGGCGACGAAGTCCGTCTCGCAATTGATCTCAACGAGCACCCCGACCTTGCCTTGGAGGTGAATGTAAGAGGCAACAATGCCTTCCTTGGCCATTCGCGAGGCTTTTTTGCCCGCATTGGCAATGCCCTTCTTGCGAAGGAGTTCTTCGGCTTTTTCGAGATCGCCGTTGGTTTCGTCGAGGGCTTTTTTGCAGTCCATCATCCCCGCGTTTGTTTTTTCGCGGAGTGCTTTAACGAGGGCAGGTGTAGTATCTGACATGGGAAAAAAAGGAAGCGGCCACGAGCACCGGTGCATCACACCGTTTACCCATCACCAATCTTGGAATTTTTAGTTATTCGGAAACGGCTTCTAGGTCGCTGGGAGCAACCGCCTTGGCACGTGTTCCTTGAGCTTGAGCGATTTTGTCCACAAGCTTTTGGAGGATAACACGAATGGATCGGATGGCGTCATCGTTGCCCGCGATGGGATAGTCAATCCTGTCGGGATCGCTGTT
>JANNJM010000064.1:0-12256 GCA_031395645.1 Gammaproteobacteria bacterium | reverse complement strand
CGATCAATCGGGGATCGCGCCTGAAGGCGCTCCTACAGGCACGCTTACTGCAATTCAATCTTCTGCTCTGCCAGCGTGGTCACGGTGACCGCGAACTTCGCGTCCTTGTACTTTGGCGGGCCGAATCGAGGCCTGAGGTTGTTCGACAGCCCGGCCGGCTCCTTCGGGATACCGATGAAGTTGCGCTCCAGTTTGCCGTCGTCGTTCACGTCCTGGAAGATGGATAGTGCGTACTCGCCGGCGGGTAGCAGCAGCTCCACCGTCACCTTGTCGCCCGTGCGGTTGCCGGCCACGGCAACGCTTTTCTGGGTGCGGTAGCGGTCGCTCAGCCAGTCGTCCTTCTTGTCGTAGACCCAGACGTAGAGCTTGCCCTGGTCGGATTTGACGCCGGTCGCAACGACGCGGACGTTGCTGGCCAGGTCCTGGCCATCCGCCGCCAGCGCGACTGTGGCGAGGCTGGCGGTGCCGATCAGGAGGGCGATGGCAGTGAGGACTTGTTGCATGGTTTACCTGTTTCCTTCAATCACGAATGCCGATAGCGGCGCGGGCCTCGAGGGCCGAAGCCAGCGTAAGCGCCAGGTCTTGTCCCAGTACGGTGAAGTGTCCCATTTTTCGGCCTGGCCGTGCCTCGTGCTTGCCGTAGAGATGCAGCTGCAGGTCGGGTCGGGATAGCAGTACGGACCACTGTGGCTCGCCCGCGGCCCAGAGATCGCCGAGCAGGTTAACCATCACCGCCGGGCCTACGAGCGCCGGATTGCCCAGCGGCAGGCCGCACAGCGCGCGGACCTGCTGCGCGTACTGGCTGGTCGTGCAGGCATCGAGGGTGTAGTGCCCGCTGTTGTGCGGGCGGGGGGCCATTTCGTTGACATAGAGAACGCCACGGCTGATGAAAAACTCCACCCCGAGAGTGCCGACGTAGTCGAGGGCCGCGGCGATGCGCAGCGCGCACTGGCGGGCGGACTCGGCGAGCGTCGAGCTGATGCGCGCCGGCACGATGGAGACATCGAGAATCCCGTTCCGGTGGCTGTTTTCAGCGAGTGGAAAACAGGCTGCTATACCGTCTGCACCACGGGCAAGCACCACCGACACTTCGCAATCCAGGGGTAGCAGGGCCTCAAGTACACAGGCGTCGCCGCCCAGCTGGCGGAAAGCAGCCAGTCCCTCCTCGCGCGTGCCCACCCGGACCTGACCCTTGCCGTCGTAGCCGAAGCGCGCGACTTTCAGGACGCCTGGGAACAGCTCCCCTGGTGCGGTGGCCAGTTCCTGCTCTGACCGGACGATCGCAAAGGGCCCGTGGGGCAGATGCTGGTCACGGAGGAAGGTCTTTTCGGCAATACGGTCCTGGCACACGGCGACTGCCGCGGCAGACGGTCGCACGCGGACCGAGTGGGCCAGATACTCCAGTGCTGGCGCCGGCACGTTCTCGAACTCGGTGGTGATCGCGGTACAGCCATTGGCGAGCGCATCGAGGGCCATGCGGTCGTCATAGGTGGCGGCAAGGTGTTTCTCGGCGATGCGGCCGGCGGGGCTCGCCGGATCGGGGTCCAGCACCCACACCTGGTAGCCCAGTTCGTGGGCAGCCTGTACAAAGAAGCGGCCGAGTTGGCCGCCGCCCAGCAAGCCTAAGGTGGCGGGGGCGGGGATCGTCGTGGCAGGCATTCAGTCTGCGAGCTTCATGGCCATGACGGCTTTTGCCTGCCGGTTGCGAAAGGCTGCGAGCTTGTGCGTCAGCGTGGGGTACTCGGCGCCGAGCACGGCAATGGCGAACAATGCCGCGTTGGCGGCGCCCGCCTCGCCGATGGCGAAGGTCGCCACCGGCACGCCCCTCGGCATCTGCACGATGGAAAGCAGGGAGTCCTGGCCCGCGAGCGCTTTGGTCTGCACCGGCACGCCGAGCACCGGCAGCGTGGTCTTGGCAGCCAGCATGCCGGGCAGGTGCGCGGCTCCACCAGCACCGGCAATGATCAGCTTCAGCCCGCGGTCCCTGGCGGACTCGGCGTAGTCGAACATCATCTGGGGGGTGCGGTGGGCAGAGACCACGCGCTTCTCGAAGGGCACGCCGAACTCCTGCAGGATCTCGGCCGCCGCCTTCAGGGTGGGCCAGTCGGAGTCGGAGCCCATGACGACGCCCACGATGGGGCGCGTGCCCGTCTTGCGGACGGGTTTACGGCGGACCTTCTTGCGCGTGGCTTTCGTCACCATGGGACCATTCTACGCTGGCAGCGGCAGCGTGGGCGGGTGTCCCTTCCGGCGCTCACCGTGTACTCACGGTAGCCGGAAGGGATCCCGACCGGGATGCCGCGGGCTACGGAGGGAGTGATCGCGCCTGAAGGCGCTCCTACAGGCCAAGCATCCGGGCCAGCTTCAGGATGCCCGCGACGGTGATTGCATCAGTGATGCGTCCGTCCATCGCCATGGCGAGCGCTGCCGTGAAGGGCAGGCGGTGGATCGCCAGTTGCTCGGTCTCGTCAAACTCCGGGACGCCAGGGGTCAGGCCCTCGGCGAGGAACACGTACGCCACTTCGTCGGTAACCGAGTTGGACATGTGCATCGTCAGGATTGGCCGGAGCCGGGCAGCGGTCAGTCCCGTTTCTTCCTTCAGTTCACGGAGTGCCGCAGCTTCAAGGCCTTCGTTTTGCGGCGCGCCGCCCATTGGAAGCTCCCAGGAGTACTCGCCCAGAGGAAATCGCCACTGACCAACGAGCCAGGTGTGCTGCTCGTCATCCACGGGAATGACCGCCACGGCCCGGTTCTTGAAGCTGATCTTTCCGTAACGCGGCCGGCTGCCATCCGGGGCAACCGTGTCGTGAGTCGTGATCACAAACCAGGGGTTCTCGAATTCGAGCTGCGTGGACAGCGTCTGCCACGGATTCTTTTCTCCGGGATCGGGCGGATCACTCACGAGCAAGCGTCCCTTTCAAGCGAATAAACCACAGGTGCATCGCGAGTCCGCGCACCAGCATGAATGCAGTGAAGGAAAGCCACAATCCGTGATTCCCGAGATCCCGCGTGAGGAACCAGACCGGAACGAAGACCAGGAACGCGCTGGCGGTCATTACCACGCGCATCTCCCGGCTCAAGGTGGCGCCCACGTAGACTCCGTCGTAGAAAAAGCTCCACACGGAAATGAGCGGCAGCAGGATGAGCCAGGGCAGATACTCAAGAGCGGTCGTGCGCACGTCCGGCAGGCTCGTCAAGGTGCGGACGATTGCCGGTCCTGCGAGCCAGAAGACCAGGCTGAAGAGCGTGCCGAAGGCCAGCGACCAGACCAGCGTACGGCGGATTGCGCGCAGCATGCCGGCATGCTCCCTGGCTCCCACAGCCTTGCCCACCAGGGCTTCGGCCGCGTTGGCGATACCGTCCAGCGCGTAGGCCGTGAGCCACTGGAAGTTCATCAGCAGCGCGTTGGCGGCGAGGAACACGCTGCCCATGCGGGCCCCCTGAGCCGTCACGAACGCGAAGGTGAACATTAGCGCGAGAGTGCGTATGAAGAGATTGCCATTGACCCTGAGCAGTGCGCGGTAAGACGTCAGGTCCAGTAGTCGGGTTCGGGACCAGCTGCCCGGGTGGCGCTCCAGCTCCCGCCGCAACAGCCACACGGCCATTGCCGCGCCGGCGAGTTCGGCCAGCAGGGCGCCCGTTGCGACACCGCGCACCTTCAGGCCAAGACCCAGCACAAACCAGAGGTCGAGCGCGACGTTGGTCAGGTTGAGTACCAGCGTGATCGCCAGCGGACCGCGGGCATTCTGCATGCCGAGCAACCAGCCGAGCGCGACGAAATTGAAAAGCGTAGCGGGGGCACTCCACACGCGAATGTCGAAGTACTGGTAGCTGTAACTCGTTACGCCGGGTTCGGCGCCGATGACGCCAAAGGTTGCGTTCCGGATTGGCACCTTCAGGATGAGGATAAGCACCCCGAGGACAAGTGCCACGATGACCGCTTCGCCCAGTGCCTGGCGGATCGCTGTGCCGGCGTCCGCGTCCCTTCCCAGCGATCCGTGTGCCTGAGCAGTGATTCCCGTTGTGCCCATACGCAGAAAATTACAGCCCAGGAACAGGATGCTGAAAACCTGGACCGCGGCGGCGACGGCAGCGAGGTAGATTTCGTCGTCCAGGTGGCCGAGTACCCCGGTGCCGACGAGACCGACGAGCGGCACCGACACGGACGAGACGATCATCGGCAGGGCAATCGCCCAGATCGCCTGGTGGCTGTACGGGTCAGAGACCAATTTTTAGGGACGGATGCCGAGGCTCAAGTAGAGCTTGGCCAGGACCCAGAGAGGACCGATCAACAGGAAGCGCAGATCGCGAAAAAATGACGGTCGGCGGCCTTCGACGTGGTGGCCGATAAACTGCCCGATCCAGCCTACCGTGAAGACGGCGAGTGCGGTGAGCCACAGGGGGAGCGGCAGAGCGGTTGCGAAACTGAGCAGCGTTGCAGTTGCAAGGGCTGCGAGCAGCATCCCCAAGCCGAGACGCGGGGCAAGCCGCAGGTAGTAGGCAGTGAGGCCGACCAGCGTTAAGGTGCCGAAATTGAGCCAGCGGGGGGCGGAAGCCAGCACCTCCGGCATGGGAATGGCCCACAGCAGACCGATAAGCGCTACTGCAATCAGCGGCACGCAGATGCTGTGCATCAGTCGATTGAACGGGTGTTGATGGTCCGCCGAATACTCGGCCAGCAAGTTTGTAGCCTGACTCATCACCCCCAAGTTCATACCTCGTTCAGGCGCTCACGGCAAGTGTTGGTCCGGAAATGGGGACATGCCACATTTTCGGCCAGAAATGAGGCATGTCCCCATTTCCCGCGTTGCCGCGCGGGGCTGTTTCTGCCATAAAGCGCTGCACTGACAATTTGTTGTTGAAGGAGTAACGGATGAGTAAGCCAATGACCGGACGAAGCGCAGCGCTCGCACTGGGTGCCAGCGTGCTGCTGGCGAGCTGTATGACCTATGACCCCTACACGGGGGAGAAGGAAGTGAGCAAGACCACCAAGGGTGCCGCTGCTGGTGCCGGGGTGGGCGCGATCATTGGCCTGATCACTGGCGACAGCTCGTCGGAGCGCAAGCGGCGCGCCATCCAGCTGGGTGCGGCAGGTGGCATTGTTGGTGGCGGTGTCGGCAACTATATGGATCGCCAGGAAGCCAAGTTGCGGGCCCAGCTGCAGGGGACGGGCGTTAGCGTTACCCGGAGCGGCGACAACATCATCCTGAACATGCCCGGCAATGTGACATTTCAGACCAACAGCGCGGACATCAATGCCAGCTTCTACCCGGTGCTGAATTCCGTCGCCGTCGTGCTCAAGGAATTCGAAAAGACCGTAGTGGACGTGGCTGGCCACGCGGACAGCACGGGCCCTGACGACAAGAACCTGGAGTTGTCCCAGCGCCGGGCCGGGAGTGTGAGCTCTTACATGGGCGCGCAAGGCATTAATGCACAGCGACTGATCACGGTCGGCTACGGCGAGACGCGCCCGATCTCTACTAACGATACGCCCGAGGGCCGGCAGCAGAATAGGCGCGTGGAAATCACGCTGGTGCCAGTAACGCAATAACAAAAAGGTACCGGACCCGCAGGAGCGCCTTCAGACGCGACCTTTCCCGATCGCGGCTGAAGCGGCTCCTACAGCGGTCGCGTCTGAAGGCGCTCCTACGGGAGACGCCTCAGAGGGCGGCGCGGAGGGTCTTCAGCGCGTTTTGCTCAATCTGGCGGATGCGCTCGGCCGACACGCCGTGGCGCTTGGCGAGAACGTGTAGCGTGGTTTTCTTCTCAGCCAGCCAGCGGGCCTCGAGAATCGCGCGGCTGCGGGCATCCAGGCCGTCGAGTGCGGCGTGCAGGCGGTCCGTGCCCTGGTCACGCCAGTCGTCCGCTTCAAACGCATCTGCCGGATCGCTGCCAGGGGCAGTCAGGTACATGGCGGGCGCGTAGGTCGTCTCATCATCCGCGTCGGGCACCGGATCAAAGGTCACGTCCTGACCCGCCAGCCGTTGCTCCATCTCGCCGACGTCCACGGCCGTAACGCCCAGGTCCTGCGCAATGGCTTCGCGCTCGGCACTGGATAGCCAGCCGAGGTGCGACTTGGCACGGCGCAGGTTGAAAAAGAGCTTCCGCTGGGCCTTGGTGGTGGCGATCTTGACGAGCCGCCAGTTGCGCAACACGTACTCGTGGATTTCGGCGCGGATCCAGTGTACGGCGAATGACACCAGGCGCACGCCCATGTCCGGGTCGAAGCGTTTCACGGCCTTCATGAGGCCCACATTGCCTTCCTGCACGAGGTCGCCCAGCGGCAGGCCATAGCCGAGGTAGCCGCGCGCGATGTGCACGACGAAGCGGAGCTGGGACAAAACGAGGTCGCGGGCGGCATCGAGATCGTTGTTCTCGCGCAGCCGGCGTGCGAGGGCCACTTCTTCCGCCTGGGTGAGGACGGGCACCTGGCGGACCGCCGAGATATAAGCATCCAGCGTGCCGAGTGGGCCGGCCAGAGCCAGCTCGTAGGCGTTTGACAAGGGTCGGGTAGTTAGCGCAGCTGTCGTCATAATCTAGCCTCCTGAGGGAGAATTTTAGCACTCGACTCCTTGGAGTGCTAACACCCGAACGGGTTCCTTCGGCCGACTAGTCTATTCGTGGCTGTATCGCAGCAAGATGGCGCGCAACGGCTGTCCAGGCTCCGCCCCAGCCGGCCAACACGCCCCCGCCCAGCACGGCCAGCAGGCTGCTGCCGGTGGCCCCTCCCAGCTCAAAGCTGCTGCCATAGAGCCCGGCGAGGCGGGATATGGGCCCGCCGAGGGCCCACAACCCCATGAGCAAAATGAG
Source organism: Gammaproteobacteria bacterium (assembly GCA_031395645.1). GTDB lineage: Bacteria > Pseudomonadota > Gammaproteobacteria > Steroidobacterales > SHZI01. Next base: position 5,446 of record JANNJM010000064.1, on the reverse strand, counting down.
CATTGCCACCACCCCGCCGAGCAGGCCGTACCAGAGGCCCAGGTACAGGAATGGCCGCCGGACGAACGCGTCGGTTGCGCCCAGTAACTTGGCCACCTCGATTTCCGCAGACCGGTTCTGGATATCGAGACGGATCGTGTTGCCGACCACGATCAGTACGGCGGCAACCAGCAGCCCGCCGGTGATCAGCCCCAGCCGGCGGAGGAAGTCGAGCATCGCGTTCAGGCGCCCGACCCACTCCAGGTCGAGCTTGACCAGGTCGACGCCGGGCGCCTTCCGTACTTCGGCGCCGAGCTGTTCAAGGGATGCGCCGTCAGACGTCGCCCGCGGCCGGACCACCAGCGTGTGGGGCAGCGGATTGGATTCCAGCGCTGCAAGCGCGTCGGCAAAGCCGGGATCCTTGCGGAGTTCCGCGACGGCCACGTCCGCCGGGATCAGCCGCACGGACTCCACCAGAGACTTGCTCCGCAGTTCGCGCGCCAGCGCCTCTGCCCGGTCGAGCGTCACCCCCGGTGCCAGGTACACCGAGAAATCGCGCACGTCGGCCCAGCCACCGGCCAGCGCCCGGCCCGACTGCACCAAAACGCCCAGCGCTGCCGGCAGGGCGAGCGCAATCCCGATCACGGTGACGGTCAGCGCTGTCGCGACAGGATTACGCGAGAGGGTACCGAGCGCGCCGATGGCGTTCTGCGCGTGCCGGGTGAGCCAGGCCGACGGGTTCACGAGACCTGACCTCCGGCGCTTCCCTGAAGCTGACCTCCGGCCAGGGTGATGCGACGGGCGCCGAAGTGCTCAACGAGGTGCAGGTCGTGGCTCGCGATCAGCATGGTGGTCCCGACTGCATTGAGTCGCTTGAACAGCGTCATCACTTCGAGCGCCAGGTCCGGGTCCAGGTTGCCGGTTGGCTCATCGGCGATCAGCACTTTCGGGCGGCTCACGATGGCCCGCGCGATGCCCAGTCGCTGCTGCTCGCCCGCGGACAGGGCTCTGGGCGGGTAGCGCTCCCGGTCCAGCAGGCCCACCTGGTCCAGCGCAGCGCGCACTCGCCGGCCGACTTCCCGCTGTCCCGTGCCGTTGATGATGAGTGGCAGCGCCACGTTCTCATAGGCGCTGCGATCGTCCAGCAGCTTGTTGTCCTGGAACACCATGCCGATCTGTTGCCGGTGGCCAGGAATCTCCCGGTCCTTAAGCTTGCCGAGATTGCGGCCGTCCACCGTCACGGTGCCGCGGGTGGGGTGCTCGATCAGGGCTATAAGTTTCAGCACCGTGCTCTTGCCGGCGCCCGAGCGTCCGGTCAGGAAGGCGAGCTCACCCTCGGCCACGTGCAGGGATACACCCTTCAGGGCTTCCCGGGCGCCGTCGTACCGCTTGGTGACGTTGTCGAAGCGAATCATGGCCTCACCCGGCTGACCCGGGCGCTGAGCCCGCCGTGGAACCAGTCAGCGCAGCGGCGAATTCAGCTGCGTCGAACACTTCCAGGTCAGCCGCCTGCTCGCCGATACCGATAAACCGGACGGGGATGGCGAGTTCGCCTGCCAGGGTGACCAGTACGCCCCCCTTGCCGCCGGCATCCAGCTTGGTCATCGTGATACCGGTGAGGCCGATGGCAGCGTGAAATTCCTTCGCCTGGGCGACGGCATTCTGGCCGAGGCTGGCGTCGAGCACGATCATGGTCTCGTGCGGAGCTAAGGGATCCAGCCGGCGGAGCACGCGTACCACCTTCTGCAGTTCCTGCATGAGATGCGCCTTGTTCTGCAGGCGGCCCGCGGTGTCGGCGAGCAACACGTCGTAGCCCCTGGCACGGGCGGCCTCCAGGGCGTCGTAGACCACAGCAGCTGGATCCGCGCCGGCCTGCTGGGCGATCACCGGCACGTCATTGCGTTCACCCCAGACCTGCAGCTGCTCGATCGCCGCCGCGCGAAAGGTATCACCGGCAGCCAGCATCACCTTCAGTCCATCATCCTTCAGCCGGCGGGCGAGCTTGCCTATGGTGGTGGTCTTGCCGGAGCCGTTGACGCCGACCATCAGGATCACGAAAGGCCGGGGACTGGCGGGAATGATCAGAGGCCGCGCCCTGGGCTCGAGGATTTCGACCAATGCCGCAGCGAGGATCTGGCGGGCGTCGTCCCGCGTGGCCACGTTGCGGCCGCCGGCCGCAGTCTTTACGCGCCGGATGATATTCGCCGCCGTAGCCAGGCTCACGTCCGCGCCCAGCAGGTGGGTCTCCAGGTCTTCGGCAGTCTGCTCGTCGAATTTCCGGCCAACGAGCCAGTCGAGCGCTGCACCCAGGCGGAAGCGGGAGGGTCCTGGCGGCACCGCTGCCAGCGCTGGCTCGGACGGCGAAGCTGGCGCAGCCGCTTCTGCTGACCGAGACGTTGCCGCCGGGCCGATATCCGGGCCGAGCAGCCGCTCCTTGAGACGGGCGAAAAAGCCCGTCCGGGAACCGGTCCCGGAATTCGTGTCCGCTGGCATGCCTGCATGTTAGCTAAACTTTGCCGATGCCGCGTAAACAACCCGCCAACCGCCGAACCGGCCCGCCGGGCAGCGTCCGCATCATCGGGGGCAGCTGGCGGGGCCGACGTATCGAGGTCCTGCCCGGGGCCGAACTCCGTCCCACCCCGGATCGCGTGCGCGAAACCCTCTTTAACTGGCTCAGTCCCTTGTTGTCCGGCAAGCGCTGCCTCGATCTCTACGCGGGCACCGGGGCACTTGGGCTGGAGGCCTTGTCGCGCGGCGCCGCCGAGGTCTGGTTCGTGGAACGGGACGCGGGTGTTGCGGCGGCCCTCGAGGCCACGCTCCGGCGCTTCGGGAGCCCGGTGGTCGACTCTGCCGCCACGGTTCAGAGTCGCGTGCTGACAACAGACGCGCGGCGCTGGCTAAAAAAACCGCCGCTCGCCGCCTTCGACGTGGTCTTTCTGGACCCGCCCTACGAGGCAAACAGCCTCGAAGATTTGTGTACACTCCTCGCGCACGGCTGGCTCGCAGCCCAGTCGTGGGTCTATCTGGAAACGAGCCGCCGTCACGCTATGCCGGTGCTGCCTGAGGGTTGGCAGCTGCACCGGGAATCCCAGGCCGGTGATGTGCTGTACGCGCTGGCCACCGTCAGGAGTAAGCATCCGTGAGCGTCGGCGCCATGTACCCGGGGACGTTCGACCCCGTCACTAACGGCCACCTCGACCTGGTACGCCGGGCCGCCAAGCTCTTCGACCGGGTGGTGGTGGCGGTGGCGGCCAGCCCCAACAAGACCCCCATGTTTACGCTTGACGAGCGCATCTCCATGGCACGGACGGCGCTGGCCGACGTGGCGAATATCACTGTGGACGGTTACGCCGGGCTGACGGTCGACTACGTGCGCCAGCACGGCCTCCGCGTCATCATTCGTGGGCTCCGCGCCGTGTCGGATTTCGAGTACGAATTCCAGCTGGCGACCATGAATCGGCACTTGCGATCTGAAGTCGAAACCATCTTCCTCACGCCGGCCGAGGAGTACACCTTCGTCTCCTCCACGTTCGTGCGCGAGATTGGCGTGCTCGGTGGCAACATCTCGCCGTTCGTACCGCCGGGCGTTGCCGCGGCCCTGGCCCGCAAACGTGCCAGCATTGGCGGCTGACGTACCGTTCGTGCGCTCGCGTCCCTTGATTCTTCGCGGCTGCCTGCTGGTCGTGGCGCTGGTCTGGTCATTGGCCGTGCCGGCAAAGCCGGCGCGCCAGCCAGCTCAGGCGGGCATTGCGACCGCCCACCCGCTGGCAACCAGGGCGGGTGAAGCAATCCTTGCGGCTGGCGGTAACGCCTTCGACGCTGCCGTGGCGATCAGCGCTGCGCTGGCCGTAGTTGAACCAACGTCTTCCGGCCTGGGCGGCGGCGCCTTCTGGCTGCTGCACGAGGCGAAGAGCGGCAGGCAGACCGTCGTGGATGCGCGCGAGGTTGCGCCCGGTGCCGCCACTCACGACATGTACCTTGATGTGCAGGGCCAGCCGCGACCCGGTGTGACGCTGAACGGCCCGCTCGCCGCCGGCATCCCAGGTGAGCCCGCCGGTCTGGTGCATCTCGCCCGGCGCTATGGCCGACTGCCGCTGTCAAAAACATTGGCGCCTGCGATTCGCTATGCGGAAGAGGGCGTGGCGGCAACCCGCGGCATGGAACTCGGATTGAAGTTCCGCGCGGGAGCCGCGCGCAGCTCGCCGGCGTTTGCCGCCATCTACCTGCCCGGTGGCAAGCCGCTCGTCACCGGCGACATGGTCCGTTTTGCGGATCTCGCGCGCACCCTGGGCCGGTTGGCGGCACTCGGTCACGACGGCTTTTACCGGGGCCCCGTGGCGCAGAAGCTCGTCGATGGCGTGCGGGCATCAGGTGGCATCTGGACGCTGGAGGATCTCGCCCACTACACAGTGCTCGAACGGCAACCGATCCGAACCGAGTACCGGGGCATGACTGTCGTGTCGGCACCGCCGCCGTCGGCTGGCGGCGTCGCGCTGACCAATGTGTTCCAGATACTCCGCGGCTACGACCTCGGCAAGCTGGCGACTGTGGACCGCAAGCACCTCAGCATCGAGGCACTGCGCCGGGCGTACCGTGATCGCGCCATCTATCTCGGTGACCCGGCGTTTGTCACGATGCCGCTGGAGCGGCTCTTGAGCCCCTACTACGCAGACGGCCAGCGCACGTCAATTCTGCTCGACCGTGCCACACCCAGCATGCAGCTGTCTGGCATTCTCCCGGACACGGGCGGGGGTGCCAACACCAGCCACTTCTCGGTACTTGATCGGGCCGGCAATCGTGTGGCCGGGACGCTCAGCATCAACACGTGGTTCGGTTCCGCGTTCATACCGCCTGGCACCGGCGTGATCCTGAACAATGAAATGGATGACTTCTCTGTCAAGACCGGCGTTTCAAACGGCTTCGACCTGATCGGTACCGAGGCGAATTCGATCGCTCCCGGCAAACGCATGCTTTCCAGCATGTCGCCGACCTTCCTCGAGAGCGAGCGTGGTGTGGCAATCCTCGGTACGCCCGGCGGAAGCCGGATCATCAGTATGGTGCTCCTGGCTGCGCTGGCCTGGGCGGATGGGGCGGATGCCACACAGATGGCTGCCCTCAAGCGCTACCACCACCAGTACTTTCCCGATGTGGTTGCCTACGAGGAGGGCGCCTTCACGCCCGACGAGAAGGCTGGCCTGGTGGCGAAGGGCCACAAGCTGGAGCTGAGTGAACGGAGCTACGGCAACATGCAGGTCGTTACCTGGGACCGCGCCACCGGTCGCGTCGACGCTGCATCGGACCCCCGCGGTGGCGGCGACGTTACCGTCTATTAGTAGAAAAAGGTACCGGACACTTAGTTATTTAGTTGTTTGCCGCGACCGGCCAAACAACTAAATAACTAAGTGTCCGGTACCTTTTTCTACTAATAGACGGTAACGTCGCCGCCACCGCGGGGGTCCGATGCAGC
>JANNJM010000048.1:0-6132 GCA_031395645.1 Gammaproteobacteria bacterium | reverse complement strand
GATTGGTATCGCGCCTGAAGGCGCTCCTACGGGCGCTCCTACGCTTCCCGGGGTCCGGACGCCCGCCGCTCTTCTGCCGGTTTTGGCACGAGAGCCAGTTCCGCGGCGGCCCAGTGATCGGCGTGAGTCCAGGTCGCTACGAAGCCGCGTTCCTCGACGGCGGAGAGTCGCTCGTGCAATGCACGACGGGCTTCGAGGGCGAGCGACTTGTAAGCGCGCAGCACCTGGACCGGCCTCTGCAGCAGGGGTGCCAGGACCAGGTCAGTGCAGGCCGCGAGCGTGTCGTGCGGCCCGCACACCCGTTGCAGCAAGCCGAGCTGCAGGGCCTCAGCTGCGGGGATGCGCCGGGCTTCAAGCAACAGTGCGAGGCCACGCGCGGGACCGAGCAGCGCCAGTACGTCAATGCCACCACCCCAGGCAGTGGTGACGTTCAGCTGGGCCTGCAGGAAACCGAGTTCCGACTGCGACGTGCCGACGCGCAGGTCGCAGGCCATGGCCAGCTCGGCACCGCCGCCAAGGGCATGGCCGTTCAGGGCAGCGAGTACGGGTACCGGAAACCGGCGCACGGCATCGAGCGCTGCCCGGGCCCGGCGCGACATGGCGAGGGTGTCTGCCTCGCTCCGGACGGCCGCCAGTTCCTTCAGGTCGCCGCCCGCAGCGAAGCAGCGGTCACCTGTGGCTGTCAGCACGGCGCACTTCAGAGTGGCATCGGGGGCGAAGCTCGTGAAGACCTCGCCAAGCCGGTCGAGCAGCTCCAGGGACAGCGCATTGCGCTGATCGGGCCGGTTGATCGTGACCTGCAGCCGGTCAGCCCGCCGCTCGACCTGAAGGATGTCGTTCAAGAGAAGTAAAGGCGCATGACGCACTCGGCCACACAGGCAGGTCGTTCCTGTCCCTCTATCTCCACGGAATACTCCTCCACGAGCTCAAGGCTGCCCTTGATTTCATCGGCCGAGAGCAGCCTGCAATGGGCACGGATCCGGCTGCCAACCACCACGGCGTTCGGGAAACGCAGCTTGTTAATGCCGTAGTTGATCACCCGCGTGACGCCCGGGGCCAGTGGCTTGCCGGAGTCCACGAGGCCACGCAGAAGCGGGTAGAGGGAGAGGGTGAGGTAGCCGTGGGCGATAGTCTTGCGGTACGGGGATTCCGCTGCGGCGCGCTGCGGGTCCACGTGGATCCACTGACGGTCGCGCGTGGCGTTCGCGAAGCCGTCGATCATCGCCTGATCGATGGCCAGCCAGTCGCTCAGGTGGATCTCCTGGTTGACCTGGGCCTTAAGTTGCGTGAGGGCTTCGGCAAGTGCCATTGCAGTGGACTCCGGAAAGGGCGACGCGCCAGCTCGCGCGGCACGGATGCTAGCAGAGTGCTCTGGCTCTCCCTGGCTTAGGGTCCCGCCCGGTACGGGTACTTCGCAAAGATCTGGGTGATCACCTTGTCGATCGCCGGCTGGAGGTTTTTGCGATCCTCCTCCCGCACCCGACCCACCACCGTCCCGTCCCAGACGAGCTGCTTGCGGGCCGCGTCGACGATATCCACGGTGAGGGTGCCTTCGGTGTATTGGGTAATCTGGGTTTCATAGCCTCCCCACACCCCGTAGTAATCGGCGCGATAGCCGTAATACCCCCCGAACCGTGGCCCGGATGACAGGCTGCTGGTCTGGATCTTCTCCTTCGTCTGGACGTTGAAGTTGATCAGCAGGTCGGGTTTGTCACCGCGCCGGTAACCCCGCGCCTCGAGTTCCCGGGCAGCAGCGATCCGCAGGTGCTGGCTCAAGATCGAGGAGTAACCGGGGCCATCCGTGCTCAGCGGGGTCACGAAGTCATAGGTGCGATAGGCGGTGAAGTTCGCCGCCGGATCGGTGTCGACATAGATGGATGGCGTGGAGGCACAACCTGCCAACGCCAGTGCTGCAAGCGCGGCCACCACCATGGTGCGACTGGTTTTGAGGATGGACTGATGCATGCTGGACCTCCTGGTCCGGAAGCTAGTTCGGGAAACTAGGATTCTAGAGTAAGCCGAATCGCAGCCGCTGGATAGGAAACTGGTGGGCAGCACCCTCTGGCCCGGCTGGCCTGCAGGAGGATAGTATTGGCGGCTACTGGGGAGGAGTGCTGTCGATGGTTGGACGGATTCGCGGGTTCACGGCATGCGGAGCGCTGGGTGCGCTGGCCCTGGCGGGCTGTAACGACAGCAACCTGAATATTGCGCCGTACGATGTACCGAATTCCGTCGCCATTGCCGACTTCAATGGGGATGGTGACCTGGATCTGGTCGTTGCCGCGACGAACGTGATCTATGCTGCCGCGGACCCAGGGTTTCTCTCCGTACTGCTGCAGGCACCTGCGGTGCCAGGCTCCTTTGTCAGCAACCAGGAGATCACTGCCGGGTTCAATCCGTCGACCCTGGCCGTGGGTGATCTCGACAATGACGGCAATGCCGATGTGGCGGTGGCCAATGTGGGGTCGGGCGACGTGTCGGTTTTTCTGCAGGATGCCAGTGCCACCGGCACTTTTCTGCCCGCAATTTCCCTGCCGACCGGTGGCGCGCCGTTCGATGTCGCGGTGAGCGATATCGATGGTGACGGTGCGGACGATCTCCTGATCGCCAGCTTTGAAGCGGCGGGCAGCGTCTTCGTCGCGTATCAGGATCTGCTGTCCCCGGGTCAATTTGGCGTACCAACCCGTCTGCCGGTCAGCAGGCCGTCAACGTCAGTCGCAATAGGGGATATCAACGGCGATGGGCGGCTGGATCTTGCTGCGACTGTTCAGGACGCCGACGGGAGCGATGGCGCGGTCGTCATTCTGATTCAGGATGCCCTGATTCCCCGGCTGTTTCTTGCGCCAGGCGAATTCCCCGTGGGCACTGAACCGTTGTCCGTCAAGATTGCCGACCTCGACAATGACACAAGAGCTGACCTGGTCCTTGTCAACGAAGGCCCCGGCCTGCAGGGGCAGGGAAATGCGGGGGTGTCAGTCCTGTTGCAGGATAGTCTGGTATCCGCATCTTTTCTGGCCCCAGTCACCTATGCAGCGGGCACACACCCCGTCCACATCGCGGTTGGCGACCTTGACGGCGACGGCAACCCGGATCTCGTGGTTGCTGACCGGGGTGGTCAGCGCGGAGCTGTGTCCGTCCTGCTTCAGGATCCCTCCCGGGGCGGGGTATTCCTGACGGCGAACCGCTATCCCGGCTTCTATGGTCCACTTGGCGTCGCAATCGGCGATCTCAACGATGACGGGTTGCCCGATATCGCTGCTGCCGATGGGTCCCGCGCCACCCTGCTGTTGCAGCAGATTGGCAGTCCGGGCACATTCGCTGCTGCCGTGCCCGTGGAGGACTGATGAAAGAACCAACGAGTCAGCAGGATCTGGCTGGCAAGCGCTGCAAGCCGTGTGAAGGCGGCGTTCCTCCCCTGACGCCCGCGGCGGTCGCGCAGTTGCGGCAGGCGCTGCACGGCGACTGGCAGCTCTCCACCGATGGCAAGTGGCTCAGCCGACGCTTCGAGTTCCCGGGTTTCGGACGCACGATGGGCTTCGTCAATGCCGTGGCCTTTATTGCCGAATCCGAGGGGCATCACCCTGACCTTGACGTGGGCTACGGCCGTTGCGTCGTGCAGTGGTCAACCCACGCGGTCGACGGCCTGACGGAGAACGATTTCATTTGTGCGGCGAAGGTCGATCGTCTCGTCGATTGAGCGGCAACGGATCCCAGGAGAAAGCCATGCATCGTCACGTGTTAGCGGGCCTGCTGCTCGCTATTGCTGCGTCCGCCTCGGTGGCTGATGTTCCGGATCTTGCGACACCCGAAGGCCAGTTGCTCGCCCTGCGGCGCATCCAGTGCTCGGAGACCGATGGTAAGCCCGTCACCTACTACTGGAAGGGCGTCACCTACAGCCGGGTGCCCGGTGAGCCGGACCGTCAGTTGTTCAAGGTCGAGGGCATGAACGTTCGCCATTGCGGACCGCTGGCCGGCGCGACGAACAAGGCGGAATTCCGGCTGGTCAGCCGCGAGATCCTGCTGTTTGAAGATCCGGTAACGGGCGAGGTGCTGCGGACCTGGGCAAATCCCTGGACTGGCCAGACGCTTGACGTCGTGCACGTCGCTAACGATCCCGTGAACGGCAACTACGGCCTGGTCGGCCGCGACGGCAAGCCCACCAACCTGCCGTTTGAAGCCATCGGCAACCAGTGGTGGCTCACCACGGGCGTGCCGCTCTTCTACACCAATCCGCTGGGCGGGGACTATCAGCGCTACGCGGGAGGCACCTACCACGTTACCGAACTGTTCAATTTCTTTGGTGCTGTCGACGACCTCGCCAATCGCAAGAAGGACAGCGCTGAATCGGCGGTGAGCTGGCAGCGGATTTCAATGTGGCTGCCGTGGATGGAGATGGGCGATCGTGCCGGACTGCTTTATTTCCACACGGCCGGCCGCAAGCTGGCGAAGTGGGACGACCTCTCGCCGACCATGCGGGCAGAGATCGACAAGAACTACCCGGCCTATCGCAATCCGCCCCCGCTCGATGACCAGCGCCCGAACGAGACCAGCTGGACCTACTTCAAGAAGATCATCGACGCGCGGAAGCCCGCACCGTAAGGCAGGGCGTGCAGGAGCGCCCCGAAGGGGGCGTCACAGGAGCGCCTCGTAGGAGCGCCTTCAGGCGCGATCCAACTCAATGACTGGAACAGCCGTCCGCAGCATCCCGGTACGCAATCCCCGCACGGGCCAGACCGACTGCCAGGTCGAAGCACCCGGTGTGGCCGAGCTGGCGCCCCTCGCAGCCCGGCTGAGGTCGGCCCAGGTCACCTGGGCTGCTGCCGGCGTGGCCCGCCGCAGTGCCGTGCTGAAGGTCTGGTCCGACGCGCTCCTGGCACAGCCCGCCAGTGTTCTTGATGCGCTGGCGACGGACACCGGTCGTCACCGTCTTGCCGGCAACGAACTGCGGGCGCTTGGCGGGATGGTGGCCGGTAATGCGACTATCGCGTCCCACGCGCTGGCGGACGTGCCTGAACGACCCTCGTTCACCTCAGGCATCGGCGTGCAGACCCAGCTTGTACCCTACGGCCTCGTTGGGGTGATCAGCCCGTGGAACTTCCCGTTTCTCCTGTCGATGCTGGATACGATTCCGGCTCTGCTCGCCGGCTGCGCCGTACTCGTGAAGCCCAGTGAGGTGACGCCACGCTTTGTGGCGCCGCTGATGGAGAGCCTGCGGGATTTCCCTGAACTCGCGGGTGTACTGGCCATTGTCACCGGTGACGGGCAGACGGGGGCCGCACTCGTCGAGCAGGTGGATGTCGTGTGTTTCACCGGCAGCGTGGCCACGGGCCGCAAGGTGGGCGAGGCCTGCGCCCGGCGCTTCATCCCGGCGTTCCTGGAACTGGGCGGCAAGGACCCGGTCATCGTGCTGGCCTCGGCAGATCCGGCGCGGGCTGCCTCAGTAGTGCTGCGGGCATCCGTACAGGCCACCGGCCAGGCGTGCCAGTCGCTGGAGCGGGTCTACGTGGACAGACGGCTGGAATCCGCATTCCTGGAGCGCCTCGTAGTGCTGGCGGACGCGGTGTCGCTCAACTACCCCGACAGCCACCAGGGTCAGGTGGGGCCGCTGATCTTTGCGCGGCAGGCAGAAATCATCGCCGCGCAACTGGCCGATGCGGTGGGGAAGGGCGCCCGCATCCGTACGGGCGGGCGCATCGAGAATCACGGGGGCGGCCTCTGGCTGCGGCCGACCGTGGTTACCGGCGTGACCCACGAGATGGCGCTGATGTCGGAGGAGACCTTCGGTCCCGTGATGCCGGTGATGAGTTATGCCGACCTGGACGAGGCCGTGCGCCTGGCGAATGACTCGATTTACGGCCTGTCGGCAGCCGTGCTCGGCGACGAGGCCGAGTCCCTGGCGGTGGCCCGCCGTCTCAACGTCGGCGCGGTCAGCATCAACGATGGGGCCCTCACCACCGAAGTCTTCGACGCCGAAAAGAACGCCTTCAACCTCTCCGGTATTGGTGCCTCGCGCATGGGTCCGTCCGGCCTGCTGCGCTTCCTTCGCAAGAAGGCAATCCTGGTCCAGCACGGCACCCCAAAGGACATGTCTTCACTTGATGAAGCAAAAGGTACCGGACCTTAGTTGTTTGG